>JBOGIV010000519.1:0-13091 GCA_050747925.1 Vicinamibacterales bacterium
CCTCAGGAGCATCTACAGTCGTTCGCGGTCCTTGGACGAGGTGACGCGTGAAATTGCCGCGTTGCGCGACAAGATCTCGGAGCGAAGGGACGCGTACGAACAGGAGTACGCGAGAACATCGCAGATCATCCAGTCTCGGTTCGACGAGAACGTGCAACGGGTGTTCAAGCGCCTTCGCGACGACCTTCCAGCAGCGTTGGCTGATCTAGACCGAGACATCGCCGTCCTGGTCGACGGGTACTTGGCCAGCCTAGGCGTGCCGTTCGATCGAACCGAGGTTGGCGGGCGAGTCGTGTTCGACATTTCCGAGCAGCTCAGCCTTCCAGAAGAACTCGGTCCTCACCGCCGCTTCGCTACGGGCGACGCCCGCGGACATGGAGACGCTGAGCCACTCAACCTGATGCACCCACTGGTCAAGGCGGCAGTCAGAGCGTCGCGGCTATGGGCCGGCGGTTCGATCGACTTGCACCTCCCGGTGTCCGCCGGTCAACAGCTGGGTGAGCTGGCCGGTAGGACCGGCACGATGCGTTTGGTGCTGGTCGACTACGGTGGTTTTGAGCCCGTCCAACACCTCGTGCCGGCGGCCGTGGTTGATGGTGCGCCGATAGATCCCCTTCTCGCTCACGAGCTGATGCGACTTCACGCGACTGACGGCCAAACGGTGGCGTCCGACGCAGATCTGCATTGGCTCGGCGATGCAATCGAAGAGGCGGTGTTTGTCGATCAGCGGGTTGTGGAGACCGACGAGCAGCGTCATTTCGAACAGGCTGCCGGCCAACTCGAGCGATTCGTCGAGGACAAGGCGCTCGTCTGCCGAACGGAGCGCGCGAGCATCGCGGAGAAGCTGACTTCCGCTCGTGAGCGCCGCGACCATGTGGTAGGTGCCAGCACGCGGGAGCGAGTGGAAGAAGAGATCAGCCGCCTTGCTACGGCGGACGAAATGCTCGAGCGCCGAATTCAAGCGCTGGAGTCTCGCGAGGATGAGGTTTATCGGAAATGGCACGACAAGTATCACGAACTTCGTTATCAGCCGCCAACCGTGACCACCCTCTTCCAGGTGATGTTTCGAGTCAGTCCACCGACGCCGGAGAGGTCGTGCTGAAACTGCTTCACACCGCCGATTGGCACTTGGGCCGCCGGTTTCCGGCCTTCGACGAGGATGCCCAACGAAAGCTGTCTCGGGCGCGGCTGGAAATCGTGAGCACGATCTTCGACGTCGCGCGGCGAAACGCCGTGAATGCAGTCTTGTGCGCCGGCGATCTCTTCGACGACCCGGATCCGATTCAAGACTTCTGGGAAGCGCTTGCGAAGATCTTCAAGAGCCAGCCAGCCATGCACCCGCCGACGTTTCTGGTTCCTGGAAATCATGACCCGTTGACGAAGGAGTCTGTGTGGGCCCCTGACCATCCTTTCCGTCGCCTTTTGCCCGCGTGGGTGCACGTCGTCGATCGTGACGATTTCTCTCATGCGCTCGCGCCCAACGCCGTGATTTATGCCCGTCCCTGTCGTTCGAAGGCCGGAGAGAGCGATCTGGCGCTAGCCCTTCCGACTCGGGAGGCGGGAGATGAGCGTCTGCGCATTGGCTGTGTGCACGGATCCACGTTCGATCTCGTGGGGCATCAGACGAATTTTCCCATCTCGCTCGACGCAGGCATGTCTCGCGGGCTCGATTACCTGGCAATTGGCGACATGCACTCCTTCAGGGATGTCACGCCGAATAGCCCCGTGCCAACGGTGTACCCCGGTGCGCCGGAGCCGACCAGCTTCGACGAGCCAGGTGCCGGCCAAGTGGCCCTGGTCGCGCTGTTCCGTCGGGGCACCCGCCCCCGCGTCAGCGCCGAGCGGGTCGGCCGCTGGCGTTGGATGGACGTCTCGTGTGGTGACATGAACGAGCTGCGCCGATTTCTCACGACGCCGGATCTTGACCACAGCGTGGTCCGACTTCACTTAGATATGACGGTTTCACTTGCCGAGGAGAACGAGGTTGAACGAATCGTGCGGGACTTGGCGGGCACGGCCGCCACGCACGGACGCGTCGGCGTACTTCAAGTCAATCGCTTGAATCTGCGAATCCAAGCAGGTTCCATCAACGACTTTCCTGAAGACCTGCCTCCAGTGCTCAAGGACACCGTAGACCGTCTGGATCGACTTGCCGCTGAAGCTCCTGACGAGACGGCACGAGACCGCGCGACGCGTGCGTTGACGTATCTGTATCGCATGATTCAAACCCACGATCGGTCGGGTGAGGCTCGGCCGTGAGGCTCCATCGCCTCCACGTCAAGAACTTCGGCGGCGTCCGCGACGTGGCGGTCGAGTTCGGCCCTGGGCTGAACGTGCTGTATGGCCCGAATGACCTTGGTAAGTCGACGCTTGTCGAAGCCATTCGTCTTGCTTTGCTCCTCCCTCACGGATCGAACCACTCCGATCCATATGTGCCGTGGGACAGCGGCGCGTCACCCTTCGTGGAGCTATGTTTCGAAACCGAGGCGCAGCGCATTTGGCGGGTCCGAAAGGAATTCGGTCGAGGCGGACGCTCCTCGTTGGAGTCTTCAAAGAACGGCCGCGACTACGAGGATGTCGAGCAGGGACGAAAAGTAGACGGCAAGCTACGCGAAATGCTCGGATGGGGCATACCCGAGCCTGGTGGTAGTGGCTCGAGTCGTGGACTACCCAGGAGTTTTCTGGCGACCGCACTGTTGTCCACTCAGGCCGACGTGACCGCCGTCTTGAACGAGAACCTGGGTGACGACCAAGACGACTCCGGCAAAGAGAGGATCGCTGAGGCGTTACAGGCCGTCGCACAGGATCCGCTCTTTGTGGAGCTATTGCGAGCGACGCAGGCCAAACGGGACGAGGCGTACACCGACAAGGGCGCGAAGAAGCAGGCGCGTGGGAGCGTCTTTAAGGTCGCCGCCGAAAGGGTCAACGCGGCACGAGAAGAGATGACGCATCTCCAGCACATCGTCGCAGAGTCTGACGGAGTAGAAGCCCAGATTGGTGAGCTGACCTCCCGACGAGATGAACGTCAGCAATCGCTGGACGACAGGTTTGAGGGGTACAGAGAACTCGAAACACTCTTGCGGCAGACCGAAGCGCGGGCCGAGGCTTCAGAATCCGTCCGGGCTGCGCAAGAAGGGGTGCGGCGAATTGAGAAGATGGACGCCGACATTGCAGCCTCAGAAGCAACGGTCCAGGAACGAGCGAGGGACGAGGAACATGCCAAGGGGATCCTTGAGCAGTCCCAGTCCTTCGATGCAGACACCCGCGTGGCGTTGAAGGCGCTTGAGGACATCGTCCGAGAGGAACAACGCCAACCGGGAATTGGCGATGAGATTGCCCGCAAGGATTTGGAGCTTCGAAGGATTGCCGCCCAACAATCCGCGGCCGACGCTGAACGCAGAATCCAAGCGATTCAGGAAGCTCAGAACGTGGCTGATGGCGCGGCGCGTGCCGTGGCCGACGTTGCGGCTCGACAGGCAGAGCAGGAATCTTGCCGCAGCGCGTTCACTGACGCGGAATCGCACCGGTCCGCATTGGCCGACGCAATCAGCCGATGTGGTCGGCTGGAGCAGCTCGCTGAGGTGAACGCGGCCCAGCGGCGCCTCGAGGAAGCTGAGGGCGCTGTACAGAAGAAGGCGGAATTCCAGAGGCGGAACGCCGCTGCGGAAGAAAGCCGTGCTCAACTCTTGGAACTGCGGCAGCAGCTCGTTGTACCTGATGGAGAGTCCTTGCTGAGGATCAGAAAGATCGACGGAGAAGTCGCAGCAGCGCGAGCGGCCCTCGACCTTGGACTCGTCGTTACCCTGAAGCCCGTAAGGCCATTGACCGTTCAGGTTCGGAAGGACAACGCTGAGCTCGAGTCCCAACTCCTGTCGGGAGCACTCGACATCGAAGCCGACAGCGCCATTGACGTCACGATTCCAGATGTCGTGACATTCGGTGTCGCGGCTGGGCGGCCCGACGCACGGGCTAGGGCACACTCGCTTCAGGAGTCCTGGAAGCGTGAAGTGCTGCCACACTTCACGGCGGCGGGCGCGGCCACACTGGAAGCCTTCGAGGCGAAGGTCGAAAAAGTCCGGGGGCTGGATGCAAGCATTAGAGAGCAAACGACCCTGATCGAATCTCTTGCCGAACAGATCGCTCCTCTTGGCGAAGCTGAAGCACTGCTCGCCCTTGCCACTGAACGTCTGAACGGGTTGCGAGCGGAGGCCGGCGAACTCGACGACGTCCGCAGCAACCTGCCGGAACTTGGATCAGATCCTGCGACCGCTCTGCGAAGCAGGCGGTCGAAATTATCAGCGGACCTCGAAGTGGCCCAGCAGGCGATGAACTCTGCATCGACGGCTTACGCCCTGGCGAACGAGCGTTCTCAGCAGACCGAAGCGGTTCGCGACGACAGTATTCGGGCACGAGACGCAGCGCTGGTTGCGTTCCCCGAAGGCCTCTCAACCGTACTACGCGAGGCAAATGCGGCACACGAATTGGTAGTCTCTGAAATCGACCGAATCGGCATTGAGCTTGCGACTCTCGAGCGTTCCGGCCAAGAACGGCGTGCCCGCATTGAGGCGGCACTGAAAGATGCGAGCGACAAAGCCGAAGAGGCAGGTCGTGCTGTGTCTGCTGCCCAAATGGATCTGACGACTGCAGTGAAGGCCCACTCCGAGGCGAAGGGACACATCATTGCGCTACAGGCGCAGCGCGGAGCCGAAGATCTGGAGGCGGCGCAGACGAGCCTTCGTCAGAGAAACGAATACCTCGCGACCCTGCCGTTGCCGAAGAGAGCCGTAACGGAAGGCGAGCTTCTTCGAGCTCGTACTGCGGTTGACGGGCTGCAGCAAGAGGTGGAGGGCATCGAGCGCGACATCCAACGAGCCCAGGGTGCCCTTGAACAGGTGGGCGGAGCTGTGGCTCGCGAGCGTCTCTCCGACGCGATAGAAGCGTACGAGCTCGCGGTGCGCTCCGATAGGGAGACGGAGACCGAATACGAAGCGTGGTTACTATTGTTGGAGCAGATGAACGCAGCTAACGCCGCTCAGGCGAGCAACCTTGGTCAAGCGTTCGTTCCCGCGATCATGGAGGGTTTTCGCGAACTAACACGGCAGCGCTATGACGGGCTCGAGCTCGGACCGGAACTGGGAACTCAAGGCGTTGTCGTGAGCGGTACGGTCCGCCCTCGCGAGCGTCTCTCGGTGGGAACCCGCGAGCAGTTGTCCACGATCTACAGACTGACAATGGCTGACTACCTCCGCACCGCCGTCGTTCTGGACGACCAACTGGTTCAGAGCGATGAGTGGCGGATGGAGTGGTTTCGTCAGGTGTTGACCGAGAAGGCGCGCCGGTTCCAGGTGCTGGTGTTCACCTGTAGGGCGAGCGACTACCTCGCTAAGTCGAGCTTGGTTCCGAAGAAGGGACCGCTCTTTGTCGACTCGGGGGATGGCCTGACACGTGCCATCGATCTTGGCCGCGCATTGGGGTGACCAAATTGCTCGTGCGTTGGCCGCGTCCTCGCGACGTAGGTCTGCAAGAGGCGCTTGCGATCCTGGGGCCCGGAACGGCTTTCATTGGCTTTGACGCCAAGGGGCCACGCCAGAATCCGCTGCGACATGACGACGGCGCCGCATATCTACGAGAAGCCCGGACGCTACACGATCGCGGTGAAGGTGATCGACATTTTCGGGAACGACACGATGACGCTCGTGCCGGTCACAGTTGGCTAGAACAGTTCTGTTCCCGTCGCAAACCGCTAGCCGGCAGGGCGCAGCTTGTGGATGAGGTCCTCGCACGCGCGGACGAAAACATCGACCTGCTGGCGAAGCGACGTCACTTCATCGGCGGACGGTTCGCTGAAGTCTCCGTAATCGCTCGACTGTCGCTTCTCGAACGCCCGCGGCAACGCGCGTGCGGTGTCGATGGCAATGAACCCGCTTCGAACGAAATGTTCCTGGAACAGGGCGATGACGCCGCTGTGCCTGGACGAATCGAGGCTCCGGGTGGCGAGAACGGCACGAGCCGCATAAAAAGCCGAGTAGTACACGCGGTTCATCGCGCCGTTGAAATGCTGCTGTGCAATCAGAAGATCGGCTTCCTGCAATGCGCTTCGTGCCCGGGCCAAGCGGTGCTCGGCGAGGGCGTCGGACGGGTTCACAACGGGACGCTGTCGCGCGAAACGTTCTTGATGAAGGCGGTTTCGCGCCACACAGGATCGTTGAGCACTCCCGGTGTCACGACACGCGGCGAAATGTAGACGCCGAAAGCGAGATTCACGTCGAAAGCGATGTCAACGACGCGCTCTTCGAGAGGTGCGCGCTGGTCATCAGGCTGCACCACGACCAGCACATCAATGTCGGATTCCGGCGTCGCATCACCGCGCGCCTCAGAACCGAACAAGCGCATATCGACGACGCTCGTGGACAACTGCATGCGAAGCCGCTTCACGAATTCGGCGAGAGCCGACCGCCTGTTCTCTCCCGACGACACGTCGGCATTATACCGCTGGCATCTCGTCCCATGTTCGTCCCTCGAGCAGCCGGCCGGTCATCTTCTTGTTCTTCCCACCCCACTGCTTGAAGAAGTACGGCAGACTCGCCGCCCGGCACTGATCGCGCAGTCGATTCGCGAGTGCATCGAGTTTGGCCGTTGTCCACTCGCCACCGAACCGATGAGGTTTGCCGAGTTTCGGCTGTCGCCGATTCTTCGAGGTCATGGTACGCCGACCAGTTGAGCGAGCGCGCTGATAGGCTGGACGACGACGCTACCATCGTCGACTTTCAGGCACAACGGTGGCAGATTCTGCTCGCTCTTCTCGTCACCTCAGCGGGTCCAGCTCACGATGAACGTGATCTACATCGGTGCTACTATCGCCGCGGTGTTGATTTCACGTCGCTCGCTTCTCGCCGGACTCGCCACGACGTCGGCGACCGTTCTCACATCGCGATCGGGTCACGCGGCAAGGATCTCCCAGTCTGCCGTTCTGTTGCGCGTGGAGGCGGAGATTCTGCGCGAGCGCCTTGAAGCGCTCAGCGTTTTCGGTCGTCCAGCGGGCGGCACGTTCGCTGACGGCGTGAGCCGAGTCGCGTACTCCGACGCAGACGTCGCCGGGCGCCAGTACGTGATTGGGCTGATGAAGTCCGCGGGGCTCTCCCCGCGGATCGATCCCGCCGGCAATATCTTCGGCCGCCGTGCGGGAACCGAGACCTCCCTGCCGCCGATTCTGTTTGGATCGCACATCGATTCCGTGCCCAGCGGCGGCAACTTCGATGGCGATCTCGGATCGCTTGGGGCGTTGTCCGTCATGGAGGCGCTCGATCGCGCCGCGATCCGAACTCGCCATCCGCTCGAGATGGTCGTGTGGGCGGCCGAGGAAGGCGTCGCGTTTGGACGCGGCCTCGCGTGCAGCCGCATCGTCGCTGGCGACATCAAGCCTGCGGATATGGATCAGGTGTGGAACGGGATGCGGCGCGCCGATGCCATTCGCAAGGTCGGCGGCGATCCGGATCGCATTCTCGAGGCGCGAAGACAACGTGGCGCCTATCACCGGTACGTCGAGCTCCACATCGAGCAAGGTGGCGCACTCGAGAGAGCGGAGGTTCCGATTGGCGTCGTCGAGGGCATCGTCGCCATCGATCGATACGACGCGGTCATCACCGGGTTCGCCAATCATGCCGGCACGACGCCGATGGCCGAGCGTCACGACGCGCTGCTGGCAGCATCTCACCTCACCGTGGCCGTTCGCGAGGTCGTCACGCGAATGGCCGGGCGCCAGGTCGGCACCGTCGGGCACATCGAGGTCACACCCAACGCACCTAACGTCGTCGCTGGGCGCGCACAACTCACCATTGAGTTCCGGGATCTGGCGGAAGACACACTCCTGAAGCTCGCGGACGCGCTTCGCGGAGAGATTCCTCGGATTGAAGCGGCCACCGCGACGACGATTTCGCTGACCAACGCGAGCCGCAATCCGGCGGCCGCCGCGTCGCCAGAGGTGCAGACTGCTGTCGAGCGCGCCTCGGCTGACTTGGGACTGAAGACAATGCGGCTGCCAAGCGGCGCCGGCCACGACGCGCAGATGATGGCGCAACTCATGCCGATGGGGGTGATCTTCGTCCCCAGCATTGGGGGCATCAGCCATTCGCCCAAAGAGCTGACCAAGTGGGAGGACTGCGCCAACGGCGCCAACGTCCTGCTGCGCACGATTCTCGAGCTCGATTCCCGTTCGAATCTGTAGGGCGCCTCGAACCCTGGAACTGAACTAGGCGATGCTTCGCTTGAAGAAAGCGAAGTAGGCGGTCACGCCCTCGGTGTCGGGCGGGTCGTTGGCGCGCGATCGTTTTCCTGGGAAATGGGTAATCTCGGCAGGCACGAAATTAACCAGTTCCCAACCCTCATTGCCGTACTTGTCGAACAGGGGCTTAATGGTCTTCATCTGTGCGGGCTTGAATGATTGAACCCAGTATTGGCCATCGTTTCGCCTCCGCATTCGCAGGGCTGTCAGTTTCCGATCACGATAGCAGTTCACGCAGGCTGGAACCCTGGATCCTTGGTTTCGTCTATCTCATGAATCGGCTTCCCCGTGATTGACGGGATTGTCCAGGACGACCGCTACGCGCTCCGCTGCTCGCGTCGGTCATCGAGCTCATGCCGGCGCCCGGCATTCGTCCGTACCTGATCGGCGCGCTCGTTGTTCTACTGGCGAGCGCCATTGCGGCGGTCGCACCCTCGCTCAGGGCCTCGCGAGTGGATCCTGGCGTCGCCCTTCGCAACGAATAACGAGATCAGGAGCGGATATCTCTTGTCAGTTTTGTGGTCGTACGCGCTGTCTTGGTGCGGCTCGACTCTTTCCCCACGCTCACGTGCGATCGAGGCATTCCTTCCATAATCTCGCGACGAGCTCGCCCGCCGACGGGATATCGCGAATCGCGTCCACGCCCCGGCCCGCGTACAAGGCGAGATCCTCGAGCGTGCCGCGGTCGTCGGGCCCCGGTAATCCCGTGCCGTAGCGGCGTTTCACGGCACCGGTGACAATGTTGGTCGCGAGCACGTCGCCTTCGCCCGGACGTTTCCCCGGCGGCGGGCAGCCAGCGGCGTCCCACATCGTGAACGTCCGATTGCGCAGCACTCCATGTGGGGCATTGACCCATCCGTCCTGGAAACACACGGTCAGCACAGTGTCCTTGGCGGTCGCTCGGGTCAGCGCTCGTTTGTATTCGTCGTGCGCATTGGCTTCTTTCGTCGCGACGAAGCGCGTCCCGACCAACACGCCCGAAGCTCCGGCCAGCAACGCGTTCCGGATGTGCGCGCCGGAGGCGATCCCGCCGCCAGCCAGCACCGGCACCTCCTTCGCCTGTTCGATGATCGCAGGAAGCGTGTCGTAGAGGGCGGTCGTCGACTGCACGTGGCCGCCCGCCTCAGTGCCCTGACAAATCAGATAGTCGGCCCCGACGTCGAGCGCGCGGCGCGCGCCGGCCGCGCTCGCAATCTGAATCCCCATTCTCGCGCCTGCGCGTCGGATAGCGGCGACCGATTCAACGGACGGAATCCCCCAGGCGAACTGAATGATCGGCGCGCCAGCATCGAGCGCGATCGGAAGCGTGACGGGATCGAACGCGAGCAGGTAATTGACCGCGAACGGTCGCGAGGTTCCGGCCTTGGTGCGAGTGACACGCTGCCGGACGATGTCGGCCGCCACAGCGGGTGCGGTGCTGACCGAAAGCGTTGCTCCTGTGCCGATCGCGCCGAGACCGCCGGCGTTCGATACGGCGATCGCGAGTTCAGGATTCGCAACCGCTCCCATGCCGGCGTTGAAGATTGGGAACTTCAAGCCGAAGGCGGCCATCAAGGCCGCTGCGCGGGGTGTCGGCATCGTGGCAGCGCGCTGCTGCGCCGTGAGCGCGCGCGCTGTGACGTCAAGACCGGCAATGACGCCAGCCGCTTGCCGGAGGAATTCGCGCCGATCGGACATCGCGCCGCCTCCCAAGATGCGAAACAGCAGGGGCGAGTATACGAGAGCAGGAGAGTTTTTGGGCCCGATAACGCTCTCGGACTCCTGATCTCCTATTCAAAGAAAGCCTTCTCCTGAACTCCTTAACTCCTGTTTGCTTTTGGGCCTACCCGACGCCCAGTTTCCGGAGCGCCTCCTCGGGACACCCGTTCCATCGAGCGACCGATCGGTTGCCCATGTACTGCAGATCGTCAATGCCCATCCGGGTGGTCCAGAATCCTGCCGCTGTGAGGTCGCGGAAACTGTTGAAGAAGGCGACGCCGTGGGCCATCTCTGGCTTGGCGCGCGTCGGCCAGGCGATGTCGTCGAGCACCGCCGTGCGATTGGCGTCCGAGCAATCGAGAAACGTCTTGTCGAACCGCTTTTGACACTCGACGTCCAACCAGGCGAGACCGCCGCGCATCGCGACCTGCCGCACCGGCTGATCGATCATCATGAAGTCCATGAACTCGGGCACGCCCGCATCGGTCGCACTTCCCGACCTCTCATCCTTGGGAATCACGATGTCGGCGAGCACCTGGACCAGCCAGTACTCGCCCGCCGTAAAGAACTTCGGGGTAAACGGTGTTGCCGCGGCCCTCGACGCCTGCGCGGCGGCGCCTGCCTGCATCGCTTGCGCATCGGTCCACGTGAAGATCGCGGCTGGCGCCGCGAGGAACACTTTCAACGCCTCACGACGTTTCATATGCTCCCCTTCTTGCGCTCGTTGGCGATGAACTCGCTGGTTCGCATCGCCAGCGCCAGAATCGTCCACGTCGGGTTCTTGTCGGCCTGCGAAACGAATGGACCGCCGTCGGCCACGAACAGGTTCTTCACGTCGTGAGCCTGGCACTGGCGATTGAGCACAGAACGTGAGGGATCGTCACCCATCCGGATGACGCCGAGCTCGTGAATGATGCGGCCACCAGGCTCGATGCCGTAGCCATCTTCACGTAACGGCATCGGCGTCAGCGGCGTGCCCCCCATCTCCTGGATGATGGCGCGGAACGTCTCCTGCATGTGCTTCACTTGGTTGAGCTCGTAGTCGGTCCACTTGAAGTGGAAGCGAAGCACTGGAATGCCCCAACGATCGACGACCGTGGGGTCGATCTCGCAGTACGTGTTCTCGTTGGGGATCATCTCGCCCCGGCCGGCGAAGTTCACCGTTGATCCATAGAAGCGCCGGTAGTCGTCTTTCAATGGCTTGCCGTAGCCACCGCCTCCCGCGTATCGATGGATGCCGCCCATCACGCCGAAGCCCGGCATCCGGCGACCACCACCCAGCTCGATGTGATAGCCGCGCGGGAAGTCGAGCTTCGTGTTGTCCAGCCACCACGGCATGTAGAGATGCGCGCCGCTGGCGCCGTCTTCGTTGTGCGGGACGCCACTCATCATCCTTGGGATGTGACCCGAGACGCCGGCGCCAGTCGTGTCGGTGAGGTACCGGCCGACCACACCGCTGGAATTCGCGAGGCCATGAGGAAATTTCGGCGACTTGGAGTTGAGCAAGAGCCTCGCCGACTCGCAGGCGCTCGCCGCCAGCACCACGACTCGGGCGCGAGCGTGGTTCTCGCGTCCCGTGGCCTTGTCGATGTAGGTCACCCCGTTGGCCAGTCCGGTGTCGTCGACGGTCACCTCCCGCGCCATCGCGTTGGCCGTGATGGTCAGCCGCCCAGTCGCGAGGGCCGGGGGCAACAACACCGACGGCGACGAGAAGTTCGCGTGCGACGCGCACCCGCGTCCGCATTGGCCGCAATAGTGGCACGCAGGCCGGTCGTTCAACGGTTGGGTGAGGATGGACAACCGATTGGCGATGCAGGTGATATTGAGGCGGTCGGCCGCCTGCTTGATCAGCAACTCGTAGCACCGCGGCTTGGGTGGCGGCTGAAACACACCGTCGGGATGATTCGGCAGCCCCTCGACCGAACCGAAGATGCCGACCATCCGATCGACGCTGTCGTAGTACGGCTCGAGGTCGTCGTAGCCGATCGGCCAGTCGTCGCCGAGCCCATCGAGGCTTTTGCGTCGAAAGTCGTCCGGGCCAAATCTCAACGAGATGCGGCCCCAGTGATTCGTCCGCCCGCCCAGCATTCGTGTGCGGAACCAGTCGAAGCGGTTCCCCGCTGCCGACGTGTACGGCTCGCCCTCGAGCGTCCAGCCGCCAAGGCCCGCGTCGAACTCGCCGAATTGCCGCTCGGGAATCGGCGCGCCTCGCCGCGGAGAATCGTAGGGCCACGCGAGCATCTTCGAATCGCTTCGTGTGTCCCACATCACGCCGGCCTCGAGCATCAGGACAGTGGCGCCCGCCTCGGTGAGAACCTTCGCGGCCATGCCGCCACCGGCGCCAGAGCCGACGATGACCACGTCGTGAACGGTGCGGCTGCGGATGATCTGCATGGCGGCTTGGCGATCTTAACCCGGGCAATCGGTGGATCGACAAACCTAAAGGTTTGTCGCCACGAGCGAGCGATGGTCCGCAAACCTAAAGGTTTGTCGCCACGAGCGAGCGATGGTCCGCCACGAGCGACGGTCGCACCTACCTGGCCATTCGGGTGGCGACAGACCTTTAGGTCTGTCGACGGTTTTGCGATACCTTCTACGCCATAGCAACGAAAGGACCGGCGATGATCTCGAGACGCGACTTCGTCACCAACGTCGCCGCGACGACCGCGGCCTCCATCGTTCCGCGGCACGTGCTGGGCCGTGGCTTCACTCCGCCCAGTGACGCCCTCAATATCGCCGGCGTCGGCGTGGGCGGCATGGGCAAGATCAACCTGCTCAACCTCGCGGTCGGCAACAACATCGTCGCGCTCTGCGACGTCGACTGGGGCTTCGCCGGCAAGGCGTGGAGCTCGCTCGAGGCGGATTTGAAGCGTGAAGAAGATCGCCTGCCAAAGGTCACCGACCCGACGGCGCGCAAGAACAGTCAGGCCCGCATCGACTCGCTGAAGAAAGTCATCGCCGAGGATCTCCCTCGGCAGAAGCGCTACCGCGACTACCGGCTGATGTTCGAACAACAAAAGGACATCGACGCCGTGGTCATCGCCACACCCGACCACATGCACGCGCAGATCGCCATGGCGGCGCTCGATCTCTGCAAGCACGTGTACGTGCA
>JBOGIV010000520.1:0-24327 GCA_050747925.1 Vicinamibacterales bacterium
GCTCTTGCGAGCGGCCACTTCGACACTGCGGTCCTCTTTCCCAATTCGTTCGCGGCTGCACTGAGCGTCTCGCGCGCTCGAATCGCGGAGCGATGGGGTTATGGCACCGATTGGCGTGGACGCCTCCTCACGCGCGCAGTGCCGAAGGTTGCGGGCCTGCTGCACCAAGCGGCGTACTATCAGACGCTTGTCGCCGGCCTTGGCATCGCGACCGGCCCGAGGTACGCGCGCGTGCATGTCGATCGTGAGGGTCGTGACAGCGCACCCGCGCAGCCGGCGCGCGAGCTCTTGGCGGGATCCGGTATCGATGTGGATCAGCCGTTCGTCGTGTTTGCGCCCGGAGCGGCGTACGGACGTGCCAAGCAGTGGCTACCCGAGCATTTCGCAGAGCTGGCGACTTTGCTTGTCCGCGACCAAGGTTGGCCGGTCGCGCTCGTTGGAACGACAGCCGATCGCGCCGTTTGCGATGAGATCGGCCGAGACGCGCATGCGGCGGGGGCCGATCGGTCACGGCTTGTCAGCCTCGCGGGGCAAACCGAGTTGCCGACGCTCGCCGGTGTGTTGGCGCTCAGCCGTGCGGTCGTCAGCAACGACTCTGGCGTCATGCACCTGGCAGGAGCGCTCGGCGTGAAGGTCGTCGCGATCTTTGGCGCGAGCAATGAGGATCGAACCGCGCCTCTGGTGCCTGGACCAGACTCTCCCGCTCCCGCGATCGTGACCCATGACGTCTTCTGTCGGCCGTGCATGCTGCGCGAGTGCCCGATCGATCATCGATGCATGCGCGGCGTCAGTGCGCGCCGCGTTTACGAGATTCTCACGAGTGGCCCGCCTTCGCTCGTCGATTCGGTCACCGGGCTTCCGTCTTCGCCACGGCTCCCGCCTTCGCTGATGCTTCGGCGGGCCGCCGTAGCCTTGGCGGAGGCTGGCCGGCGAAGCGACGTCGCTTTCGCGCAGGCTGGTCGGCGAGGCGGGCTGGTCGAATGACTCGCGAGCTTTGCCCCGCTGTCTTCCTCGACCGCGACGGGACGCTCAACGTCGATGTCGGGTACATGCACGCCATGGACCAGCTGAAGTTGTTTCCGTGGACCGGCGACGCGTTACGTCTGCTGAAGCGCGCCGGGTATCTGCTGGT
This sequence comes from Vicinamibacterales bacterium, assembly GCA_050747925.1. Taxonomy (GTDB): domain Bacteria; phylum Acidobacteriota; class Vicinamibacteria; order Vicinamibacterales; family UBA2999; genus 12-FULL-67-14b. The sequence goes on from JBOGIV010000520.1 coordinate 1,133, forward strand.
GGTCGTCAGCAACCAATCGGGGATCGCTCAAGGGATGATCGCGCCGGACTTCGTCGAACAGGCGCACGCCGAGATGGTTCGGCGGGTGCGTGAAGCCGGCGGCGACCTCGACGCCCTGTACTTCTGCCCGCACCATCCGAGAGGCTCGGTCAAGGCGTTTGCGACCTTCTGTCGCTGCCGGAAACCACTCACCGGAATGGTCGATGACGCGGTGCGCGATCTGGGCATCGACGTCTCGCGCTCATGGGTCGTCGGCGACAAGTGGCTCGACGTCCAGCTTGGTCATGCCGCGGGCGCTCGATCGATTCTGGTGCGGACCGGATGGGGCGCCGATCAAGAGCGCCGGCGTCCTGAGGGGCAAGCGGCGGACGCGATCTGCGACAATCTCATCGCTGCCGTTTCGGTCATTCTTGCAAGCCGGCGAAATGTAGAGGCGACCCTTTAGGGTCGCCTGTAGCGAAATGATCATGTAGAGGCGACGCTTTAGGGTCGCCTGAGAATCGAGGGCAACCCTAACCAGCCTCCGCTAAGGCTGCGGCGGTCCGGCGAGGCGCATCGCGGGCGGAAGGGTTGTCCCTCCAGGTCGTTTGATAAGCTGAAGAACCGCATGCGTGCCGATTCGCCGGTGACACGCGATCGTCTGCTCGATCTGGTCGCCGCCTTTCGTGATCGGCGCGTGGTGGTCCTCGGCGATCTCATCGCAGACGAGTACGTCTACGGCCGCGTGGCGCGCGTTTCCCGAGAAGCGCCTGTCCTGATTCTCGAATACGACTCGACGGAGATCGTGCCAGGAGGCGCCGGCAACGCCGCCAACAACGTCGCGAGTCTTGGTGGACACGTGCGACTGGTTGCGCTCGTCGGCCGCGACGATCCCGGCCGCCGCGTCGTCCGCGCATTGCCGCATGGCGTCGAGCGCGCGAGCCTGCTGAGACCCGGCCGCTATCGAACCCCGGTCAAGACCCGCATCCTCGCCGGGGGCGTTCACTCGGCCAAACAGCAGGTGGTTCGAGTCGATCGACATGCGCAGGACGCGATTTCGGATTCCCACCGCGCGGCGTTTGAGCGAGCGGCCCGGCGGGCGGTCGCCGGTGTCGATGCGGTGCTCATCTCTGACTATGGTTCGGGTCTGGTAACGCCGCGATTTGTCGCGGCGCTCGCGGCATCGCTGAAGACCACGCGCCGGGCCACCCCCATCCTGATCGATTCCCGCTACGCCCTGACCAGATACCGCGGCCTCACCGCGTGCACGCCGAATGAGTCGGAGGTCGAGAGCGTGCTTGGCGTGAAGATTGGCGAGCGGCTGAATGTGCTCGAGCGCGCCGGCCGCACAGTGTTGAAGCGCACGCGCATGAACGCCGTGCTGATCACGCGAGGCAGCCGAGGCATGGCGCTCTTTCAGCCAGACCAGCCGACCGTGCACATTCCGATTTTCGGATCGGATCAGATTGCCGACGTCACCGGCGCCGGCGACACGGTGATGGCGACGATGACGCTCGCGATAGCTGCCGGCGCCACGTTCGAAGAGGCGGCGAGACTGGCCAATTACGCGGGTGGCCTGGTGGTGATGAAACGCGGAACCGCGACCGTCTCAGCCCAAGAGTTGCGACAAGCGATTCAACGGGACCGAGAGCCTGCCCGCCGAAGCTCTGGGGAAGGAAACGGAGCGAAGGCGGGTGGGTGAGGTTCTGAGCCGAACGGAACTCACCGCGCGTGTGCAGGACGACCGCGCGGCCGGGCTCACGATCGCCTTTGCCAACGGCATCTTCGACCTGCTCCATGTGGGCCACACTCGTTATTTGGAGGCTGCCGCACGCGAAGCAGACAAGCTGATTGTGGCCATCAACGATGACCAATCCGCCCACGCGTTGAAGGGACCCGGCCGCCCGGTCTTGAACCAAAGCGATCGCGCTGAGCTCGTGGCCGCGTTGCGGGCCGTGGACTACGTCGTGCTCGTTTCCGAGCCGACGGTCGCGTCGTTGCTCGAGCTGCTGAAGCCCGACGTGCATTGCAAGGGGACGGACTATACGGTCGACACGGTGCCCGAACGCGAAACGGTGCGATCTTACGGTGGACGTGTGGCGATCGTCGGCGACCCGAAAGACCACTCCACGCGAGATCTGCTCGCGCGCATCAAGACGAGCTAGTGGAAGACGAACAACACAGCCTGCCTCGCCGAAGCTCGGCGAGTTCTGCGAGCGAAGGCGGGCGAATCCTGATCGTTCGCCTCAGTGCGCTCGGCGACATCGTGCACGCGCTGCCGGTCGTTGCCGCTCTTGGTCGCCACTGGCCCGATGCGCAGGTCGACTGGCTGGTCGAGGAGGCCTACGCTCCGATCCTGGCGCTTGCCGGCGGTTTGCATCGCCGCGTCATCGTCCGCGCGATCGCCAGCCGCGAGACGCCTGACAGCGTCACGTTTGGCGGCTCGCTGGGCTATGCGCGCGCGGTGGCGTTTCTCCGGCGCCAGCGCTTCGACGTCGCGCTCGATCTCCAAGGGCTGATCAAGTCGGCGGTATGGGCGCGGTTGTCTGGCGCCAAACGGGTGATGGGCTTCCATCGCGATCATCTCCGCGAGCCGCAAGCCGCCGCGCTGTACACCGAAACGGTCGTGCCTCCGTCCTCTGCGCACGTCATTCAGAAGAATCTTGCACTCGCCTCTGCTCTACGCGGTGGGGGCAACCCTTCAGGTTTGCCCGAATCAGCCTCGACCGTGGAATTCCCACTGCGACCGACAGCGACCCCGGCGACGCTCGATGCCATCGCCCGCGCAGGCGGGCCAGGCCGTTATATCGTCATCAACCCGGGCGCGGCGTGGCCGAACAAGCGCTGGCCCGCGGATCGCTTCGGCGAGCTGGCCGCGTCGATCGCGAGCCGGCAGGGGCTGGGGTCGATCGTCACGTGGGGACCCTCGGAGCGCGAGCTTGCGGAACGCGTGTCGCGATCGTCAGGCGGCGCGGTCCAGCTTGCGCCCGCGACCACGATCTCAGATCTGGCCGTGCTTCTGCGAGACGCCGCGCTCGTCATCTCCGGTGACACCGGGCCGCTGCATATCGCCGCAGCGGTCGGCGCACCCGTCGTCGGTCTGTATGGTCCAACCTGGCCGGAGCGCAATGGTCCGTGGGATCCCAATGACGAAGTGATCTCTCGCGCCGATGTGTGTGTGTGTCACCACAAGCGCCGGTGTCTTCGCGGCCGGCCGTGCATCGACGACATCTCAGTGTCGGACGTGCTCGAGGCCGCCGAGCGGCGCCTGACGCGATCGAGCGTTGTGTGATCACGCGGCTCCTCGCTCGCTGGCGGGTCTCGCTGGGATTGGTCCTGGCCGTGGCCGCCTTATGGCTGGCGACGCCGACGCGTGAGTCGCTCATGGTCGGCGCGTTGATCGCCTGGTGCGGGGAGGCGCTGCGGGTGTGGGCGGCGGGTCATCTCGAGAAAGGCACCGAAGTCACCCGCTCGGGCCCGTACCGCTTCACGCGCCATCCCTTGTATCTCGGCTCGACGCTCATCGGCGTCGGGCTCGCAGTCGCCGCGTACCATCTCGTGCTCGGCATCCTCATCGTCGTGTATCTGGCGACGACCCTCACGGCGGCGATGCGCAGTGAGGAGGCGCATTTGCGAGAAAAGTTCGGCGACGCGTACGCGGCGTACGCTGAAGAGCGAGCCGCGCCGATGGCGCGCGCGTTCAGTTGGGCAAGGGCGTTGCGAAATCGCGAACATCACGCCATCGCCGGTCTCACGGCCGGACTGCTCGCGCTCGCGACGAAAGCCGGACTGGGACCGTAGGATGCTATACTCGCTTTTCTGTCGGTGTGCCGGCTTGCCGCGCTGAAGCCTCGCCTGAGCGATGCGTCAGCGAGTGCGAAGGCGGGGCTAGCCTCGTCGAAGCCTCGTGGAGGTGGTCAAGGCGGAGGCGGGACTTGCCGCGCCGAAGCCTCGTGGAGATCGGCGAGGCGAAGGCGGGCGGTTAGCTCAGTTGGTAGAGCACCGGCTTTACACGCCGGCCGTCACAGGTTCGAGTCCTGTACCGCCCACCAAGATGTCAGATGGGTGCAGGTGATCTTGTGATGTGATGAGCGGGCGATCGATCTTGTGAGCCGTTGATCTCGTGATTCGATGGATCTGCGCTCTGATGATCGGTGGATCGATGACGAGTGGACGACGAGACCGGGTGACACGGGCTCGTCGGGGCAGAGTAAGAGGGCGAGAGATCAAGAGATCGAAGATCGTTCGATCAACAGATCACGCGATCAATTGATCGATCACCAGATCAACCGATCACGAGATCAACAGACTCCCCAAAGGGGTGGTAGTTCAGCTGGTTAGAACGCCGGCCTGTCACGCCGGAGGCCGCGGGTTCGAGTCCCGTCCACCCCGCCAACCTTCGCTCACGCTTGCACATCCGAGCGTGCGCTACGGCTAGGCAAGCCGCCTTCGCTCATGCTTGCAGATCCGAGCGTGCACTTCGGCTGATGCCGACGCCTTGATGCCGTAACTGTCGAATGGTGTCTAACCTCCCGAGAGGAGGTGACGATGCCCAGGTCCAGGCTGCTCTTTCGGCTGACACTCGTGTTTTCCGTTTGCCTGGCATCGGAAAGTGTCGCGCGACAAGATCGAGCGCCGCAACCCGCGGTTCCAATCGAACCGATCGCCGCCATTCTGGATGCCTTCCAGTCCCACCCATCGTCGCGCTCGGCGAGGGACCGCATGGCAACGAGCAAGGCCATGCCTTTCGCCAGTCCCTGATTCGCGACCCACGCTTCCCAACGGCGGCGAACGATATCGTCGTCGAGCTCGGCAACGCGCGCTATCAGGAAGTGATGAATCGGTTCGTCCGCGGTGATGAAGTCTCCGATGCGGAGCTTCGACAAGTCTGGCAGAACACGACGCAACCCGGAACCGTTGCCGACTTGCCGATTTATGAGGATTTCTTTCGCGCCGTTCGCGTTCGAAACGCCTCGCTTCCAAGAGATCGACGGCTCCGCGTGCTTCTCGCCGATTCCACCCGTCGACTGGGATCGAGTGCAGAGTCCCGCGGACATTCCTCGGAATCGGGACGGTTATGCAGTCGCTCTCATCCGCAAAGAAGTGCTCGAGAAGCAGCGTCGTGCGCTTGTTGTCTACGGGGACGGGCACTTTCAGGGCAGAAGCGAGAGACCTCCCCGCTCACTCGTCGCCGAGTTCGATGCTGATGGCACCAAGACATTCATCGTGTCCAATTCGTTTGCCGACCTCGCCAACCTGCAGCCCGACGTCGCTTCGTGGCGGGTTCCGAGCCTGGCATTCATTCGAGGGACGCCCATCGGACTCCAAGGTTACGAGTTCTTTTGCGGCGCGTTACCTCCTGGTGACTATTGGCTGACTCAACGGATGCAAGACCAATTTGACGCCGTTCTCTATCTTGGACCGCCAGGCAGCATGACGATGTCGCGACTGCCGCCGGCTCTGTGCGCGGACCCGCGCTATATGGAGATGCGGCTTGGTCGCCTTCAATTGGCGGGGAGTCCGCGACAGGTCGATCAACTGAGGCAATTCTGCGCCGCGGCGCTCAAGAAATAGGCGTCAAGTGCCTCGTGGTAAGGTCCCCTTCGTGCGCTTCTCGGAAATCGTCGGCCACCGACGGCTGACCACACTGCTGTCGCGCGCCGTCGATCGGGGCACCCTTCCACCGACGCTCCTCTTCGTTGGTCCCTCTGGCGTCGGCAAATGGCGCACGGCCATTGCGACGGCGGCGGCCGTGAATTGTCTCGATCCGGTTCGTCAGTCTTCGCCAGAGTTGCCGATCGATGGCTGCGGAAAATGCCGCTCGTGCGATCGCATTGCCCGCGAAGTGCACGTCGATGTGCTCGCGCTCGAGCCCGACGACCGAGCGTCGATCAAGATCGACGTCGTTCGCGATCTGCTGTCTCGCGTCGGGTACCGCCCGTTCGAGGGCAAGCGACGGTTCGTCCTGGTCCGCGACGCCGAGACGTTGGAGCCGGCCGCACAGAACGCCCTCCTGAAGTCGCTTGAAGAACCGACACCTGCGACGACATTCATTCTGGTGACCACCATCCCGGGCGCACTGCTCCCGACCGTGCGATCGCGCTGCATGCGCATGACGTTTGGCCGGCTCACGCCGGCGGAGCTGGCGGCCGCACTCGTCAGAGACCACGGCTACAGCGAAGCGAAAGCTCGAAGCACGGTGCCTCTAGCCAACGGAAGCCTGGGACACGCGCTCGGACTGTCTGACGCTGACGTCACGTCGCAGCGGGACCTGGCGATGCAGCTGCTGCAGCAGACGGCTCGGCGTGGCGATGCGCAAACGAAGCTGCAGGCGGCCAGTGCGTTGGTGGGCCCGCCCAAGAAGGAACGCTCGCGCGATGAGCTCGCATTCGTTCTTCGCCTGACTTCGTCGATGCTTCGCGATATCGAGGTGTTGAATGCCGGCGCCGATCAGAGCGTTCTGGCGAATCCCGTGATCGCAGACGACCTGGCCAAACTGGCGCCTGCATTCTCAGGGAACCGCGCCCGCGACGCGTTCACCGCCATCGATCAGGCCCTCATGGCTCTTGAGCGAAATGCCGGAGTGAAGGTCGTCGCCGAGTGGCTCGCGGTTCAGATCTAGTCCCGAGTCCCGAGCCCCGAAGACTGCGAGTACACTTCGCTGATGCGCCGTCCGCGAATAGCCATCACCGTTGGCGACCCGGCCGGCATCGGGCCCGAGATCGCCGCGGCCGCGGCTGCCCATCCAGCGGTGACCGCGGTGTGTGAGCCGGTGATCTATGGACCGGCGTCAACCGATGGCATTCGGCTTGGCGAGGTCTCGGCAGCTGCCGGACGGGCCGCGTACGACACGATTGTGCGAGCCGTGAGCGCAGCACGCAGCCGCGAGGTGGACGGGATCGCCACCGCACCGATCAACAAGCTTGCCTTTTCGCAGGCTGGCCTGAAGTGGAAAGGTCACACCGATCTGCTCGCGGACTTGTGCGGGACACGCCGCGTCGCGATGATGTTTCACTCGCCACAACTCAAAGTCGTCTTGATCACGGTGCATGTGCCGATCGCCGACGTGCCTGCGCTCTTGACGCGCGATCTCGCTGAGGACGTCCTGATGCTGACTGCCGAGGAGCTGCCGCGCTTCGGGATCAAGGATCCCCGCATCGGCTTGGCCGGCCTGAATCCTCACGCGGGCGAGCACGGCGTGTTGGGCTCGGAGGAGCAGGCGGTGTTGACCCCTGCCGTTGAAGCGGTTCGCCGGCGGGGCGTGCGCGTCAGCGGTCCGTGGCCGGCCGACACGGTCTTTGTTCGCGCGCATCGCGGCGAGTTCGATTGCGTGGTCGCCTGCTATCACGACCAGGGGTTGATTCCGGTCAAGCTCCTGGCCTTTGGCCATTCCGTGAACGTCACGCTGGGCCTGCCGATCGTTCGCACGTCGGTCGATCACGGGACCGCATTCGATATCGCCGGCAAGGGGATGGCCGATCCCGGCAGCCTGATCGCCGCCGTCCGGCTCGCCGCGGAGTTGGCGAGTCACGAGGCGGAGGGCTGAGCCATGTCCAAGCCTGAGGGGCCAACCGTGTCGCGCCGTAAGGATCCAGGGCGAGCGACCCTTCGACAGGCTCAGGGTCGTCCCGAGCGGGGTCGAGGGACGCAGGCGGACTTGTCGCGACGGAGCTCAAGTGATCCGGCTCGAGCGAAGGCGGACGAGCAGCTCATCGCCGACAATCGGAAGGCGTTCTTCGACTATCACATCCTGGAGTCCTTCGAGGCGGGGATCGCGCTGCTTGGGACCGAAGTCAAGGGCATTCGAGAGGGCCGGGCCAACCTGCGCGACAGCTACGCCGCCGTCGAGCGCGGCGAAGTCTGGCTCCATAACGTCCACATCAATCCCTATAGCCATCGCGGCTATGTCGATCACGATCCGAGGCGCAAGCGTCGTCTCTTGTTGCACAAATCGGAGATTCGGAAGCTCATCGGCCGAACGGTCGAGAAGGGTCTCACGCTCGTGCCGACGCGCCTGTACTTCAGGAACGGCAAAGTCAAGGTCGCGCTGGCGCTCGCGCGAGGCAAGCAGGCCCACGACAAGCGCGAAACGCTGCGGCGGCGAGAGGTCGATCGCGAAACGCGAGCGGCGGTCAAGGAGCGAGCCCGCCGATGAACGTGGTCGTGTTTGGCGCCAACGGACAACTCGGGCAGTCGATCGTTGCGCGACTCTCCTCGCGCTACGCCGTGACCGCCTGCACCAGACAGCAGGTGGACGTCGCCAACCACGATCAGGTTCGGGCCTTCACGCTCGACCTTGGTCCACACGCCATCATCAACTGCGCGGCCTACAACAACGTCGACGCGGCCGAGGACGACCCGCGGGCCGCGTTCGAGGTCAACGCCCTCGCCGTCCGAACGCTGTCCCGAGCGGCCGGTGACGCTGGCGCGGTCTTCGTCCACTACAGCACCGATTTCGTATTCAACGGATCGGCGAACGAGCCGTACACCGAGGAGGAAACGCCAGAGCCGCAAAGCGTGTACGCGCAGTCCAAGCTGGTCGGTGAATGGATGGCGGCAATCTGTCCCAGGCACTACGTTCTGCGCGTTGAGAGCCTCTTTGGCGGACCGCTTGCCCGCAGCAGCGTCGACACCATCATCGCCGCGCTTCGTGACGGCCGGTCCGCTCGAGTGTTCACCGATCGCTGGGTCTCCCCGAGCTTTGTCGATGATGTCGTCGAGGCGACGGCATTCCTGCTGAGTCAGTCCACCAACCACGGCCCACAGACTGCCCCGAGCGGAGTCGAAGGGTCCAGCCCGGCGTTCGGCCTTTATCACTGTGTGAACACTGGCGCCGCCACGTGGCTGGAAGTTGGTCGAGAGGTGGCGCGGCTTCTCAATCGGCCCGCCGATGCGCTGGCGCCTGTGGCCATGGCCGACGTCACCTTGCGGGCCCTCCGCCCCCGGTATGCCGCTCTCGACAACACCAAGCTGGCGCAGGCCGGTTTCGCGATGCCCACCTGGCAGGACGCGCTGGCGCGCTATCTGGAGCGTGCCGACGCGTGAGCCGCATCGTCGTTGCCGCCCGCTCCTTCGCGAAGAATCCGACGCTCCGAATGGAACTTCTCGCGCGATATGGCGACGCGACGTTCAACGAATCGGGCCGCGTGCTCTCCGGCGATGCGCTCATTGCTCTGCTCCGCGGGCACGACCGCGCGATCGTCGGTTTGGAACCGATCGACGATTCGGTGCTGATCGCCGTGCCCGAGCTCCGCGTGATCAGCAAGTACGGTGTTGGTCTCGACGCGGTCGATCTGCGGGCGATTGCGCGACACGGCGTCAGACTCGCGTGGACCGGCGGCGTGAATCGTCGTTCGGTTGCCGAGCTCACGCTGATGTTTGCCGTGGCGCTGCTGCACCGGGTGCCGCAGAGCGAGCGTGAGTTGCGCGAGGGTCGCTGGGCGCCGCTCGTCGGCCGTCAGCTCACCGGTCGAACCGTCGGCATCGTCGGGTGCGGTCACGTGGGGAAAGACCTGGTCGAGTTGCTCGAGCCGTTTGGGTGTCGCGTGCTGGCGAACGACATTCGTGATTACGCGGAGTTCTACGACGTCAACGACGTCCAGCCGGTGAGCCTGCTGCAGTTGCTCCATGAATCGCAGGTGGTCACGTTGCACGTACCACTGGATGCGACGACGCGCGGGATGATGGGGCGGCGCGAGATCGCGCAAATGCAGAAGGGTGCCATTCTCATCAACGCGGCTCGAGGCGGCCTGGTGGACGAGATCGCGCTCAAAGATGCCCTGCTGAACGGGCATCTCGCGGGAGCGGCCTGCGACGTGTTCAACCAGGAACCCCCGGTCGATCAGTCGTTGCTCGAGCTCCCGACGTTTCTGGGCACGCCGCATATCGGGGGCAGCACAGAAGAGGCCCAACTGGCGATGGGGCGTGCGGCGATCGAGGGGCTGGAGACTGCAAGGCTCGTGGATGACAGCTGGTCTCAATAGAGTTCCAGAGTTCCAAGGTTCCAGAGTTCCAGGGTTCTAGGTTTCCAAGCCGCTTGTCCTGAGCGAGTTGGCCAACGTTAGTTGGACAACGAGTCGAAGGATAGAATGTTTCCCGCTATGCGCATTCTGATCACTGGCGGCGCCGGGTTCATTGGCTCGCACCTGTCCGAAGCCTTGCTCGACACCGGCCACGAGGTGTTCGTGCTCGACGATCTGTCGACCGGGTCGATCGACAACATCGCGCACCTGAAGAGCCGCCGCGGGTTCCATTACACGATCGAGTCGGTGTTCAACGATCCGGTGGTCGCCGAAATGGTGGACCGCGCGGACGTGGTCTTCCATCTTGCCGCCGCGGTGGGTGTCAAGCTCATCGTCGAACGACCGGTCCACACCATCGAGACCAACGTGCACGGCACGGAGGTGATCCTCCGTCACGCCTCGAAGAAGAAGAAGCTGGTGTTCGTGGCCTCGACCTCCGAGGTGTACGGGAAGAGCGTGCATGTGCCGTTCCGCGAGGACGCGGACCTGGTGATGGGCGCGACGACGAGGCACCGGTGGGCGTACGCGTGCAGCAAGGCGCTCGACGAGTTCCTGGCGCTGGCCTACTGGAAGGAGTCTCGCCAGCCGGTGATCATCATGCGGTTTTTCAACACCGTCGGACCACGGCAGACGGGGCAATACGGCATGGTACTGCCGACGTTTGTTCGTCAGGCTCTCGCGGGCGAGCCGATCACGGTGTTTGGCGATGGCCACCAGCAACGCAGCTTCACCTACGTCGGTGACGTGGTCGAGGCGCTCCTCAAGTTGATGGTGACGCCCTCGGCGATCGGGCAGGTCTACAACGTCGGCAACGTCGAAGAGGTGACCATTCTGACCCTGGCCGAGCGGATCAAGTCGGCGACGGGCAGTCGGTCGCCGATTGTCAGGATTCCGTACGACGAAGCGTATGAAGAAGGCTTCGAAGACATGCCGCGGCGGGTGCCCGACCTGAGCAAGATTCACGCGGCGATCGGCTACGTCCCGAAGGTGGGGCTGGACGAGATCATTCGACTGGTGGTCGAGGAGAAGCGCAGCTACGCCGGCGCGAACCGGATGGTGCGGTAGTTTTCCTGTTCATCTTTTGAACAGCTCGTGTATACTACCCGTTCAATTCGTGAACGGCGGCCCGCTTACTCGTCCCCGTGCTGTAAGCGAGACAGCCGAAGGCCCCGCTTCTCGTGCCTCCTTCTGACCCTCGCGATCGCCTGTTTCGGGACCTCTTCGATCTGACGGGCCAGGTCGCCATCGTCACCGGCGGGCTCGGCCGGCTAGGGCGCGGCTATCTTCGAACGCTGGCGCAGGCCGGCGCGTCGGTGGTGGCAATCGACGCGGGCGGATCGCCGGCCGTCGTCGAGGCGCTCGCCAGGCAGGGCTCCCAGGCGCGCGCGCTCACCATCGACGTCACCAATCGCGCGGCCGTAAGCGACGCGATGGCCCGCGTCGCCGCCGAAGTCGGCACCCCGACCATTCTCGTGAACAACGCAGGTCCGGGTTCTTCGCCGGTTGACGCGGGCGCTGAGAACGGCCGGTTCGAGGATTATCCAGAGCTGGCGTGGGACACGATGATCGACGGCCACCTGAAAGGCTCGTTCTTCACGTCGCAGGCGTTCGTGCGGGCGTTCAGGGCCGGCGGCGCGCGGGCGGGCAGCATCATCAACGTGTCGTCCACCTATGGAGTCGTCTCGCCCGACCAATCGATTTACGAGTATCGCCGTCGCGAAGGGGCGGTCTACTTCAAGCCGGTAGGTTACAGCGTCGCGAAATCGGGGGTCCTGAATCTCACGCGGTGGCTCGCCGAATACGGCGGACCGCTCGGCATTCGCGCGAACACGCTCGTGCCAGGCGGCGTGCGCGAGGCGGAGCATCATCCCGAGTTCGTCGCCGAGTACGAGCGCCGCACGCCGCTCGGACGGATGGCCGACGAGGACGACTACAACGGCGCCGTCCTGTTTCTCGCTTCGCGGGCATCCGCCTACATGACCGGGGCCATGCTGGTCGTCGACGGCGGTTGGACGGCTCGTTAGAAACCCGCTGACGCAAGAAGAAAGAAGCAAGAAGCAAGAAGAAAGAAAGCGATGGGAGAGAAAGACTTCTCTGACCGCGCGCTCGTCGGCGACGATCAATTGTCGTTCGTTCCGCGCGAGGTGTTTCGTGCGGTTCGAGACGGCATCGACGATCGCCTGGCGCGCGCGGCGGTGTTTGCCGATCTGTGCCGCATCAACACCCTCTACATGATCATGCAGGCGGGGTCGGGTCACATCGGCTCGAGCTTCAGCTCCACCGATCTGGTCACGTGGCTCTGGACCGAAGAATTGAACGATCCCAATAGCGGCGCCGCGAGTGCCGACGTCTACTTCTCGTCCAAAGGCCACGACGCGCCGGCCCTGTATTCGCTTCTCATTGGGACGGGCCGGCTGCCGTTCGATCTCCTACCCAAGCTACGACAACTGAACGGGCTGCCAGGGCACCCGGACGTCGGTACTCCCTTCATCGCCGCCAACACGGGTTCGCTCGGCATGGGGATCTCGAAGGCATACGGCATGGCGCGGGCCAATCGCTACACCGGCCGTGGCGGACGCATTGTCGTCATGACCGGTGACGGCGAGTTGCAGGAAGGGCAGATCTGGGAGTCGTTGCAGCCGGTCGCCAACGAGGGACTCGCTGAGATCACGGTAGTCGTCGACCACAACAAGCTGCAATCGGACGCGTTGGTGTCTGCCGTCAGCGATCTCGGACCGATCGAGGACAAGTTCCGTGCGTTCGGCTGGGAAGTCCGTCGAGGCGATGGCCACGACTTCGGTGTGATGCGGGACATTTTTGCTGACCTGGCCACCATCACCAACAAGCCCAAGGTGTTCATCGCCGACACCATCAAAGGCAAGGGGGTGTCGTTCATGGAGGGGTTGGCCTGCGGTGATCAGACGTATCACTTCCACGCGGGCGCGCCATCTCTGAAGGACTACGTCGCGGCGACGCGGGAGATCGTTGCCCGCGTCAATGAGCGCCGGCGATCGCTCGATCAACCGCCGGTCGAGCTCGACTCGGCGCCGCTGCCGGTTCGGATTGCGCCGAAGAAGCCGGAAAGAATCGTCCTCGCGTACGGCGACGAGTTGCTGACAATGGCGCGAGATCGATCCGACCTCATCGTGATGGATGCGGATCTCCTGTCCGACTGCGGAATCGAGGCGTTCAAGGCCGAGCTGCCCGAGCGCTTCATCGAATGCGGCATCGCCGAGCAGCACATGGTCTCGGCCGCTGGCGGTTTGGCTCTGCGCGGGATGCTGCCGGTTGTGCACTCGTTCGCCTGCTTCTTGTCGACCCGAGCGAACGAGCACATCTACAACAACGCGACTGAGCGAAGAAAGATCATCTACACGGCGACGCTCGCGGGCGTCGTGCCCGGCGGCCCCGGCCACTCGCATCAATCGGTTCGCGACATCTCAGTGATCGGCGCCGTGCCCGGCCTCATCGCGATCGAGCCGTGCAGCGAGCGCGAAGCGCGGCTGGCGATTCGGTGGGCCGTCGAGGAGAACCCTGAGAGCACGTACCTTCGCTTCGTCAACGTGCCGCTCGATCTTCCCTACGTCCTGCCCGACGACTACGCGCTCCGCGTCGGACGCGGGGTCACGCTTCGCGCCGGTACTGACGTTGCGCTGCTGGGATACGGGCCCGTGCTGCTCTCGAACGCGTGGCACGCGGCTGACGAACTGGCGACCCACGGTGTCTCGGCGGCCGTGATCGATCTGCCCTGGCTGAATCGAGTGGACGATGAGTGGGTGACGCGCGACCTGAGCTGGTTCCGGCATATCGTGACGCTCGACAACCACTATGTGGAGTTTGGCCAAGGCGTGATGGTGGCTGCCGCCCTGGCGCGCAACCAGGTTCGATCGGACGTCATGTCGCTCGGTCTCACCGAGATCCCCGCCTGCGGATCGAATGTCGATGTGCTGGCGTATCACGGCCTCGATGGCCTGTCGATCGCGCGCTCGGTGCTCGCGCGAGTAAGAGAGCTCGCCAGGCGACCCTAAACCACCGCGTCATCGTAGAGGCGACCCTTTAGGGTCGCCTTCGATTCCCGTGTCATCTGTAGAGGCGACCCTAACCACCGCGCCATCTGTAGAGGCGACCCTTTAGGGTCGCCTTCGATTCCCGTGAGCTACCCTAAATTCGCCCCGCACTTCATCGCCGACGCTGACGTCGCGTCGGAGCGCGACATGTTCGAAAAGCGCTGCCCGATCGACGATCGCGTCGTCGCGCAGGTGGCAAACGGCGGCTCTCCTGAAGTCACACGCGCGGTTGACGTCGCTGCGGAAGCGGCGGAGCCCTGGGGACGCCTGCCGGCCCCTAAACGGGGCGCCATCATTGGCCGAGCCGCGGCGCTGCTACGCGAGCGCGAAGAGGCCTTCGGCACGATTGTCCAGGTCGAAACCGGAAAGCCCTGGAAGAACGCGATCGCTGAAGTCGCGTCGTCTGTCGATCTCGGCCTCTTCATGGAGAGTGAGGGCAGCCGGTTCTACGGCAGGACGATGCCGAGCCCGATTCTGCATCGCAGCGTGCAAACGGTGCGATCGCCGATCGGGGTCTGCGCGGCGATCATGCCGTTCAACAGCCCGCTGGCTGGAATTACGTGGAAGGTGTTTCCGGCGCTTCTTTGCGGCAACGCCGTTGTCGTCAAGTCGCACGAGCTCACGCCGTACACCGCCGTCGCCTTCGGCCACTTGCTTCGGGACGCCGGATTGCCAACGGGACTCTATTCGGTGGTGCAGGGCTTCGGTCCAGATGTCGGGGCGCCACTGGTGCAGGACGCGCGAGTGGGTGTCGTGAGCTTCACGGGATCGTCAGCGACCGGCAAGTCGATCCAGCGTATGGTCAGCGAGCGACCGGTTCTCGCGAAGGTCTGTCTCGAGCTCGGTGGCAAGAACCCGCTCGTCGTCTGTGACGATGCCGACCTGGCGTTGGCGGCCGAGGATGCCGTGGCGTCGGCATTCATCGATGCGGGCCAACGGTGCGCTTCGGGCAGCCGGCTGATCGTCTTCGATGGCGTTTACGACGAGTTTCGGCGAGCGCTGCTCGAGCGGGTCGCTGGCGTCAACGTCGGTTCGGGGCCAGGCGACGATTGCGGGCCGGTCATCTCACGCCCGAATCTCGATCGCCTGCTCGGACAGGTGCGCGCAGCGCAATCCCGCGGCGCCGCCGTCGTCGCCGGAGGCGAACCTGTCGCGGCGCTGGCGCCGGGTTACTACATGCAGCCGACGGTGCTCGAGCGCGTGTCGCCAGAAGACGTGGTGTCACAGGTCGAGCTCTTCGGCCCGGTCACGTGCCTCTATCGCGCGCGCGATTTCAGCGAGGCCGTTCGCCTCGCCAATTCGACGAGCTATGGATTGACCGGGGCCATTCACACCACGAGCGTGCATCGCGCGCAGGAGTTCATCGCGCAGTATCGCGGCGGTCTTGTGTCGGTCAACGGGCCGACCTACGGCGCCGGTCCCCACATGCCGTTTGGCGGGATCAAGAACTCGGGCAACGGCTTCCGTGAGCCTGGCACGGAGGCCCTCGACGTCTACACCGAGTGGAAAACGGTCGTGACCAACCACACGCCAGGGCGCGTCTAGGCTCCTCAATGAGTACGCTTCTGGCTTCGGCCACGCGCAAGGCGCCCAAGAGCGGCAAGCGCCGGATCTGCTTTCCGATCACCAATCGCGCGTACTACGGCCGCAGCCAACTGCTGATCCGCACGTTGCACGCGCATCCCGACCTCGAGTTGGAGCTGATGCTGGGGGGATCGATCCTGCTCGACAAGTACAGCCGGCACATCGCCGACGACATCGAGGCAGGCGGGTTCACGATCTCGACGTCCCTCTTCAACGTGATCGAGGGCGGCAATCACGTCGCGATGGCAAAGACCGCATGCCTCACGGCGCTCGAGTTCACCAACGGCTTGCACACGATCGATCCCGACATCGTCATCATCTGCGGCGATCGGTTCGAGCAGCTGGCCATCGCGATGGCCGCGGCGTACTTGAATTTCACCATCGCGCACATCGAGGGCGGTGATGTCACGGGCAGCATCGATGAGAGCGTCCGTCACGCCATCACCAAGCTCGCGCACGTGCATTTCGTGACCAACGCCGACGCTGAGCGTCGCCTCCGGGCGATGGGGGAGGATCCTCGCTATGTGTTCAGCACCGGGTCGCTCGACGTTGAGCTCGCGTCACGAGTGACCGAGCGGATCAGCAGCGAGCGGCTGAACGCTTACGGCGTCGGGCATCACGTCGACCTGCAGCAGCCGTTCTTGATGGTGGTGCAGCATCCGGTGACGACCGAGCGCGACAATCGCGCCCATCTCGAGGCGACGCTTCAGGCGGTCGCCGCTCTCAATATGCCGGCCATCTGGTTCTGGCCGAATCCTGACGCCGGCACTGCCGAGATGTCCGAGAGCCTGCGCCACGTGCGTGAACAGCATCCAGAGTTAACCAGGAAGATGCGGTTCATCACCAACGTGCCGGCCGACGAGTTTGTCTCGCTGCTGAGGCAGACCGCCTGCCTGATAGGGAATTCGTCGGCTGGGATCAAGGAATGCTCGTTCCTCGGCACTCCAGTCGTGAACATCGGTGTCCGGCAGAATGGCCGCCTGGCCGCCGATCACGTGACGCACGTCGACTACGACTCGAGCGAGATTCGCGACGCCGTCATCGCGCAGCTCGCACACGGACGATACCAACCGTCGCACATCTACTTCCGGCCCGACGCGAGCCAATCGATCGTCGACGTTCTCGCGAGCGTTGAGCTCTACACCCAGAAGCGCTTCTTTGAAGACTAGCGGTTGAAGGTTCTCGGGGTCGTGACGGCGCGGGGTGGATCGAAGACCCTGCCGGGCAAGAATCTGAAGCTGCTCGCCGGCAAGCCGCTGATTGCCTACACCATTGACGCCGCACTCCAGTCCGAGGCGATCGATCGGTTGATTCTCTCGACCGACGATCCCGCGATCGCCGACGTCGCGCTCACGTGTGGTTGCGAGGCGCCGTTCATGCGCCCGCCCGAGCTGGCGCGCGATGAGACGCGGCATCTGCCCGTCGTTGAACATGCCGCGCGCTGGATGGTCGAACACGAAGGCTACCGGCCAGAGGCGGTCATGACCTTGCAACCCACATCGCCGCTCCGGACACCCGACGACATCCGGGCCTCGATCGAGCTGCTCGAGGCGTCCGGCGCCGACTCGGTGTTGAGCGTGAGCGAAGTGCCGGTGCACTCGCATCCCATGCGCACGCTGCGCCTCGATAGTCAGGACAACGCCGTGCTCTTCGTGAACGGCGAGCCGGTTCGCCGCCGCATCAATCGCCGTCAGGATTTGCCGCCGGCCTGGGTGATGAACGGCGCCATCTACGTGTGTCTGACGCGCGTATTGCTGTCGAGTGAACCCACCCTCTACGGCGATCGTGTGGTCGCCTATCGGATGCCAGCGGAGCGGTCCGTGAGCATCGACGATGCCGACGATTGGGCGGCCGCCGAGCGCGCGATGAACCCTTGGAGACTGTGAACCCTTTGCCCGCCTTTGCTCGCATGTCTTGGTTGCGAGCGTCGGCGAGATCCGCCGTAGGCGGAAACCTGCCCTGATGGACGTCGAAGCCCACCGCGACTTGAAGATGCTCGAAGCGGTCCAGCAGGACTCGCGCGTGACGCAGCGAGGCCTGGCGAGCCAGCTCGGCATTGCCCTCGGTCTGGCCAACATCTACGTCAAGCGGATGATCAACAAGGGCTGGATAAAGTGCGTCAACATCCAGCCCAACCGGATCTCGTACTTGATCACACCGCGCGGCATTGCCGAGAAGGCGCGGCTCACCTACGAGTTCATGGACTATTCGCTGCACCTCTACGGTGAGGTTCGGCAGCATCTGCGTGCGGTGCTCACCGACTGCGCGGCCGCTGGCCGGCGCGTCGCGATCTCTGGTCGTGGCGAGGCGGCGGAGCTGGCCTATCTGTCGCTCAAGGAGTCTGGCCTCGAGCCGGTGGCCGTGTTCGACAAAGACGGCGGGCAGTGGTTCCTCGGCATGCCCGTTCGGCCGATCTCCGAGCACGCGCAGGTGGAGTACGACCTGATCATCGTGGCCACCCTCGATCGATCGGGGCAACAGATGGCCGATCTGCTCGAGGCCGGGGTGCCGCGCGAGAAGCTGTTCCCGCTTCGCAAGGAACCCACACCGAAGCGCGGCCGAACCACGCCGGTCCGGGGCCGTTCGGGCAACGGCAAGAACGGTTGAGAGGGTCCCCCACGATGGCCGTCACCAACAAGCGCATTTGCATCACCGGCGGCGCCGGATTCATCGGTTCGCATCTGGTCTCGCGTCTGGTCGAACACAACCACGTCGTCGTCTTCGACAATCTCCACCGTAACGCGCTGCAGTTTGCGGATCTGGACGGTCATCCGCGCCTGCGCTTCCTCAAGGGCGATGTGCTGGAGTACGCGGCGGTGAGGAAGGCGATCGAGGGCTGCCAGATCGTCATCCACTGCGCCGCCATCGCCGGGGTCTATACGGTCGATCGCAGCGCCGTGCGCACGATGGAAGTGAATCTGCTCGGGACCCACGAGGTCGTCAAAGCGTCGCTCGAGGTTGGCCTGGAGCGCTTCATTGAGTTCTCGACCAGTGAGGTCTACGGGCAGTTCATCCACAAGGGCAAGGAGGGCGAGCCCACGACCATCGGGCCAATCGGCGAGGGTCGATGGGTCTACGCCGCCAGCAAGCTTGCCTCCGAGCACCTGTCGTACGCGCACTATCGTGAAGACGGACTTCCGCTGGTTGTCGTGCGTCCCTTCAACGTCTACGGCCCTCGTCAGGTTGGCGACGGCGCGATCCGCGGCATGACCATTCAGGCGCTTCAGAATCTGCCGATTACGCTCTACGACGATGGGACGCAGATTCGATCGTGGTGCTTCGTGGACGACTTCGTTGACGGTGTGCTCAGGTGTGTGGAGCAGGAGGCCGCAATCGGGCAGGTCTTCAATCTCGGGAACCCGCAGGGCACCGCAACGAACTTCGAGCTGGCCAATCTCATCATCCGTCTCACCAAGTCGAGCTCGGAGATCGTCTTCAAGCCCCACCCCGGTCCCGAAGTCGACCTTCGCGTACCGTCCATCGAAAAGGCCGCAGCGCTGCTCGGCTACAAGCCGACCGTGTCGCTCGAAGCCGGGGTTAGGCGCGCGGTGGCCTGGTATCGGGATCACCTGGCAGCCGTGAAGGGGAAGCCGTAAGGCAAGAAGAAAGAAGAACGAAGAAAGAAGAACGAAAGGCGATGAGCGTCAAGAGATGCGGCTGCTAGTCACGGGCGCGAATGGATTCATCGGCCGCAATGTGCTGCTGCGCGCGCCACGCGACTGGGAGATCGTCGCCGTCTCGCATACGACGCCGGGACTGGACGTGTTTGTCGCCGATCAGGCGCTGTCGAACGTGCGCGTGTTGCGATGCGACCTGTCGAACGCCGGCGAGGTGCAGAACATGCGGGCGCAGATCGCCGGTCGATTGGACGCGATGCTGTATCTGGCGGCCAACAGCGATCCCGCGGTCTCTGCCGATCGTCCACGCGACGACCTGGACCGCAATACCGCCACGCTGGTGACCTGCCTCGAGCATTGCCCCGCCGGCCACGTGGTGTTCGTCTCGTCGGGCGCGGTTTACGACGGCCTGGCGGGGCCCGTCTCGCCCGCGTCAGCGGTCTCGCCCTGCCTGCCCTACGCGATTTCAAAGCTGGCGTCCGAGCACTATGTCCGGTTTTTTGCCGAGCGTCGCCAAACGGTAGGGAGCTACGTCAACGTGCGGTTCTTCGGCGCGTACGGGCCGTACGAGCCCCCGCGCAAGATCACGACTCGATGGCTGCTGGGTCTCGCCGAAGGGCAGCGTGAGTTCGTCATTCGAGGCGACGGCAAGAACCTGATCGACTTCATGTATGTCGACGACGCCGTCGATGGCTTCCTGGCGCTGTTGAAGGTCAGGGGGACTCGCACGACTGTAGACTTTGCGTCGGGCCAACCGATCAGTATCGACGAGGTCGTTGGCGCCATGGCCTCGGTGCTTGGCGTCGACGTTCGCGTGCGACACGAAGGACAGGTGCCCGAGTACATCGAGTTCCGCTCAATCGATCGGACGATGCGGGAGCGGTTTGGCGTCACTCCCCGCGTGTCGTTTCCAGAAGGATTGAACCGGCTGCACGGCTTTCTGTCGCGCGCACGTGCGGCGAGTGGCGACCAGCGAACGGCTCATCGCGAATAGCCAACAGTCGATGACGCCCGACGCCCGACGAGCGCCGACGACCACCGACGACCGACGCTCGACGCCCGCCGCCCGACGACCGATTAAGCCCATGGCAAAAACGCATTGATGGCCGGCGATCAAGAGGCAGTCGCACCAAGCCAGGCGGGGAAGCCGCACGTTGTCGTGCTGGGAGCTGGCCCCGCCGGAATGTCGGCCGCCTGGCGGCTGTCAGAGCTCGGGTATCGCGTCACGGTACTCGAGCGAGATGACGCCATTGGTGGCATGGCGCGGACCATCACGATGGGGATATACCTCGTCGATTTCGGTCCCCACACGTTTCACATTCGAGAAACGGCCGAGAGCCGCGCCGTCGTGGCGTCGGTCCAGAAGTTCTTCGGGGACGATCCACTGATTCTCACTCGTGGCACGCGCGTGCTCTTGCAAGGCAAAGAGTACGTGTATCCGCTCGAGATGCTCCAGGTGTTGACGGGTGTCAACCCTCTGCTCGCATTCAGGATCGTCTTCGACTACCTCATGGCCACGGTGACGTCGGCCCTCTCGCCAGCACGGAAAGAGGATTCCTTCGAGGATTGGGGCGTGAGGAATCTGGGCCGCACGCTCTACGACCTGTGCTTTGGCATCTACTCGGCGCGCGTGTGGGGACTGCCGACCGGCCAAATCTCGTCCAAGCAGGCGCAACGCGTCGCCAAGCTCAATCTCGTCAACGTCGTCCTGCGATCGCTTGGCATTCGCGCCGACCCGGCCACGTACTTCACCAAGTACATGTATCCGCGTACGGGCATCAGCAGGCTGTACGAGGGGATGGCGGAGGTTGTTCGGCGAGCCGGCAACTGCATCCTGCTCAACTCCACCGTCGTGCGGTTGGAACGCGATGGCAACCGGATCGCGCGCGTGGTCTATCGGCGTGAAGGCCGCGAAGAGTCGCTCGTCGCCGACCTCGTGCTCACCACGCTTCCCCTGCCCGTCTTCGTGAACATGACGACGCCGTCGCTTCCTCAGCGCGTTGTCGATCACGCGGCGCGTCTGCGCTATCGGAGCCTCAAGCTCATCTACATCGCGCTCAAACGTCCGCGGATGACCGACTATCACTGGGTCTACCTGCTCGATGGTCACTTCCGGGTCAACCGGGTGTCGGAGCAGAAGAACGTGAGCGCCGAGATGGTGCCGGCCGACCGGACGGTCCTCTGCATCGAGCTCTCGCTCTGGAAGGACGAGCCGCTGTGGCAGGCGAGCGACGAGGAGATCTACAAGCTCGCGCTACGAGATGTCATGAAGATGGGATACGGCGTCACCGAGGACGAGGTTGACGAGTACCACATCACCGACATCCCCACGGCCTACCCCGTTTACGAGCTCAATTTCGAAGAGCATTTGATTCCGGTTCTGGAAGCCGTGCACTCGCTCGACAACGTGATGGCGCTGGGCCGGCACGGGCTGTTTCTCAACAACAGCATGGATGACAACGTGCTGCTCGGCACGAAGGTGGCCGAGGCGATCGCGACCAGGAACGTGAGCTCGGCGACGTGGCTCTCAGAGATGCGGGCCTTCATGGGCCTGCGATTTCAAGGGAAGTAGCGCGATGGTGACCGTAGAAGATGTCTGAAGCGCCAGCCGTCGCGAGGATGAGCATGACCGGCATCGCCGGCAGCGATTCGCGCGGCTCGGTGAGCAGTGGCAAATGCACGGCCGTGACGTAGAGGCCTGGCGTCAGCAGCAGCCAACCTTCCCGCCACCGGGTCGTGCGAAGCGCACGAATGGCGCCGGCGATCGCCAGCACGAGAATGGCGGCCTGAACGATCCAGATCGCGCGAATCACGGCCGTGGGCAGGTGATTGATCTCCGAGTGACGGTACGGAATGTGAGACGCCCACATGACGAACACGCCGTACGTGAGCCGGCGCACGACGTGCCCCGCTGGATCGCGGCGAATGTTCTCGAGGCCCACTCGCAAATAGACGGTGTCGGCGAGGCTGCGGGCGATGGCTCGTTCTTTGGAATCGACCGGCTCGGTCCAGATACGCCGGATGTCCTGCCACTGGTGAACGTATTCCAGCATGGGCGCTGGATCGTGCGTAGCCTCGGCGGCCAGCCGCATGACTTCCGCGTCGAGCGCGGCCCGTTCGCTCATCCGATCCGCGGTCTGCGTGAGCTGGTTGTGCAGCCGTCCGCTCCAATGGCCCTGCCAGGAGCCCTCCCACATCGCGCGGCCCACGCCTCCGGCCGGCGAGAGTGTGAAGCGGCCGAGGTAGGTGTAGTTGTAGGCGAACCACGGCAACACTCCCAGCCCGGCCATCGCCGTCGCGATCACCCAGAGTTTCCAGTGACGGAAGCGATCGACGATCGCCGCCATGCCGAAGAGCGCGACGGGAAACAGGATGAAAACCGGCCGCGTGAGCGAGGTTGCCGCAACGAGCAGACCCGCTATTATCGCCCGCCACACGCTGTTGGAGGCGCGCGCGCGAAATGTCATCCACACAGCCGCGGTCAGCAGAAACGTGGCCCAGAGCTCGGTCACGACGAGCGCGCCGAAGTACGGGAACGGCGAGAAACACGCCGTTGCCAGCGCCGCGACGAGCGCACCCTTCTCGGACAGGAGCTGTCGAGCCGTCGCAAAGACCAACAGACACACGCCGGCGAAGACGAAGGATTGCGCGACGACCACCGCCAGCGTGTTGTCCAGACCGAACAGTTTGTAGACGGCCGCAACGAAGATCGGATAGCCCGGCGTGCGAATCACTTCAGGTACGAACGCCGGGGAGTCGGGATAGCGGGTGAATTGCCCTGTCTCAGCGAGCACGGCCCCGAGGCGCTTGTAGCCGACTTGATCGGTCCATTCGGTGGCCCAATCCGGCTGCTGATGGACGATGTAGATGGCCGCGTGCAAGAGGGCGACGAGACAGACGAGGCCGAGCCGCAACGTCATCGGGTC
>JBOGIV010000521.1:0-14346 GCA_050747925.1 Vicinamibacterales bacterium
CGGCTATTTCAATCCGACTATCGATCGGCGAGAGCACGTTCTCAAAATCGACTACAACCTTCTCAGCGGGGATCAGGCACGGGATGGCATGAAAGTCTCTCTTCCCGATTGAACCGAAGACTGTTCCCTCAGCTTCGAAGCGCGCGAAGACCTCGTTGAGGCCATGCATGAAATAGTACGCGTACGATCGGCTGCCTGTCCGGTGACGCGCTGCCGCGACGCCGCGCCCAATCGCACATTCCTCGGAGGCCATGTTGATGTCTCCCACTGGCGCGCGAACGGTAATGAGCGTGTCCCCGGCCCTGGCCTGCCGTGTCGGTGCCGTGCAGTACACGCGCCTCATCGGAAACCGAAAACCGAAATCGGCGCGGCCTTGATAGAACGGCAGCCCTTCACCGAACTCGTTGTAGGTTTCGCCTGGTGGAGACTGTCCCATCGTCAATTCGAACTCCTCGTCCACGCGTCCTACCCTCCAGCCTTCGGGAATCGCGCCAATATCGGAAGCCACGAGTCGCGATGGAAACAGGTCCGTGACGCTTTTGGGCAGATCGGGGTCTCGGCCTTCACTCTTCGCGCATACTGGATCGAAATCCACGAACCACGACTTGAAGAGCGCCTGCGCCATCGCCTCCAGCGCCTCGCTCATCTGGCGGTTCAGCTCGATCTTGTCGTCCAGCGTGCCGAGGATGTGGGCGATCGCAAGTTGCACTTCGAGAGGCGGCAACGTAATCGGGAGTTCCATTTGCGCCGTGATTCCCAAGTACGCGCGTGTAGAGCCCTTGTTGCTCCACGCCTGGAGCAACTGTTGAAACATCGGGCTGTCGAAGTACAGCTTTAGATACCTGTTTGAGAGACGGAGTGGATCTTTGACTCGGTAGTGGGTGACCTGAGGCGTCAACATGAGGAACGGGACGGCTCCTTCTTGAACAATTGCCGTGCGCCCCATCGTCGCTTTGTGGGAGATCAGTACATCGCCAGGCAATGCAAAGCCCTTTCGGAGCGCTCTGGCCTGGTTCTCGGTGATGAAAGCGCAGCTGGTGGTGTTTACACGGCCACCGATGAGATCGGAAGCCATGATGAACGGTATGCCGTGCTTCACAAAGTCAGATGTCTTCGGATGAAGCTCACCATGATTCCCATCGATTGGACGGTCGAGGATGCCCTCCTCAACCAATTCCTGTACGATCGCCACGCGCCAGTCACTCGCCATAGCCCAAATTCTTCAGGCCATCGGAAATGGCCGCGTCACGATCGCATCGTAGCCGTGGGCGATTCGATTGCGGTTCAAACAGCGGCTCCTTCGCGCGGTTGTCCATACACGAGCTGCCGTGTGGCCTCGACCTCCCGCCGGAAGTACGGGTTGCGCATCGCCTGTTCGGTGATCAAATCGATGCGCCGGCCCATGAGACGCTCGAGCGCGTCCGCGAAATCCAGGTAGCGATCGGCATACGAGGCAGTGGGTTGCCGGTCGGCCATCTCCACGAGGAAATCCAGGTCGCTCGACGATTGCAGTCGATCGGTGGATGCCGAACCAAACACGTACAGGCGGCGAACGCCGTATTGCCGGCAAAGCTCTGTCAATGCCGCGCGGTGTTGTTCGATCAACGCTGTCACCACAGCCTCCGCGACCATCTTACCGTCCCAAGTCCAGGCCGACCTCCCCACGATTTGAGGTCACACTGTGTGACCTCAAGATCGCAAACTCCACCGCGCTCCACGCGCTCCAGCGACACGAACCTACTCGCCATACCCAAGCGCTTTCAGGTTGGCGGCAATCGCGGCATCGAGGTTCCCCGCTTCGGCCTGCCGCTCTCGCAGCGTCGCCGCCAGCCGCTTCATCTTCTCCTCGAACGGCTCGCCATCATCTTCGACTGCCTCAGCCCCGACATATCGCCCGGGCGTGAGCACGTGACCGTGCTTGCGAATCTCCTCGAGCGTCGCGCTTTTGCAGAAGCCCGCATTGTCAACATACGGCGGTGCAAGATCGAGGATGATGCCGCGCGTTGCGGCCTCGTCCAGCAGGCGATCGATGTCTGACTGCCACGCGCAATACTTGCGTACGATCCGCCTGATGTCGTCGTCGGTCAGCTCGCGGTGCGTACGATCCAGCATGCGACCGAGCTTTCGAGCGTCGATGAACAGCACCTCACCGCGCCGGTCTCGGATGCAGGCGGGCAGGTGTTCCTTCGACGACGCCGGCACGACGCGGGCCCGCTTGTCCTTCCTCAAGAACCACAGGCACGCCGGGATCTGCGTCGAATAGAACAGCTGTCCTGGCAAGGCGACCATGCAATCCACGACGTCGGCTTCGATGAGGTTCTTGCGAATCTCCCCTTCGCCCGACTGGTTCGATGACATCGATCCGTTGGCCAGCACAAAGCCCGCCACGCCCCCCGGCGCCAGGTGATGGACGATGTGCTGCACCCACGCGAAGTTGGCGTTGCCAGACGGCGGCGCGCCGTAATGCCAGCGTTTGTCCTCGCGCAATCGCTCTCCGCCCCAGTCCGATACGTTGAAGGGCGGGTTGGCAAGGATGAAATCCGCGCGCAGGTCCGGGTGCTTGTCGTTGTGAAACGTGTCGCCGTGCGCGATCTGCCCGTCGATGCCGCGGATCGCGAGGTTCATCTTCGCAAGACGCCACGTCGTGTAGTTCGACTCCTGGCCGTAGATGGAGATGTCCGCCCTCGGAGTCTCACCACTTGCCCGCCGAAGCCTTGGCGTAGGCGGGTTCCCGTTGCCGTTGGCGTGGGCGCGAATGAACTCCACCGATTGCACGAACATTCCTGACGATCCGCAGCAGGGGTCGTAGACGCGGCCGCGATAGGGCTTCAGCATCTCGACGAGAAGCTTGACCACCGAGCGCGGTGTGTAGAACTCGCCGCCCTTCTTACCCTCGGCGCTCGCAAACTGCGAGAGGAAGTACTCGTAGACGCGGCCGAGGACGTCCTTCGCGCGGCTCGCTTCGTCGCCAATCCTGATGTTGCTGATGAGGTCGATCAGCTGGCCCAGTCTCGTCTTGTCCAGCGCCGGCCGCGCGTAGTCCTTCGGCAGCACGGCCTTGAGCGCCGTGTTGTCTCGCTCGATCCCCGCCATCGCATCGTCTACGAGCTGGCCGACCGTGGATTGTCTGGCCTGCGCCTTCAGATGCGCCCACCGCGCTTCGGGCGGAACCCAGAAGATGTTTTGCGATCGGTACTCGTCGGGATCCTCGGGGTCGGCGCCCTGATTCTTTTCAGATACTAGGACCGCGTGTCGCTCCTCGAACGCGTCCGAGATGTACTTGAGGAAGGTCAAGCCGAGGACGACGTGCTTGTACTCCGCCGCGTCCATGCTGCCGCGCAGCGCATCGGCCATCTGCCAGAGCTGCGCCTCGTAGCCGAGGTCACCATTGCTTTTCTTCGACTGCTTCGCCGCTCGCTTGGCCACGATTGTGTGCGGCAGATTCTCCCACGATTCGCCACCGGCCAGTTGCCCATCGATCTTTGGTCAAACGCCGTCGTTGCCGACGATGTCAAGGGTCGTGCGAAGCAGCGACGTCGAAAAAAGCGTCGAGTCGCGCAGCGCGTAGAATAGGGAAAGACTTACCGGCGGGCGACCACCGACTCCCGATCGAGATCCGATGTCTTCTCTCCAAACCGACGACCGAGGAGTGATCGTCACCTGCCCATCGTGCGGCACGAAGAATCGGCTCGCGTTCGATCGCCTCGGTCAACGCACCCGCTGCGGGAAGTGTCACACCGACGTCGCACTCGCAGCCACCCCACACGAAGTGGATTCGCCCCAGCAGTTCGACGCGCTCGTGGCGCGTTCGGCGGTGCCGATCCTCGTGGACTTCTGGGCGCCCTGGTGTGGACCCTGCCGCATGGTCGCGCCGCAGGTGGAGCAAGTCGCTCAGCGTAACGCCAGCCGGCTGCTGGTCGTCAAGATCAACACCGACGAGGTCAACGATCTCGCGTCGCGTCTCGGGATTCAGGGGATCCCCACGCTCGCGGTCTTTGCGCGTGGTCGCGAGGCGGCTCGGACATCCGGTGCGATGCCCGCCGATCGCATCGAAGCGTTCGTTCGGGAGGCTGTCGGCTAATCGTCGGCTGGCTCTCTACTTCGTGGATCTGAACAAGCGCTCGAGTGAAACCTCGAATCCAGGCAACAGGGACGAACGCAGGCGATCTCCGTTCTCCAGCGAGAGCCCTGACCCCTGGGTGAACCGGGCACCCTCCTTCCGGTGGACGACGATCGTACCGGCGATCGGGTCGATCACCCAGTATTCGGCGACGCTCTCACGCTCGAACAGGTCGCGCTTGAGTTCGAGATCCACACGACGCGTGCTCGGCGACAACACTTCGACGGCCAGGTCCGGCGATCCGCTGACGTTGCGGTCGGTCAGCACCGCCAAACGCGCCGCCGTGACGAACAGCAAGTCTGGTTCGACGACGTCGTGGCGCGTGAACACCACGTCGAACGGCGCCAGGTAGACCTCGCCAAGCGGATGGGCATCGAGAAAATTCGCGATCGCCTGATGCAGCTT
The DNA here is from genome assembly GCA_050747925.1 of Vicinamibacterales bacterium. Classification (GTDB taxonomy): domain Bacteria; phylum Acidobacteriota; class Vicinamibacteria; order Vicinamibacterales; family UBA2999; genus 12-FULL-67-14b. Next base: position 4,526 of record JBOGIV010000521.1, read on the forward strand.
TCCCAACGTGAACTGATGCGGCCGGCTTGGGGATGGCGACACGTACAGCACTCCATCGATGATTTCGTGCCGCAGGCCGTCATCCGGCATCGCGAGGAGGTCGTCGTAGGTCAGCTTGCGCGCCGATCCAGCCGTCACCATACGCGGATTGTACATCGTCTATTTGCCTGCGCTCACCTCGGTGAGTGCGAGACTCGTGCCCGTCTCATTCCGGTGGCTTCTCGAGGAAACGCAGACGCTGGTACGCTCGTGCTGCGTACAGATCGTTCCGTGAGGTGCGAGGATTCTGCTCGTACGGTATACACTCCATCCTCGAGGAGTCCCCTATGGTCCGTTCAACGACGGTTGCGATGGCGCTGGCGTGTGTCTCGTTCCCATCTGTGGCCCTGGCTCAGGTCGATAAAGGTATCGACACGAACCCGGTGAGCGCCGCCATCCGGCAATCGTGGGCGGAGGCCAAACGTAACATGCAGGAGTCGGGCGCGCTGATGCCGGAGGCCAATTACGGCTACAAGCCGATCGATGCCGTGCGATCGTTTGGCGCGATTCTGGCGCACGTCGCCGGCGCCAGCTACGAGTTCTGTGCCGCCGCCAAAGGGCAGAAACCCCCGCACGCCGAGGACGAATTCGAAAAGTCCGCCGTCACGAAGGCCGCGATCACCAAAGCGCTAACGGACGCGATCGCGTACTGCGATGCGGCGTACACGGCGCTCACGGACAAGACCGCGGCCGAGGTCGTCACTGGCGCATTTGGCGCCGGCAAGGCCGCCCGCGCTTCCGCGCTCCTGGGCAACACCAGCCACTTCAACGAGCACTACGGCAATCTCGTGACGTATTTCCGCATCAAGGGGATGGTGCCGCCTTCGTCACAGCCAAGGAAGTAGTCGGTCGCAGTTTCTTGCGACCGAACTTTTGCGCGCGATGAAGAACCTCTACGTCCAGGTCTTGATCGCGATCGTGCTGGGCGTGCTGCTCGGGCTCCTGGCGCCGGAGTGGGGCACGGCGATGAAGCCGCTGGGCGACGGCTTCATCAAAGTCGTGAAGATGATGATCGCGCCGATCGTCTTCACGACGGTCGTGGTGGGCATCGCCCAAATGGGGGCGATGAAGGACGTCGGTCGAATCGGCTTGCGCGCAATCGTCTACTTCGAAGTGGTGTCGACGCTCGCGCTCGCCATCGGCCTCGTGGTCGTCACCATCGTCAAGCCGGGCGCCGGCATCGGGTTCGACGCGTCCACCAGCGATCCGAACGCCGTGTCGGCGTACGCGACCGCATCGTCACAACTCTCAACGACCGATTTCGTCCTGAACATCATCCCCGACACCATCGTCGGCGCGTTTGCGAGAGGCGACGTTCTGCAGGTCCTGCTGGTGTCCGTGCTCTTCGGACTCGTGCTCCTGAAGCAGGGCGAGATCGCGCGTCCGATTGTCGATCTCGTCGCGTTGGTTTCTCATGCGCTGTTCGACCTGGTTGGGCTCATCATGCGCTTTGCGCCGATTGGCGCGTTTGGCGCCATGGCCTACACCATCGGCGAATACGGCGTCGGCACGCTGGTCTCGCTCGGCAAATTGATGGCATCGGTGTATCTCACGTGCGTCTTCTTCGTGATCGTGATCCTGGGTTCCATCGCCGCGGCCGCCGGGTTCAGCCTGCTTCGTTTCCTCAGCTACATCGGAGAAGAGATCTTGATCGTGCTGGGCACGTCCTCATCCGAGTCGGCCCTCCCCAGACTGATGAAGAAACTGGAGCATTTGGGTTGCGCCAAGCCTGTGGTTGGGCTCGTCGTGCCGACCGGGTACTCGTTCAATCTCGACGGCACGTCGATCTACATGACGATGGCGGCGATCTTCGTGGCGCAGGCGGCCGGAGTCGAGTTGACGCTGCGCCAGGAGTTGGGACTCCTCGGCGTGCTGCTGCTGACCTCGAAGGGCGCAGCCGCCGTCACCGGCAGCGGCTTCGTGACGCTGGCGGCAACGCTTGCCGTGTTTCCCTCCATCCCGCTCGCCGGCCTCACGCTGCTGCTCGGCGTGGATCGCTTCATGTCGGAGGCGCGAGCGATCACCAACCTCATCGGCAATGCGGTGGCGACCATGGTGGTGGCTCGGTGGGAAGGCGCCATCGACATGGATCGCGCGCGCTCGATTCTGGCGCGGGGAACGCCGAGGGACGAGCGCGTTGAAGTGGTGCTGATTACTTCGCGCGGCGACGGGTGATCACGACCATTTCCGATCCACCCATCGCCGTCTTCCCAACCGTCATCGCGAGCACCTCGAACCCGAGCTCCGAGGCGTCGCGGAGCTCTTTTTCCAGCGTTGAAGTCTTGGACGTCGCCAGCAGCCGATATTCCCAGCGCGTTCGATTGCTCTCCGTCGGATCCTTCTGAAGGATGACCACGACTTCCTGACCACCGAACAGACTCTCGAAGACCGTCTGTCCCTTGTACTCGAAGCCGGCATCAGCCGCCTGCTGCAGCTCTTTCTGCATCGTCGATGTCTTCGACGTCGCCAGCAGCCTGTAGTCGAATTTCGTTGTCGATCCGCTGCCGTCGCTCCCCATGAGGACGACGACCTGGTTGCCAGCCGAGGCGGTTTCGCCACCCATGACCGCCGCGAAGTTCGGCTCCAGCCTGCTTCATCTCCTTTTCCATCGTCGAGGTCTTGCTGGTGGCGAGCACCTTATACGTTGCCGCATTCTGCGCTCGCGACTCGGCTGTGACGACGAGGCTCAACGCGATGACCGCTGCAATCAGTCGAAGATTCACGGCCTGACTCCCTTCTACGCTCAGGCGACCCTAAAGGGTCGCCTCTACATTTCTTTGTGAAGGCATCCAGTTGTGGAGGCAACCCTTCAGGGTTGCCTGATGCGACGGGCGACCCTAAAGGGTCGCCTCTACACCGAACTCTATTGGTCCCGCAGGGCCACCATAGGATCCACGCGCGTCGCACGTCGGGCGGGGAGCAGACTGGCCGTGATTCCCGCGACCACGAGCACGGCGGCGGCGAGCGTGAACGCCGGAAGATCGAACGGACCAACGCCGTAGAGGATTCCCGCCATCGATCGCGCGAGCAGCACGGCTGCGATCAACCCGATGCCGCCACCGATTGCGATGAGCAGCAAACTGTTCCGCACGACCATGCCGACGGTGTTGCCACCCGAGGCGCCCAGCGCCATGCGCAGCCCGATCTCCCTGGTGCGCTGCGACACCGAATAGGACAGGACGCCGTATATGCCGAGGGCAGCCAGGAGCAGCGCGGCAAGGGCGAACAGCGCGAGCAGCGTCGTGCTGAGCCGCGGCAGAAAGACCGCGCGCGCGAGGATCTGATCCATGGTGCTGAGCTCGTAGATCGGCTGTTCCGGATCGACATCCCAGATGACGCGCTGAATCGCGCCCGCAAACGCCACGGGATCGCCCTCGGTGCGAGCCACGACCGCCATGCCGGCCGTGGGACTCTGGCGCATCGGCAGGTACACCTGCTTCTTTGGTTCGCGATCGAGTCCTTGATTCCTCACGTCGGCGACCACCCCCACGACTTCGCTCTTGCCGTGCGGGTTCACGATCGTCTGACCAATGGGACTTCGATCCGGAAAGTACCGCCGCCGCATCGTCTCGTTGATCAAGCTCACGCGTGGCCCTCGCTCGGCGTCACGTTCATCGAGAAGCCGGCCCTCGAGCAACCGAATCTTCATCGTCTCGAAGTATCCGGGCGCAACGATGCGGACGTCGGCCAGTGGATCTTCGGTCTTTGGCGGCTGCTGACCTTCGACGGTGAAGGGCAACGCGCCGGCGGCGCCGACGTCCTGAAGCGGCAACGCCGAGACGGCCGAGGCGGCGTTCACGCCCGGCGCGCGACGGAGGCGCTCGATGACGTCCTCATAGAAGCGGACCAGGGTCGGCCGCTCTCGGTACTTGGTCGTCGGCAGCAGCACTCGCGCGGCCACGAGATTGCCAGCCTCGAACCCTGGGCTCACTTGCAAGAGCTTCGAGAAGCTGCGCGTCATCAATCCGGCGCCGACCAGCAGCACCAGCGCGAGCGCGACCTCGATCACCACGAGTCCGCCGAGCACGCGCGACGCGTAGAGTCCCGTCGTTGTCCCCGTCGATTCCGAGATGCTCTCGCGTAAGTCGGCGCGCGACGCGTGTATCGCCGGCAGCACACCGAACAGGAGCGCCACGGCAACTGACACCGCGGTCGTGAAGATCAACACGCCGCCATCGAGCTGAATCTGATCCATCCGCGGCAGCTGTCCTTCAGGCAGCGACGCCAGCAGGCGGAGACCGCCGAACGCCGCGAGCAGACCGAGCACGCCGCCACCTACCGACAGCACGAAGCTCTCGGCCAGGATGGGCATGGCCACTTCCCATCGACTGGCGCCCAGCGCCCCGCGAACGGCGATCTCTCGCCGCCGACTCGACAGGCGCGCCAGCAGCAGGTTCGCCATGTTCGCGCAGACGATCAGCAACAGGAAGCCCACGGCGCCCATCAGCACCATGAGCGCCGGCCGCGACGAGGCGACGAGCTGCTCTTTCGCCGCGACCGCGCGCGCGCTCCACCCTTCGTTGCTGGTCTTGAACTCCGCCGCGATGCGAGCGGCAAGGACCGTCAGCTCCTGCTGCGCTTGGGCGAGGCTGGCGCCGCCGGCGAGGCGGCTCACGACCAGCAGCGACCTGGCACGACGGGACTGACCGTGCATGTCCTTCGGATCGAACGCGAGAGGCGTCCACACTTCGACATTTGAGCCGGTCGGGAACTCAAAGCCTGCAGGCATCACGCCGACCACCGTGAACGGCACGGCATCGAGCTGAATCGTTTTGCCGATGAGGCTGCGATCAGCGCCCAGGACCCGCGTCCAGAATCCGTGACTCAAGACCACGACGCGATCGGCGCCGACGACGGACTCTTCCGGAACGAATGTGCGGCCGAGGAGCGCATTGGCCTCGAGGACATGGAACACGTCGGTCGTCGCTCGCACTCCGCGAACGTTTCGCGGATCGCCCGTTCCCGAATGTGTGAAGTCCACCTGACGAAACGCGGCGATGGACTCGAACGACTTGACCTCGTCTTTCCAGTCCTCGTACGTCGGCACGGAGACACGGTCCTGATTGCCCTCCGGGTTGACTTCCCAAACGACCACGATCCGATCCGGCTCGTCATAGGGCAGCGGGTTGAGCACGACCGTCTTGATGACGCTGAAGATCGCGGTGTTGGCGCCAATGCCCAGCGTGAGCGTCATCAGCGCAATGAGCGCGAAAGTAGGCTGACGACGCAACGTCCGAACCGCGTAGACCAGAGCCGACGTCCAATCCGACATGGGATCTCCTGGGTGCTGGGTCCTTACTCTACCTGACCGGGCGCTCCTTGGCCGGATGTCTATGGATGCAATTCGCTTGGCGAAGTGGCAGATTAGGCTCCTCAGGCACCCTAGTTTTATGGCGACCCCGGAAGCGGCGCGACTCCAGACCCTCCGAAAGTACCGCATTCTGGACACGAAGCCTGAGCAAGCCTTCGACGATCTGACGCTCCTGGCTTCGCAGATCTTCAAGGTGCCGATTGCCCTCATCACGCTCATCGACGAGGACCGCCAATGGTTCAAATCCCGGATCGGCGTGACGGTGACCGAGACTCACCGAAGCGTCGCGTTTTGTGCGCACGCCATTCAGCAGCCGGGGCTGTTCATCGTTCCCGACGCGCGCCTGGACGAGCGATTTCGTGAAAATCCGTTCGTGGTGGACCAACCGCACGTCCGCTTCTACGCTGGAGCGCCTCTGATCACGCCTGAGGGGCACGCGTTAGGGACGATTTGCGTCATTGATGTGATGCCGAGAGACCTGAACGCTGATGAAGCGAAAGCGCTCGAGGCGCTTCGCCGGCAAGCGCAGGCTCAGCTGGAATTACGGCGGAATCTCAACGAATTGGAGGGTGCCTTGGCGGAACGGGACCGAGCCGAATCGGAGCAAGCCGCCCTCGTGCAGGAACTCCGTAATTCGCTCGATAAGGTGGACAAGTTGAGCGAGCTGATGCCCTACTGCTCGGCGTGTGAGCTGAACATGGTGATCCCGGCAACCCCTTCCGCCATTCCGAAGGTCAGCGAGGGTCTGCAACAGCTTCTCGAGAGCAAACACTGGTCCGACGACGAGGTGATGAAGGTGGTCCTGGCCCTCGACGAAGCCCTCGCCAACGCCATCCGTCACGGCTGCAAAGGCGACCCCACGAAAAGTGTGCAATGCATCGTGACCCACGACTCCTCCGGAGATCTCACCATCATCGTGCGCGATCCCGGACCGGGCTTCGACGTTGCCAGCGTGCCTAACCCGCTCGAAGCGCGGAACATGTTCAAGTCGAGCGGGCGGGGCGTCTTCCTCATCAATCAGCTCATGGACGAAGTGGCATTCGCCGACGGCGGGCGCGAAGTGCTGATGCGGAAACGGCGCGCCGCGAGAGTGGAACCCGAAGCGCCCATCGCCCAGGAGCGTTAGCCTCGGTCCCGCTTGCCCTGAGCGAAGTCGAAGGGCTTGCCCTGAGCGAAGTTGAAGGGCCCGCCCAGAGCGAGCCGATCATGACGTGGCGGCGGCGAGTCGAAGGGCCTGCCCTGAGCGAGCCGTTCGTGTGGTGGCGGCGGCGAGTCGAAGGGTCCGCTATACTCGACCTCACTTCAGGAGGTCCGCATGAGTCTCGGTCGCCGTGAGTTCATCGCAGGCGCAGGCGCATTTGCCACCTTCGGCCGGTCGGCGCGATCCCTCTTCGCCGAGCAGGCCATGCGGCCAGGAGCGGTCTTCCCCGCTTCGGTGCGAGCGGATTTCCCGAGCGTCGCGAGCCAGACGTATCTGAATTCCGCGGCGATGCACCCGCTCGGCACCTTCGCCGCACGCGCCGTGGAGCGCGGCGTCGCGTATCGTCTGCACGGGCCCGGGGAGGGGCGCGAGGAGTTCGGCGGCGCGAAGCAGGACGATCTGAAGAAGCGTTACGGCCAACTCATCAACGCGACGGCGACCGAGATCGCGTACACCGCCAACACCTCCGACGGCGAGAACATCGTCGTGATGGGATTGGACCTGCCAGGCAAGCGTGGAAACATCGTCATCGACGAGCTGCACTTCACCACGTCGCTCTACATGTACAAGGAGCTGGAGAAGAAGGGCATCGAGCTTCGCGTCGTGAAGCATCGCAACTGGGCCATCGACGTGAACGACATGGATCGCGCGATCGATCGCAATACACGGCTCGTCTCGCTGGCGCTGGTCTCAAACGTCAACGGCTACATGCACGACGCGAAGGCCGTCAGCTCGCTGGCGCACGCGCGCGGCGCCTATGTGTTCGCGGACATCATCCAGGCAGTCGGCGCGGTCCCATTGGACATCAAAGCCCTCGGCATCGACTTCGCCTCCGCGGGCACTTACAAATGGCTCATGGGCGAACGCGGCCTCGGCTTCCTCTATGTGCGCGAAGATCTGCAGGGCACGGTGCTGCCCACGACGCGGTATGGGCATCGACAGGTGTCGAACTTCAACCGCGCAGAGCTCACGTGGGAGCCGCTGCCGGGCGCGGCGCGGTACGAGACCGGCGGCATTCCCGTGCTCCTGGCCGCATGCGTCTCGGAAGGGATCAACTACGTCCAGCGCCTTGGCCTGGACAAGATTCGCGCGCACGCGCGTCAGCTCACCGATCGACTGCAGAATGAGCTGCCGCCGCTCGGCTTCAAGCCGCTGACACCGCGCGGCACCGAAACGCCGATCCTCGCCTTCGAACTGGCGAACACCGAGGCGACGAGCAAGGCGCTGCGCGCCGGCAATGTGGTGGGAACGATCGTGGGCAACGAGAATCGGCTGCGCTTGTCGGCATCGGTCTTCAACACGCACGACGACATCGATCGCGTGGTGGCCGTGTTGGGTGGCCGCTCGACCTCGATACAATGAAGTTCCATGGTTCCAGAGTCCCAGGGTTCCAAAGCTCGCGGTTCGATCGAACCCTGAATTCGAACCTTGGAACCTTGGAACCGTGGAACTTTCTATCGCCACAGTCTGCCGAGCACGCGAGTCAAGCCGTACCCGCTGCCGGCAAACACGACCGCCCAGACGGTCGCTTGAGCCGTCAGTCCGTATAGCGCGCTACCGGCGCCGAAGAGCGCGGCGTAGACAAACGCGCATCCGAAGACCCACCCGGCAAGCGCGTGCGTGATGCTGTCAGGCGACTCGCCTGCTCCAGCCAGCCGCTGTATGGGTCCCCATCCCGGCCCAGCGGGACGCACCAGTCGATAGAAGCGCACCAGTGTTCCCATATTCTCAGGTGAGGTCGCGAGTGTCGTCCCCACCCACGCAAGTGTCGTCACGGCGACGATGGTCAACAACGCCGTTGTCGGCGCAATGACGACGCCCGCCTGTTGGGCGATGAAGAAGCTGGTCGCGACGAGGAACGAGACGGACATCGCCGCTATCTCGCTCCACGCATTGATCCGCCACCAATACCAGCGAAGCAGGTACAGCAAGCCTGAGCCCGCACCCACAGAGAGCAGCAGCTCGAAACTTTGGCGCGCCGATTCCAGCAGAAACGTGAGAGCTGCCGCTAGAAGCATCAGCAACCCGGTCACGAGCCGCCCCATCCACACGTAGTGCTTTTCGCCGGCGTCTGGCCGAACGAAGCGGCGATACAGATCGTGAACGAGGTACGACGTGCCCCAATTGAGGTGCGTGGAGATCGTCGAGACGTAGGCCGCGAGCAGCCCCGCCACCATCAGCCCAAGGAATCCCGGCGGCAGAAACGTCAGCATCGCGGAATACGCCGTGTCGTGTCCCATCAGGCGCTGATCGACATACGGGAATGCGCGCGAGATGTCAGAGAGCTCGGGGAAGACGAGCATCGAGCACAGAGCGACGATGATCCACGGCCATGGACGAAGGGCGTAGTGCGCGAGATTGAAGAACAGCGTGCCCGTCAGGGCATCGCGCTCGCCCTTGGCCGCGAGAATCCGCTGCGCGATGTAGCTCCCACCGCCTGGCTCCGATCCCGGGTACCACACCGACCACCACTGCACCGTCAGTGGAAGGATCAGGACCGACATCGTCAGGCTCCAGTCACTGAAGTCGGGCAACAGGTTCAGCGCCAACACGGGGGTCTTCGTCATCAGACCTGCGAGGCCGCCCACTTGAGGCTGATCGAGCGCGAACCACGCGGCGGCAAATGACGCGGTCATGGCGATGCCGAACTGTATGACATCGGTGACGAGCACGCCCCACAGTCCGGAGGTCGCCGCGAAGGCAATGTTGATCGCGGCGCAGACCCACAGCGTCTGGCCCATCGGCCAGCCGAGAAGAACGTTGGCGATCTTCGCGGCCGCGAGATTCACCGTGGCCATGATCACGACATTGAAGAACAGGCCCAAGTAGACCGCGCGAAACCCGCGGACCCACGCGGCGGCGCGGCCGGAGTAGCGAATCTCGTAGAGCTCGAGATCGGTGAGGACACCTGAGCGGCGCCACATCCGCGCGTAGAAGAACACGGTCGCCATACCGGTGAGCAGGAACGCCCACCAGACCCAGTTGTTCGCGACGCCGTGTTCGCGAACGAGGTTGGTCACCAGATTCGGCGTGTCGGTGCTGAAGGTCGTCGCGACCATGGAGACGCCGATCAGCCACCACGGCGCCGCGCGACCGGACGTGAAGAACTCGGCGGTGCTGGTGCCAGCCCGCCGGGCAAGAAGGATGGCGGGCAGAAACGACAATGCGATCGAGATCGCGACGATGACCCAATCCAGAGTGGACAGTTGCATGCGCTGGGGATGTTACCGCGCAGGACGGTGTCAGACACCGTTCCAATATCTGCCAACG
>JBOGIV010000522.1:0-5085 GCA_050747925.1 Vicinamibacterales bacterium
GGCAACCCTAAAGGGTTGCCTTCACAAGCCGCAACGAATTCCCTTAGCCGGGACTCGCAACCGGGGCCGGTAACCGATGCCGGATCAGTATCTGATCACGCCCCCGAAGTAGAGCCCTTTGAACTTCAACTCGCCCTGATCGAGATCAACCAGGTACGACACACTGACGGTTCGGAAGCCGACCTGCGCCCCGACATAGCGGTTGAAGTTGAAGGTGCTGTAGAGGTCGAAATCCGTATAGCTGCCGTCGAACTCATCAGACACGTTGTCGGGAACCCGGAAGAATGACAGTTCACCGGTGATCGACACGTTCGGTGCGACGTAGCCGCGTCCCACGAACCCGATCGTCGGAATGGGGGCGACTGCCTTGGTGAACTCGGGCTGGGATCGGAGCGGGCTTCGCAGCTCCACGTTGACATCGGTGTACTTGACATCCAACAGGACGCCCGCGAATCCCCGCTTCATGTAAAGGAAATCGTACTCGTAGCCAAACCGTGACGTCTTGAATTGCGCGACGGTCTGAACCGGCAGGCCGACGTTGTACTGCTGGCCGTTGAAGACGAACGACCGCCGCAGCACGGTGTCGGCCTCGTATGTGATTGGCACGTACTCGAAGCGGAACTTGTGCTTGGTGCCTGGCCGCAGCGTCAGATTGAATTTGCGCAGCCTTTTCTTTGCGATGCCAAGGTCCTGGATGAGATCGATGTCAGACCCGATGATGCCAAGCGCCTCCGAGTTGATGATGAGCTGGGGTTCGGCGTTCCACCAGCCGTAGGCGGCTTCGATGTGGTACGCGTCGCCGACCGTCGGTGGTCCCGCCGGCCGATATTGCGCGCTCGCATCGCTCGTGAGCCCGGCGACTGCCAGCAAACTGATCCCAACGATCGCACGTACACGGTTCATCGATATGCTCATAGTGCTCATCTACATATCGGCAAGTGAGGATCGATCCTTCACATTGCCTGCAGGCGCTGGCTCGTGCCCCACCCGGGGCGGGTGGAATGGCCTGACTGGGAGGCAGGCTCAGATGAAGATATCAGGAGGGAGTGGGACCTTCAACGTTGAACTTCGCGGACTATCCTTCTGCAGGCAACGGCTGTCGCTCATTGCTGATGACGCTGATCCACTTTTGAAGCGCCGATCCGAGGATGACGACGGCAAGGACCATCATCGCCGTCGTGCAAACGGTCAGCACCCAGCCTTCGACGTTGCGCGCGGCGTTGGCGCCAATGGCCAATGGATAGTAGTTGTCGCGAACGTTGAGGAATCCACCGTAGAAGGTGTTGACGCCGAGAAAGGCGAGCGGCAGCAGCGTGACCCACGCCAGCTTCACTTTCCCCATGTTGATCAGAATCGTCGTCCCGACCGCGAGTGCGACCGAGCCGAGTAGTTGATTGGCCACCCCGAACATCGGCCAGATGGTGTTGATCTGCCCCGTATAGATGAAATAGCCCCACGCGAAAACGATGAAGGCCGTCGCAATCGAACTGCCGACGATGGAGTCTGGGCGGGCGAACGGCTGGTAGACGCGGCCGACGAATTCCTGCACCAGGAACCGGGCAACGCGCGTCCCCGAATCGATCGTCGTCAGGATGAAGAGCGCCTCGAACATGATGGCGAAGTGATACCAATAGGACAGCAAGCTCTGCATACCTGGCAGCGCGGCGAAGATCTGCGCCATCCCGACGGCCAGTGAAACAGCGCCTCCAGTGCGGCCGGTGACGACTTCGCCGACGGCAGCTTCGATCGCGGGGATGTGAACCGGCTGCATCAGCTGACCGCCGAAGGTCAGCGTCTGGTAAGCGGCCGCCGGAACGTTAATCGCGAAGTAGTCGCCTGGCTCCATCGATGCTGCGGCAATGAGCGCCATCAAACCGACGAAGCATTCCACGAGCATCGCCCCGTAGCCGACCGGACGGATATCCGATTCCTTGTCCACCATCTTCGACGTCGTGCCCGAGCTGATCAGACCGTGGAATCCGGAGATGGCGCCGCACGCGATGGTGATGAAACAGAAGGGGAAGAGTGGGCCTGGAATGATCGGGCCGCCGCCACCGACGAACTCTGTCAACGCCGGCATCCGGAATTCCGGGTTCACGACGATGACCCCGAAGGCCAACAGGACGATGGTTCCAATCTTCGTGAACGAGCTCAGATACCCCCGAGGCGAGAGCAACAGCCACACCGGCAGGATCGACGCGATCATGGCGTAGACGCCGAGTGCCACGACGAGCTCGGTGCGCGAGAGACGGAAGAAGCTCCCGAACCAGGAATCGGGATGATTGAGCGGCTCCCCACCGGCGACCGCGAGCAACAGCCCGATGACGCCGATGATCGTGGCTTCGGTGATCTTCCCTTTGCGCCACACGTACATCCAGAAGCCCATCAGGAAGCCGAGCGGGATTGTGACGGCGATCGTGAAGGCTCCCCACGGGCTGTCCGACAACGCATTCACCAGGATGATTCCCAGGCCCGCGAGCGTGACGATGATGATGAAGAGAATGGCCACGGCCGCGACGAAGCCTGCCAGCGGGCCGATCTCCTGGCGGACGATGTCGGGCAACGAGCGCCCGCCACGTCTCACCGACGCCCAGAGAATGATCGAATCGTGGACGGCGCCGGCGAGACAGACGCCGGCCACCAGCCAGATGAGTCCCGGCGCGTAGCCAAACTGCGCCGCGAGCATCGGGCCAACCAGCGGACCCGCGCCGGTGATCGCGGCGAAGTGATGGCCGAAGAGCACCCACCGGCTCGTCGGGTAGAAGTTCGCGCCGTCGTACTTCGTGTGAGCCGGGGTCTTTCTCGTGTCGTCGAGGACCCAGATTTTCGCCGCCAGAAACGCACTGTAGTACCGGTACGCAATCGCGAGAATGCCCAGTGCGGGCACCAGTACATACAGAGCATGCATAAGCCGCGATAATACCAGCAGGTCGACGTCAGACGGACGCCAGATTCGCCGCCTCAGGGTTCATGTCATCGATCGCCCAGACCCATGAGATGAAATCATGCGACTGGCTCCGTGGGACCGCCCTTCCGCGCCCTATCCGCGACTCGCTGTTCGCTATTCGCTATTCGCGGTTCCCTGCTCGCGAAAGTGCTCGTAGCCCTGGGGCAAGACCTCTTCCTTACCATTGTGGTCGATGACGAGCTCACTCGCATCCTTCGTGAAGACGCCGATTCGCGTGAGCGGCGGATCGGCGACGCGCTGCTGAACCGCACGCAAGAGCCGCCCACTGCGCTTTGGCACCGCGAAGAGGAGCTCATAGTCGTCGCCGCCGACGATTGCGGATCGAATCGGATCGACACCTTTGACCGTCCACCACGAACGCGCTTCGCGATCGATTGGAAGCGACGACGCCTCGACCCGCACGCCGCATCCGCTGGCTGTCGCCACCTGTCGTAGCGCGTTGGCCAATCCGTCGCTCAAGTCAATCGCCGCCCGCGCCGCCCGCGCCCGCCCGATCGCCAGTCCGAGGCGTACGCGCGGCTCCGGCCGTCGATGGCGAGTGATACAGCCTGAGGCGTTGGACACGGGCTGTCGGTTGCCGGTTGCCGACTCTGCCTTCAGCATTTCCAATCCAGCAGCCGATGCGCCGATCGATCCGCTGACGAACACTTCGTCACCCGCTCTGGCCCCGTCGCGTGTGAGCCATCTTCGTGGACGAGCCTCGCCGCCCGCGGTGATGTCGACGACCAACGGCCCATCCGTCCGCGCGATATTGCCGCCGATGACAGCCACACCGTGTCGGCGGGCCAGAGTCACGCAGCCGTCCATGAGATCTTCGACGTCAGAGACGTCCCATGAGCCGGGCAACACCAGCGAGACAAGCGCCCAACGCGGAGCTGCCGCCATGGCGGCCAGATCGCTGAGGTTGATCGCCATCGCCTTGTGGCCAATATCTGAGGGGGTCGAGTACGCGCGGCTCACGTGCACGCCCTCGACGACCGCATCAGTCGTCACGACGAGCCGCTCGTTACGCGCGCATTCGACAACCGCGGCATCGTCGCCGGGTCCGACGACGACGCTCGCAGGCGGTCTGGGCAAGCGGGCGAGGATTCTCGCGATGAGCGCGCGCTCGCCCAGCTCTGAGACCGTCACGAGGGCACTCGCCGCTCGTCAGCTGCAGAGCGCAAGAGATGTCCCGCTTTGCCGTGTGGGGAGGATTGCTGAACCTGCATAACAGGTGGAGCCGCTGTAAGAGCCACGTTTCAGGCTTCCTCTCCGCGGAGGCATGCACACCACATGGCCATCGCGGCTCACTTGGGTTTTAACATCGGCTCAGCAAAGCCTCCGAGAAACCATCACGAGCAAAGCAGGAACAAGCGGATCTTAGGCTCCACCCGACGAGCGGTCAAGCGAACACTAGAAGCGCTGCGGCCTAGAGGCTGAGCGCGAGCGCTTCGTCGACGATGCGCTCCAGCGCTTCGGCGCGTGCGGACAATCCGGCGTTGGCCGACTCGCTGTTCGACCGGGAGCGAAAGTATTCGTCGGCGATGTTGAGCGCGACGAGAATCGCCAGACCCAGCGTGTCGCTGGACGGAGAGCTGTCCGCCGCCAGCTCCATGCGCTGTTGGACGAAGGCCGCCAGCTCGCTGACGTAACGGGCGTCGAGGGCGGTGCGAATCGGGTACGTCTGCCCGGAGACCTCGACGTGAACGACTCGCGGCTCATTCATTTCAGAGATTCAAACCTTCGAGCTGCTGCAGCATCTCGCTGACGCGCGACCTGATCAGATCCCGTTCCTCGCGAAGGTCCGTTACTTCGGCGGAGGAGTGCTCAGCGTCTTCCAGTCTGGCTTTCAGCGAATCCACCTCGCGCTGAAGGCGACCATTTTCCTCCGACGCCCGGGCGTGGTCGCTCTTGAGTCGAACGATGGTGTTGACCAGCAGCTTGATCTTTTCTTCGAGCCGATCCACCGGGTCCACAGCCGCTGCACTCGCCTTCGCCGCTATCGCCACCTGAACCTCCCAGCACCATCGGAAGCTACGCGAACCTTCCGAACCCCTCAGAACCTCTCCGAACCTCTCAGAACCTTTCAGAACCCTTGTTCTTATCGCTGGACCGCGCCCAGCTCTTTCGTGAGA
>JBOGIV010000523.1:0-14851 GCA_050747925.1 Vicinamibacterales bacterium
CCTGGATGTAGCTCGGTCGAAGATTGCGCAGGTGCGTATCCAACAACGCGGCGCAGCGCGTGCCGACCGTTGCGAGCAGGGAAAGGATCGTCGTTTTGTGAATGTCGGTGATGCGCGCGATCGCACGGATGCTCATGCCTTCGGTCATCAGCGCGAGCACCTGGACAACGCGATCCATATCCGTCGTGTGCGCGCCGAGCGGCTTCGGCTGAACTGGTGCGAACGTTGCTCCGCAATCCTTGCAGCGGAATCGCTGAATCTTCTTAGCTCCGTACGTTCCGAATTTCTTGATCGTCTGATGTTGGCACTTCGGGCACGTCATGATCGGCCTCTTGTTCTGAGGCGGGTAGAGGCCGATAATGAGTTCGGGTCTGGATCACACGGCCTCAATCCGCGTGGTTTGGATTGCCCGGCCAGCCGCTACCAACGACTGTCCGGGCGCTTTCTTGAGAAGACCCACCAACGGGCCGTCCCTGCGCTTCCTATGGCAACAGGGGACGGCCCTTCGCATTTGACCGACGCGGGTGGATCAACACGCCGGGGCCATTTACTCTCATGGCAGCACCCTCCATTGTTCGGAGTCGAACAATCTTGCACATCGAATCACGCCTCCGTTGATTCAGCATCTCCGGCGTCCTCGTCGGATTCTTTTATTGCCTTTCCCATGCGCGCAAGTGTCTTCGCATCGTACCAACTACGAAGACCCCATCCGGCCTTAGGAACGAGGACAAACTTCTCGTTTCGATTTAGGGTCCCCCAAAGGTTGATTGCTGGTTGTTTGCCACCAGCAGTTGATCCACCTTTCCGAAACGCCTCTACAAGTACACGTGTCTTGATTGGGCGCTTCACGCGTTCCAGAAGTATCTCGGCAGCTTGCGGCTGCGATTTACCAAAGAACATGCCGGGATACACGAGACTCAACGGATCTGAGATTTCTCCGCTATCGTTTGGCAGAGTGCTGGCATTCGATGCCTCGGTAGTCTCGGAGACAGCCGCGCCGGACATCTCTTGCAGCACCTTGATGAACGTGTTGAGTTCATCGCGTTTCCGGATGGCTTCGGCAAGCAACGTTTTCGGGTCCTTAGGATTCTCTGGCATGACCGCCCTCTCTTATGGCAACAATACTATGGCGTACGCCATAGACAGTCAAGGGGTTATTTATGGCTGCAGCAGAAAATAATATGGTCTACAGGCATGGCGTAGCCGATCCGATTGAAGCGATTACACCTCAACAACTTATGGCGTGGGCGGTGAAGCGGCGGGACGAATTGAACGTGTTTATTCGTATTCTGACGGACGTTTTGCGGGACGAACACCGGACCGTGTCAAATCGGTCAACAACACAGCATTAGCCCACTACCCTTGGACGCGTCGACTTGCCCTTCGACTCCGAGCTCGACCGCGTTGCGGTCGACCTCCTCGCTCAGGACAGGCCCTTCGACTCCGAGACCAACCGCGACGCGGTTGGCCTCGTCGCTCAGGGTGGGTCTCGCGACGCTCGACCCACTAAGCAGCAGACAGGCTAGTACGGCGAGCGGCCGGAGTCGGGAGGTGGAACGCATCACGGGCGACCTCGCGGGTTTCGTTGGCGACGAAGAACGGGACGTAGCTGCCTTTCGGCACGACAATGCGGATCGGCGCGTGCGCGAGCTCCCGGGAATAGACCTCGTCGAGTTTGCGTCGCAGCGCGTAGGCACGGCGGCGCACGCTCGAGTCCTCGTCGGTCGAGTAGGCGTTCGGCCGTCCGAGCGCTTCGACGCCGATCAGGTACTCGTGGAGCGTGTGACCGAGACCACGCAGCTCCATCTCGCAGATGTAGCGGAGGAAATTCCGCACCTGCGAGGCGCGGACGAACGTGGCGCTCGTCAGCACCTGTTCGAGCGCCGCGCGCTTGTCACTCTCCTGGAAGACATTGGTGAGGTTCATGATGGGCTCCCAAAGAATCGAAACTGCGTTCAGGCAACAACGGGCGCCGCGAATGCTGGCGCGGTCACCAGCGCCGCGGCGCCCCTCAAACGGGGGTATTCGATGGCAGCGACCGGACGAATCGGCGTCGCCGCCACGGCAGGGGTCAGCGCGCGCTCGAGAAACGCCGCGCGCATCGATGGTTCGACGAGATCCCAGGCCCCGGTGATCTCGCCGCCCACGTACACGGCGGCCGGATCGAGGGCGTTCACGACGAGGGCGAGTCCGATGCCCAGATAGCGGCCCGTGGCTTGAAGGGCGGCGCGCGCCTTCAGATCGGTGCCGCGTGCGCGAGCCAGCAGATCGTCAATGGTGAAGTCGGACGTCGCAAATCCGCCCGTCGCGTCCGGTTGCTGGCCGAAATAGCGCGCCAGGGTCGCGCGGTTCGAGACATAGGCTTCCCAGCAGCCCGACGAACCGCACGAACAGGGCGGTCCATCGAGCGACAACAGCAGATGGCCGAACTCTCCGGCGAGATTGTGCCGGCCGCGGAGGACCTCGCGCTGAAAGCTCACGCCGACGCCGAGACCGTCCGACGCCGAGACGAAGACGAAATCGCCGGCGGGACCTTCTCCAGCTCCGTGCATCGCCCAGAGTTGCGCGAGCGCGCAGACGCGACCGGAGTTTTCGATCTCAACCGGCAATCCGGTCGCCTTGGCCAGCATGTCTCGCAGATCGACGTCGCGCCAGCCGAGCGTGGGCGCGTGCAGCACGCGCATCGAGGGCCGTTCGACCATGCCGGGCACGGCCACGCCGATGCCGGTGCATTCGTCAATCTGTTCGTGGTCGGCGAGGACCTGTTTAATCCGGGCGGCAAGAGACTTCACGAGCTCTTGCGGATCGCGGTTGGTGGGCAGGGTGATCACGCCGCCGATCGGCTTTCCGACCAGGTCGGCGAGCATCAGCAACGTCTGGCTCAGGCGAATGTCGATGGCCACGACCGCGCGGCGCCGCGTGTCGATGTAAAGGAATGTCGGCTTGCGCCCGCGCACAGCGTCGCCGGTCGCGCCTTCGACGATCGCGCCGTCCTTGAGCAGCTCGTTGACGATCAAGCTGACCGCGCCACGGCGGACGCCCATCGCGCGGGCGAGGTCGGCGCGCGAGAGGGGCTGCCTGATGCGGACGAGGTTCAGCACGATCGTGCGGTTGATCTCGCGCGAGGTCCGTCGTGTGGCGACCCGAAACCGCGTCGTGTCGATCTTTCTCATTCGTCTTACTTTCGGACCCTATATCGGCCGACGATGAGTCACACCTGTCTGGACCGGCGGACCCATGATGAGAATCACGCTTTCTTTACCGCTCAAGCCTCTGCGCCATGGGATCAATATTGACTAATGATGGGACAAACTATGCCCGCCCTTGGGGTCTGTCAAGCGGAATGTGAGCGGAAGGTAACGGGGGCGGGCCGCCGTTAGAGAACGAGCGCAGCTGGCGCCAGGAGCGACTCGCCCCTGACCGACAGCGCAATAGAGGGCCAATCCGGACTGGAGGTAAGCACTTCCAGTCCCTCGTCGGTGACGACCGCCGTCTCTTCGACTTTTGTGCCGGTAATGCTCGGATTCCAGGCAAACGCCTGCCGCGCTTGAACGGTGTCCTGCGAGGCAGGGTGTGCGATCCACTCGCGAGAGCGGTAGCCGGTCGCGCCGCCCTGATGGTGTCGAGTCTCTTCGCCCGGATACCCAACGTCGGCGTAGGCCACGGCGGCGGCGGAGAACAGTTCGGAGCCGAGCGCGCCCGGAATGGTCGCCTCGAGCAGCCGCGCGAACACGCTGGCGGTCGCTCGCGTCCGAGCGTCGAGCCAGTCAGGCGCCTTGCCGGCGACGACGATCCGCGATAGGGCCGCGACCAGCCCGTGACGCTGCGCGCAGACGACGACCATCACTCGGTCCTGCCATCGCGCCGAGGTCGGCACCGGATGGCGGAACCGACCGATGCGATCGTCCGCGGCGACGAGGGTGACGATCGCGCGCGCGCCGATTTGCGCCACTGCCGCTGCGACCTGCTGCGCGACCTCGCTTTCTGCGAGGCCGGGCGCCACGGCGCGACACACGTCGCCGACGACGCGCCCCAGGTCACGACCGAGCGTGCGGTAGCGCGCGACCTCAGCCGAGGTCAACAGCGCTCGCGTAGCGGCAATGGCTGTTTCGATGGGCATGCCGCCAGGAAGCGCGTTGTCGCACCCGACCTCCCCACACACGAGCTGCTTTGCCGTCGAGATGGGCGTCCCCGGATGCGCCTGCTCATCGGTCCACGCGTACTCGCAGGTGTCAAACCCCAGACCGGTCAATGCCTCGTCCTTCAGTCTGGGCATTTCGATGTTGTTGGCGACGACAAATCGCCGGCCGCGCGCGCTCACGAGCAAGCTGCCGCTGCCGTTTTCGCGGCTGCCGTCGACTTGGTTGGAGCGGCCGCCCGTCAGCCACGCAAAATTGGGCTGGGTGTTGAGCAGGATGCCGCCGAGCCCGCGCGCGGCCGCGAGACGAGCGAGGCGCTCGACCTTGTCCTCGATCTCGTGCATCGCGGCCCATCCTGACGACTCTCCGATGTTCATGCAATCGGACGCAGTTACCTTCCAGCCCCACCGTTCGCTCGCTTCGCTTATGCTGCGTCGAATGAAAATCGTCGACGGCAAGGTGATCGTCTGCAGTCCCGGCCGCAATTTCGTGACGCTCAAGCTCACGACCGAGGATGGCCTCTCGGGGCTCGGCGATGCCACGCTGAACGGGCGCGAGCTCTCGGTGGCCAGTTACCTGAGCGACCACGTCATCCCGTTGCTCATCGGCCGCGACGCGCGACGCATCGAAGACATCTGGCAATACCTCTACGAGGGGGCGTATTGGCGGCGCGGTCCGGTGACGATGTCGGCCATCGCCGCGGTCGACTCGGCGCTCTGGGACATTCTCGGCAAGTCGCTCAACGTTCCCGTGTATCGACTGCTCGGTGGGGCGTCACGGGACGCGGTGATGGTCTACGGCCACGCCAATGGCTCAACCATCGACGACACGGTGGAAGCCGTCGCGCGGTACGCGTCGATGGGCTACAAGGCCATTCGCGCCCAGTGCCGCGTGCCGGGGCTGGAGCACTCGTACGGCGTCGGGCGTGGTGACATGTACTACGAGCCGGCGGAGAAGGGCCTGCCGCCCGAGACGCGATGGAGCAGCGAGCGATATCTCAATTTCGTTCCCGCGCTGTTTGACCGTCTCCGCAAAGAGTTTGGCTCCGACGTCCACCTGCTTCATGACGTGCATCACCGCCTGACGCCGATCGAAGCGGCGCGTTTGGGCAAGAGCCTGGAGCCGTACCACCTGTTCTGGATGGAGGATCCAACTCCGGCCGAAGAGCAGTCGCGTTTCCGTCTCATACGTCAACACACGACGACGCCGCTGGCCGTCGGCGAGATCTTCAACTCCATTCACGACTGCGCGCAATTGATTCAGGAACAGCTGATCGACTACATCCGCACGACCGTCGTTCGCGCCGGTGGGATCAGCCATCTGCGCAAAATCGCCACGTTGGCGGAGCTCCATCAGGTGCGGACGGGGTCGCATGGCGCCACCGACTTGAGCCCGGTGTGCATGGCCGCCGCGTTGCACTTCGATCTCAGCGTGCACAACTTTGGCGTGCAGGAGTACATGCGGCACACCGATGAGACCGATCGGGTCTTCCCGCACGCCTACACGTTCGCGGATGGCTTCATGCATCCTGGTGAGAAGCCCGGATTAGGCATCGACATTGACGAGGATCTGGCGGCGACCTTCCCGTACGACCGCGCGTATCTGCCGGTCAATCGGCTCCTCGACGGAACGATGCATAGTTGGTAAGAAGCCAGAAGCCAGAAGCCAGAAAGCAAACGCATGAGCTCAAGCGTCAATCGACGTCGGTTCGTTCGGGAGACAAGCGCTACAGCCGCCGGCTTTGCGCTGGCGGGCTTGGCACTCCCGGCAGCCTCGCGTGGTGACATCCAATTCGGCTATGCAGCCATCACGTGGCAGGGGCAGGACCGGCAAGCGATTGAGGATGTGGCCGCCAAACAGTTTCTCGAGTCGCTGGACATCTTCTAAGGCCACTACCGTGACGTTTGAAGCAAGTTTTCGGCGGGCCTTAGAAGATG
This sequence comes from Vicinamibacterales bacterium, assembly GCA_050747925.1. GTDB lineage: Bacteria > Acidobacteriota > Vicinamibacteria > Vicinamibacterales > UBA2999 > 12-FULL-67-14b. The sequence goes on from JBOGIV010000523.1 coordinate 6,077, forward strand.
TCTCGCCCCGCGTCCCTCGACGATGCTCGGGACGGCCTGAGCGCGAGCCGAAGGCCGGAGCGGGGCAAAACTACACTGCCCCTAGCGAAGCGGAGCCGATTCGTTCTTCTGGGCGGTTTGAGGCGAAGCTTCGCTAGGGTTCACGGTGTGAACGTCGGCCTCATCGGCGGCGGCAACATCAGTGAGACGCACGCTCGTGCCGTCCGCGCTGCGGGCCTCCACCTGGTCGGCGTGTTCGGCGACAACCAATCCAAGGCGCGCCAGCTCGCCGAGAGTCACGGCGCTGTAGCGTACGAGACACTCGACGCCCTCGTGCTGCAGCCATCGATCGACATCGTGGTGATCGGCAGTCCGTCCGGCTGTCATGCCGACGCTGCGAGAACCGCCGTCCTCGCGGGTTGCCATGTCCTGGTCGAAAAACCGCTCGATATCTCCACTGCGAAAGTCGACAAGCTCCTCCACAAAGTGGGCAACGCCGGCGTGACGCTCGGCGTGTGTTTTCAGGATCGGCTGAAACCCGATGTCGTCTCCATGAAGCGCCGGATTGAGGGCGGCGAGATCGGGACGCCGCTGATTGCGACCGCCGAGGTGAAGTGGTTCCGGCCGCGCGACTATTACGCCAGCTCGCGATGGCGTGGCACCTGGGCGCTCGACGGCGGCGGAGCGCTCATGAACCAGGGCATTCACACCGTCGATCTGCTGCTGCATATGCTAGGGCCGGTTACGCGAGTGTCTGGGGTGACCGCCACTCGGTTTCACACCATCGAGACCGAAGACACGGCGACGGCCCTGCTGGAGTTTGCCAGCGGGGCGCAGGCCACAATCGATGTGACGACCGCGGCGTTTCCGGGCCGGCCGCGGCGGCTGCTCATCGCGGGCACTGCGGGATCGCTGCTGCTCGACGGCGATCATCTTCGTGAACCCGCGGGCGAGCCGGAGTCCGCTTCGGCACGCTCAGCTGAGCGCCCGCCCGAAAACGCCGCATCGCCAGTGGTGTCTGATGTGTCCGCCCATCAGCGCATCATCGAGGATTTCGTTGACGCGGTCCGAGCCGGGCGCCCTCCAGTCTGTGACGGTGTAGAGGGGCGGCGAAGCGTCGAAGTGGTCGAGGCGGTGTATCGATCCGCACGCGAAAAACGGGCCATCGATCTCTAGGCCCCGAAACTAACAGGAGATCAGGAGACCAGGAGAGAATTATTTTCTTCTGATCTCCTGGCCTCCTGTCTTGATCTCCGATTAGAGTCTCGGTATCGCCAGCCCACCGTCGATGTGAATCACCGTGCCGGTCGCATACGGCACGTCGCCGCGCAGCAACGCCGCCACCGCACGCCCCACATCGTCCGCCGTGCCCCAACGCGCGTCGGGGATCAGGCCTTCAGCGATCCGCCGATCGTAGGCCTCCTTCACGGCGGCGGTCATATCCGTAGCGATGATCCCGGGGCGAACCTCGTAGACGGGAATGCCGTGTGCCGCAAGTCGTACGGCGAACAACTTCGCCGCCATCGACAGCCCGGCCTTGCTCACGCAGTACTCACCTCGATTGGGAGACGCCATCTCCGCTGAGACCGAGGTGATGAAGACGATTCCGCCGCGACCGCTGCCTGGGAGGCCGTTTGCGATCATCTGCCGCGCCACGGCTTGCGTCAGGAAGTAGGGACCTCGCAAGTTGGTTCGCACGACCTCTTCGAAACTGTCCTCGGTGGCGTCGAGCAGATCGGCGCGCACACGCGGCGCGCGGCCCGCATTGTTGACGAGCGCTGCCGGCGCGCCGAGCGTCTCGGTCACTTCGGCCACCAACCGGCCGCGGCTGCTGGCGTCGCTCACGTCGCCCTGGACGTAGTGCACGCGTCCGCCGTGCGATGCGAGCGAAGCCAGGACATCTTGAACGTCCGCGCGTGGCCGCATCCCGCCGATTCCCAGGTCCCATCCGTCGGCTGCCAGAGCGCGCGAAACGCCGAGCCCAATTCCGCGCGCGCCGCCGGTGACGATGGCGATGGGACGCGATTCAGGCATCGGCTCGAGATCCAAAGAACGCCAGATACGGAGCGCCGGTGGCGAGCCGCTTCACATACAGCGCGGCTTCTCGCGCGTGATAGTCGCCCCACTGGCTCGACTCACCGCGGGGAATCTTCGAGCCCTCCGGCACGTGATCCCATCCGTTGGGCCGGTGATAGATCGAATGGAGGATCAATCCCTGATGGTCCGCTGACTGGCTCAGATAGGGACCGTTCCCGTCGACGAGCGTGTCCAGCACACGCAGCCCGGCTTGTGTGTAGAGATGTCCTTCCAGGCGCCGTCGGGTCAACAGATGACCCAGGCGCAGCAAACCCTGCGACGCAATCGCTGCGGCGGAGCTGTCGACCGGTTCGAACTCGTTGAACGGATCGGCGCGACGCTCATCCCAACCGCTCATCGCCGACAGCCCCGGTGCGCCGGTATCCCAGTACGGAATGCCGTCGGCGCACGCGGCGTGCTCGAGGTAGAAGTCGCAGGTCGCACGCGCCGCATTGAGCATCCAGGCATCGACGACCTCGCGGCGTTCGTCGGCGAACGCCTCATCGGGAAGCGTTTCGAGAAACTCGACCTGTTCGGCAAAGCCGAGCATGGCCCAGGCGAGGCCCCGCGTCCAGGTCGTGAAGGGCGAATAGCCTTGTTGGCTGCTGGGTCCGCGGTAGGTGCCGTTGGCCACGTTGAACAGCGACTCGTGGGCGACGCGGCCGCGCCGGTCGTAGCTGTCGCGATCCCGGCCGAAGTACAGGCTGAATCGGGCGGTCGCGTGCGCGTGCTGCAAGAGCCGGTCGAGCAGATTGATCTGTTGATCCTGTTCCTCGATCAGACGATGGCCCAGCCGATACGAGAGCGCGAGCGCGCGCAGCGATCGCATCGTGTCCACGAACAGTGAGTGAGCGCCGTTGAAGGAATGAATGAACCCGCCCGAGGGCAGGCGAGTCCAGCGGCGCGCTTGCACGGCGCCGCTGACCTTGAGCGCCAGCTCGTAGAAGTTCAGCTGCCACGCGTCGGCGTCGAAGCGTCCTTCGCGGGCCAGGCGCCAGAGCGTGCCGTAGGTGCTGACGTTGTTGAACCCGTGATCGTGAACGCCGACGTGCGTGAGGTGGGGTGACATCCGCTCGAGCGTGCGGGTCCGCCCCAGATCGAGGAACTCGCGATCGCCGGTGGCGTCAAACTGCAGGAGCGCGGATCCGTAGACGAAGCCTTCGGTCCATTCGGTCCAGCCGCGAGCCGTGTAGCGTCCCTGCACGGTGAAGACCGGCGCGCCATGAGTCGACCACGATTGTTCGAGCGAACGAATCTTGGCCGCCGACAACTCGAACATGCGGTCGATGGCAGGAAGCAGATCGCGAGGCTCGCGCGCGCGGTCGATCTGAATCACGGATACGAGCCTGCCGGCTCGATCTGCGTCATCGATGTCATCTGCGGCCCATCTGCGTTACCGGACCGTGACCCGTGGCGGATCGGCGTAGTCATTCCAAAGTCGCTCGAGCATCGTGGCATTGGCCGGTCCGTCAGCCGCGACGAAGCGGTACCTCGCGACATAGGGGCGCTCCGACGTGATCGACCACGCGCCGAGGCGCGAGGGTACGAAGCACATGTACGGATCGGTGGGATGCATACGCATCGGCTCGGGCGCGCGAAAGTTGCTGGGATGTCCGAGCATCGCAATGCCAGCCACTGATCCGTCCACGATTCCGGAGATGTGCGCCCATCGAGCGCGCGAGTTGTCGGCGCCGGTGCGGTCCTTGCCTTCGGACGTCACCACGATTTCGTTGGTGGGGGCACCCATGAAGCTGGCCGCACCACGCACGGCCATCCCGCCGTAGTGATACTCGGGAAGGATCAACGGTGTGGCCGTGGCCGTCGTCTGCCTGACATCGACGTCGAAGACGTGCGCGGCTTGTGCTCCCGCGCCGGTGGCGTAGACGCGCGTGGTCCATTCTTCGTTCAACACCGGTTTGGGACCGCCAGACGTGAGATCCACGTACCGGTGTCGCGCGGACCAGCCGCCGTGCACGACGCCATTCCACACCGCATCCACCGCGACGGCTTCCACCCGCGCGAGCGAGCTGCCCATGTTCCAGAAGTCGGTCTTGCGTCCTTCGAATTCGGCGCTGGTCCACGCGAACATCACGCCGTGCTGATGGCGATGATCGGCTGGGTAGTCATCGGTGACGATGCGGCCCGAGGGCGTGCGCACGGGATGAATGTATCCGCCGCGTTGGAACGCGGGCTTGATGTCGGCTGAGGGCAATCGGCCGGCGCCTCCTCTGTAGACGAGGACGTCCTTGCCGGCAATCCCGATCGCCAGGTCGCTCTCCGTTCGGGTAACTGTTACCGTTGCCGGAATTGCCGGCGTTGCCGTCGATCGCACCGCGATCGTATAGGTGCGCTCTGCGCCGGCATCGAGGGAGGGCAGCACGAACCAACCGTGGCCGTCGCGGTCGATCTGAACGGGAATGACCTGGCCTGCCTCGCCTCGCAGCTCGTACGACTGCGCAGCGGATTCCAATCGTGGCAGCGTCACAGGGACGATGGCGTTCTGGCGCGCGTGCTTTCCTGCATGCACCCGTAACTCGGTCGGCGCCCTCGCCGTGATCGGCCGCGACACATGCATCGCCGCGACAGCAGCGACACAGAGCAAGGCGAGTGTTCTCTTCGGTAACGGGAGCATGCGCCGCGTATCATAGCGGATCCATTGACATCGCTCAGAGCGCGCCGTACGCTCGCGCCAGTACGATGACAACGGTGATCCCGCAGGTGTCAGCGCGCTCGACACCACTGCCATCGCGGCGAAGATTTCTCAGCCGAACGCCTGCGAACGTCATCGACACGGCAGGCCAGTGGCTGCGCGTGCAACGTCGTGCGATGGCGTGCTCGTTCGAGATCACGCTCGATCAGGCGGACGCGCAGTGGCTCCCTCATGCCCAGGCCGCGCTCAATCAGATCGATGCGCTCGAAGCGCAGCTCACCGTGTTCCGCGACACCAGCGCCATCAGCGACATCAACAGGCGTGCGGCTCGCGAGGACGTCCAGTGTGACGCGGATGTGTTCAGCCTGCTGGGCCGTTGCGATGAGCTGTCACGCGCCAGCAGTTGCATCCGCGCCAATGAATCGGTGATGCAGAAGGCGCGGCTCGCCATCTAAGGTGTCTGAGACTCGCTATCCGCGCGTCGCGGCCTTGCGCACCGCTGAACTCTTCAGCCGACATCTGGCCGCTGAGGGAATCGAGCTTGGCTTCGATCCTGAGCTGGCGCCCGCGGGTTCGTCCCCGCTGGGAGAGCCCTTTCAGATCGGTGAGGTTCGCGTCGGCAATCGCTTCTGCGTCCTTCCAATGGAAGGGTGGGATGGCACCAGCGACGGCGCGCCAAGCGAGCTGACCATCCGGCGATGGCAGAACTTCGGCAAGAGCGGCGCGAAGCTGATCTGGGGCGGTGAGGCCGTTGCCGTTCGACACGACGGGCGCGCCAATCCGCATCAGCTGACGCTCACCGAGCGCACCTTGCCGGCCATCGCACGCATGCGTGAGCAACTGATCGCCGCGCACGTCGATCGCTTCGGTGCCGGTGCCGACAGTGACCTGTACGTCGGGCTCCAGCTGACGCATTCGGGCCGCTTCTCCAAACCCAATCTGCACGAGCGTCCCGAGCCGATGGCGGCTGTTTCCAACCCGGTGCTCGACCAGCGCTTCTCCCAGCCCGTGCACGTGCTGAGCGATGACGAGATCAGCCGGCGGATCGAGGACTTCGTTGCCGCGGCCAGACGAGCGGCCGACGCGGGATTCCGATTCGTGGACGTCAAGCACTGCCACGGATACCTCGGCCACGAGCTGCTGGGCGCGCATCAGCGCGAAGGACGATTCGGTGGAAGCCTGGAGAACCGTACGCGGTTCATGCGGGAGATCATCGACGGGATTCGCGCAGATGTTCCCGGACTCGAGATCGTCGTGCGCCTGTCGGCTTTCGACGTCGTGCCCCATCGGAAGAGCGCCGATGGATCGGGCGTGCCTGCACTCGAACCCTCCGAGTATCCCGCTGGATTCGGGTTGCTTGGCAACGGTGACCTCGATGCGGCGCTCGGCGAAGCCCGCCAGATCCTCCACATGCTCGACCAGCGCCGGGTGCGATGGGTGTGCGTCACCGCCGGCAGCCCGTACTACTGCCCGCACGCGCAGCGGCCGGCGCTGTTTCCGCCAAGCGACGGCTACGATCCGCCGGAGGATCCGCTGCACGGCGTCGCCAGGTTGATCAGTGCCACGGCCTTGCTGAAGCGATCGTTCCCGCAATTGGCGATCGTGGGAACGGGGTATAGCTATCTCCAGGAGTGGTTGCCCAACGTCGCCCAGCACGAGGTCCGGCAGGGACATACCGATTTCGTGGGGCTGGGGCGGATGATGCTGGCGTACCCCGAACTGCCTGCAGATGTGTTGAGCGGTGCGCCATTGAGACGCAAGCACATCTGTCGCACCTTCAGCGATTGCACGACCGGCCCCCGTTTGGGGCTCGTGTCGGGTTGTTTTCCACTCGACCCGTTTTATCTCAACCACCCTGACGGCGCGCGGCTGCGCGACGCCAAGAGTCCGGCTCGATCATGAACGACGCCAGCGGCCGGCAAATCTTTGCCGTGGTCACCTCATTCCTGGCGCTCTTCGCCATCGTCGGCATGGCGCTCTACGGGCTGCCGCGGTTCTATCCGTTCTTTGTGCAGGAGCTTGGATGGAGCCGGCAGCAGGTCACCTCTGGCAACGCCTACAGCAAGATCGCGGTCGCGCTCGCGTTCGGGTTCATCGCCGGCCGCATGGTCGATCGGTTCGGGCCACGCCGCCTGATGCTCGGAGGCATCCTGATGGCCGGGCTCGCGCTCGTCGGCCTCTCGTATGCGACAACGCTGAGCGCCTTCTATTTTTTCTACGCGTTCAATGCGCTGGGGTATGTGGGTGGTGGGCCGCTGCCCAACCAGGTGCTCTTGTCGAGATGGTTCGACAAAGGCCGAGGCAAAGCGATGGGGATCGCGTACCTCGGTATCGGCGTCGGCGGGGCGCTGGTCCCGCTGTTGGCCTTCACCCTGACCCAGACCGTGGGCTGGCGCGGCGCGCTGTGGTGGCTCGGCGTACTGATGATCGTGGTCGCGCTGCCGGCCGCGTGGTTCGTGCGCGAGCCGCCGGGAGCGGCCGCCAGCGCGCGCGCGGCGTCGCAACTGTCGCTCAAGCCGATCCTGTCGCGACCGGCATTCTTCCTCCTTCTCATCGGGAGCATGGCGTCGATTGGTGCCGTGGGCGGCACCATGCAGAACCTGGCGCTGTATCTGAGCCTCGATCGAAAGCTCGCGCAGGTCGATATCGACGGGACCCTGTCGCTCATCTTGATCGGGAGCCTTGTCGGCCGGCTGTTCATGGGATGGCTCGCCGACCGGGTGGCGAAGAAGCGCGTCATGATTTTGATCTACGTGATCGTCGCCGCGACTATTCCCCCGCTCTTCTACGCGCCGTCGGCGGCGACGCTCAAGGTGTTTGCCTTCGCATTTGGGATCGGCCTTGGCGGCGACTACATGATCATCCCGTTGATGGCCGCAGAGCTGTACGGCGTCGCCATCATGGGTCGGGTCATGGGCATCGTCCTGACCGCCGACAGCGTGGCGGAATCGCTCGTGCCCATGTTGGTCGCAGGACTTCGTGATTCCACCGGAAGCTACGGACCGGGATTCTTCGTGCTCGTCGGACTGGCGGCGATTGGGGCGGCGGCTGTCAGCCTGCTACCCGGGCGGCCCGGCGCGGAGTTCGCGGCGGCGGAAGCGGAGTTGAGCGGCACACGGGGACCGACGGCCTTGCGTGGAGAAGCACTGTGAAGACAGGCCCTTCGACGTCGCTCAGGGCGGGCGTGCTGTTCGATCTGAGTGGTCGGGTTGCGGTCGTGGTTGGTGGCACGAGCGGCATCGGCCGCGCAATCGCGCTCGGCCTGGCCGAAGCTGGGGCAGATGTCGTCGCGACCGGACGACGCCGCGAGATGGTGGATGCGGCTGCCGCGGAAATCACGGCGCGCGGGCGACGAACGTTGGCCCTGTGTGCGGACGTGGCCGACGTCGAGTCGATGGCCGCCCTTCGTGAGGCGTGCCTGCGCGAGCTGGGAAGCATCGACATCCTCGTCGCCGCGGCGGGCGTGACCAAGCGGGTTCCGACCTTGAACATGATGGAGTCCGACTGGCAGCGGATCCTCGACACCAATCTGACCGGCGTGATGCGCGCGTGCCAGGTGTTTGGCGCGCCAATGATTCAGCAGAAGCGTGGTCGGATCATCACGATCGCGTCGCTGGCGTCGTTTGTCGGGCTCTACGAAGTGGCGGCGTACACTGCCAGCAAGGCCGGGGTCGCGGGCTTGACCCGGGCGTTCGCGGTTGAGTGGGCGAGGCACGGCGTGACGGTCAACGCCATCGCGCCTGGTGTCTTCGAAACCGACATGAATCGGGAGCTGTTGAAGTCGGGACGTGGACAGGAGTTTCTCGTTCGGACGCCAATGGGCCGATTCGGTCATGTCAGCGAGCTGGCCGGGGCCGCGATCTTCCTGGCATCGGATGCCGCAAGCTTCGTGACCGGACAGGTGATCGCGGTTGACGGCGGATTCCTGGCCAGCGGGGTCAATCAATGAGAAGGTTCTGGGAGGTTCGGGGAGGTGCGGGGAGAATGCGTGTTAATCAGTACGTAGAGGCGACCCTAGGGTCGCCTGCGAACTGGAGTGCCTGGAGTACGTAGAGGCGACCCTTCAGGGT
>JBOGIV010000524.1:0-5254 GCA_050747925.1 Vicinamibacterales bacterium
GCGGCTGGATGGGTACAGGCGGTGATGAACCTCAACCCGCTGACGCCGGCGGTCGCGATGCTTCGAGTGCTGTTGACGGGAGAGGCCGGAATGGACGTGGGGTCGGCAAGCGTGTGGGTCGCGGCATTTGCAGTCCTGACCCTTTCGGTGGCAACACTGATGGTGGGGCGGCCAGCGCGGACTTAATTAATCTAGGGCGGGTAGGGCTGGTGGGGCGGGCGCGCCTTCGCGGCCGTTAGGCCGCTATGGCGAGGTCTCGCGGTAGCTCACGGTCTTTCCCGGTGCGAGCGGAGGCGGATAGAAAGTGTTGACGGTCGAGGATCTTCCGACGCTGAATGCGTCGCTCAACGCGACGTCGGCCGTGTTGTTGACGGCCGGCTATGTCTTCATTCGACGCAAGGAGCGGCAGCGACACAAGGTCTGCATGCTCACGGCCTTCGCGATCTCCGTCCTCTTTCTCATCTCGTATGTCATCTACCACGCGCAGATCGGATCCAGGCCGTTCCCAGGCGAGGGGGTTATCCGCGCGATCTATTTCTCGATTTTGATTCCCCACGTGATCCTGGCGGCGACCATCGTCCCGCTGGCGGTGATCACGTTGTCACGAGGGCTTTCCAATCGAATCGACACACACCGCCGGATTGCCAGATGGACGTTGCCCATCTGGCTCTTCGTCTCGGTGACCGGCGTCATCGTCTATCTGATGCTGTACAAACTCTACTGACGACGGGTACAGGCGGGTCTTCCGCCTTCGCAGATGCTCCCGCCTACGCCAAGGCTTCGACGGACCGCCGTAGCTTTAGCGGAGGCTGGTTAGACCCGCCTGGCAATCTCGCCCGCCGCTATTTCAGGACAGGCGGCAGTTTCAAGTGAGCCGGGTCGAAATCTTTGTCCTCTCTGCGCGCTTCGGCAAGGACGTCCGCGTCGTTTGCCAGCCAGATCGTTCCGTCTTCCATGCGGATGGAATCCACCCACGCGATACCGACATGGAACGCGGCCACATGCTGCGAATCGGTCATCCAAAATCCTTCCTCAGACTTGCCGGCTCCCATATCTTGAACGTTCGTTCCGGTGGTCTTGCCGAGGAACTTGTGGAAGAGGTCGAAGGACAGCATGCCAAAGCGGATGGCCACGACCTTTTGGCCACTGCGATTCTGGTACTTGATCGTATGTCTCAAGCCCGTATCTGTTTTGTACTGGGCTCTGTAGGACTCGATTCGTATCGGGCTGTTCGATTGCTGGACGACGATGTTGCGCGGCACGATCTCGGCCACGACAAGATGGGTCATCGTGAGCATGAGCACGGCGAAGAACGAGAAACCGACTGTTGACTTCCTCACCTTCAGACCTCCGTGAAATGGTTGGTGAGCAACTGCGGGCTAATGGTACAGCAGGTACTGTGCGCGGATGCGCCGCCAGGCCGCTTCGGCAGGTGCCCACGACGTCACCACGGTGGCCGGATCTTCGCCCCGACGCACGCGTTCGAGGCTTGTCCGCGAGCCTATGAGGCGGTCCGTATTCTCGAAGCGATAACGGTCACCGTGCAGCGCCGATAACGCCGCGGCCACCTCCAGGCCGACGCGAACGGGCGACAATGACGCGCGATTGGTGACCACCATGAACACGCCCTGGCACGCTTCGCCGGCGTACTTGCTCGACGTCGGCGTAAAGCTGACGGGATAGAAGCGAATGCCCGGCAGCTTCCGCGCATTCAGGGCGGCGGCCAGACGTGGTCCGTCAATCCATGGAGCGCCGAGCTGCTCGAACGGTTGATCGGTACCGCGACCCACCGACACGTTGGAGTACTCAATTGCCCCAATCCCTGGATAGAGCGTGGCCTGATTCAGGTTCCGCATATTTGGAGACGGATTGATCCAGCTGAGCCCGGTATCGTCGAACCAATTGTCGCGACGCCAGTTCGCCATCGGCACCACCGTCAGATCCGCGCCGATCTTCTTCTCCACATTGAACAGCCGAGCCAGCTCCCCCATCGTCATGCCGTGCCGCACGGGCATGGTCGAGTGGTATGCGATAAAGCCTTGGACGGTTGGGTCGAGGGCGGGTCCTTCGATCTGCCATCCGTTGACTGGATTCGGACGATCCAGCACCCAGACGGCAATCTTCCTGTTCGCGGCCTCCTCCATCACGTAGCCCATCGTCGTGTGGTAGGTGTAAAAGCGCACTCCGACATCCTGCAGGTCGACAACGAGGGTATCGATTCCCTGGAGCATGGCGTCGGTTGGACGCTGTGTCTCACCATACAGCGAGTGGATCAGTAATCCCGTCTTCTCGTCTCGCGACGAGGACACGCTGGCGTCGAGAATGCCCCGTATTCCATGCTCGGGACTGAAGAGCGCCACGAGTTGGACGCCCGGCGCCGTGTGCAGCAGATCGATCGTCGTCTTACCGTCGCGAGCCCGGCCCGTGTGATTGGTCACCAAGCCAACGTGCTTTCCCTTGAGGCGCGCGAAGCCTTCGGCGACCAGCACATCGATGCCGGTCAGCACCGGAGCCGACCTCGACTCGGGTGCCGTCCGTGAGGTGTTTGCGGTCGGCTCGACCAACGTCCGTCGATCCGTTGCGGCGACACCAAGAGCGGCCGCTGCGACGGTCGCGACCTTTGCGCGAAGGACGCCGACATCACCGGTACCGTCGGGATGGAGGCGGCTCGACAAGAACACCACGAACGATCGTGACGTGGGATCGACCCACAAGCTCGTACCGGTGAAGCCGGTGTGACCGTAGGAACCGACTGGAAAGAGGTCGCCTCGATTCGCCGAATAGGACGTGTCGATGTCCCAGCCGAGTCCTCGAACGCTCGCCATGTTCGAGGGCGTGGCCGGCGATGTCATCCGAGCCACGGTCGCGGGCGCAAGGACGCGGGTCTGACCAAGGCGACCCTCGTTGATCAGCATCCGCGCGAATCTCGCCATGTCCTGAGCGGTGCTGAAGAGACCGGCATGTCCAGCCACGCCGCCCATCCGTCTCGACGTGGGATCGTGAACGAGGCCGCGCAGCGGCATCGCGTCAGGCCGCTTGCACGGCCACGCGTCGAGCGTCGAGCAGCGCTCCGTGGGTGCGATCCGAGACACGAGCCGCGCCGGCGGCAGAAACCCGCTGTCCACCATGCCGAGCGGCTCGAAGATCGCTCGCATCGTGTAGGCGTCGAGTGATTGGCCGGACATCCTCGCCACGATATCGCCGAGCACGAAGAAGTTGATGTCGCTGTAGACGAACCGCTCGCCAGGCGCGGAGGTTGGCACTTCGTTTCGCGCCAGCTCGATCGCGGCGTCATATCCGGTCCAGGGCTCGCCCAGGTCCACGTCGGGCCGCAGCCCCGAGACGTGCGTCAGCAGATGCCGGATCGTGATCTCGCCTTTGCCGTAGCGCTCGAATCCAGGAAGGACGCTCGCGACGGAGTCTGAGAGACGCAGCCGGCCTTGTTCGACCAGCTGCATCACAGCAGTCGTTGTTGCCACCACTTTGGTCAGCGACGCCATGTCGAAGATGGTGTCGAGCGTCATCGACTCCTGGGCAGGCACGACAGCGCGCATGCCGTAGGCCTTCTCGAAGATCGTCTCGTCACCCTTCCCGACCAGGACGACCGCTCCTGGCAGCAGCTTCGCCGCCATCGCGTCCGCCACGAGGCGATCGATGTCGGCAAACGCGGCGCTGGCCTGAGCAGCGCTCGCGCGCGGCCTCTGGGCGGCTCGAGGATGAGCCGAGACCGCCAGTCCGAGCAGGACGACGAGGGCGGTTAGGAGCGGCACGGTGCACTAAAATATACTCGTTGGCTCCAGACATCATGAAGGACGGAAAGGTGGGGTCCTTCACAGGAGAAGCAAGCAAATGCGTGACTTGAAAAACGTGCTGACGGCTGCGGCCCTGGCGGCGTCGTTTGTCGTCGCGGCGGTCCCCGCTTCGGCTCAAACCGGCCGCATTGGCGGCACGATCAGGGACGGCAACGGTCAGCCGCTCAAAGGCGCCACCGTGACGGCGGAGAATCCTTCGGCGTCGCCTTCGTCCTTTACGGCGACCACCGACGATAGGGGCCGGTACTCGATCATCGGCCTCAGGTCGGGCAGCTGGAAGATCACGGCATCGGCTCCGGGGTTTCAAGCCTCGTCTGGCAACGTGCCTGTGCGAACCATCGGCACGCCGATGCCACCCGTGGACTTCGTGTTGGCGCCTGGCCCCACTGCTCCAACGGGCGCGCTTGCCGGCGTGAACACCAAGGAGCTCCAGGCCGAACTCCAAAAGGCAGAGGAGCTGATGAACAGTCAGCAGTACGACGCCGCGATCGCGTCATATCAGGCCATCCTCGCCAAGACCCCTGCGCTCACGATGATCAATATGCAGGTCGGGCGCGTTCAACGCATGAAGAAGGACTACGACGCTGCCATCGCCACCTACAAGAAACTTCTCGAGGCCGAACCGGGTAACGACAAGGCCAAGATCGAGATCGGGATGACCAACCTCGAGAAGGGCGACTTCGCGGCCGCCGAAGCGGCGCTCACCGAGGCCGCACAATCAACGAGCGCCAGCCGCGAAGTCTTCTACAGCCTGGGCGAAGTGAAATTCGCGAAGGGCGAGACAGACGAGGCCGTGAAGTACTACCAGCGTGCCGTCGATGTCGATGCCGGCTGGGGCAAGCCGCTCTTCAAGATTGGGCTCGCGAAACTTCAGAAGGCCGATACCGCCGGCGCCATTGAGATGATGAACAAGGTCATCGCCGCGGATCCGACTTCGGGGGAAGCCGCTCAGGCCAAGGCTTTGATAGAACAGCTTAAGAAAGGATAACGGTTGAAGAAAGAAGCAAGAAGACAGAAGACAGAAACTGCTAGTGTCAGTTTCTTGCTTCTTGCTTCACTCTTTTTGCTTCGTCAGTGTTTTTGCTTCCTTCGCTCCGCCTCTGCGATGAGCTGATCGATATTCGGGTACGCCGCGTCGATGGCTTTGGCCTGCTTCCAAAAGCCGATCGCCTCGGCGTAGCGTGCAGCTCGCGCCGCGAGGACGCCTCTCACAACCCACGCGCGGGCGCGGTTGGGATCCACCCTGAGGGCGTCGCTCAGTGCCCGTTCAGCAGCGCCGATGTTGCCTCGTTGCGCCTCGTACCAGCCGAGCTCTAGGTGCGTGGCCGCATCATCGGGGAACGCTCGCAGACTGACGACATAGTCCTGCTGGGCACGCTGCAGGGCTTGACCGGCGTTTCCCGGGAGCTCGACGATACCTAACAAGAGAAGTGCCTCCGCGG
>JBOGIV010000525.1:0-8057 GCA_050747925.1 Vicinamibacterales bacterium
CGCCAGAGCCGCGCGGCGAGCAGTTCTTCGATCCCGGCGCCAAGTATCACGTGCCGGGCAACACACCGTACGCCCGGTACTTTCTGGCGGCGATCCTCCAGTTCCAATTTCATCGAGCACTTTCGCAGACGGCGGGATGCACGACCCCGCTGCATCGATGCTCGATTTACGAGAGCAAGGCGGCCGGCGAGCGGTTGAACAGGATGATGCAGATGGGACTCTCACGCCCCTGGCCCGACGCGCTCGAGGCGCTGACGGGATCGAAGCAGATGGATGCGACCGCAATCATCGACTACTTCGCGCCACTCAAGGCATGGCTGGACGATCAGATCAAGGGGAAACCAATCGGCTGGTAGACAGAACAAAGGTGCCAAGGGTGCCAAAGGTGCCAGAGGTGCCCAGGGTGCCAAGGGTGCCAAAGGTGCCAGAGGTGCCAAAGGTGCAGAGGTGCCAAAGGTGCCAGAGGTGCCAAGGGTTGGATGGCAACTGGAGGTGGCGACAAACCTTTAGGTTTGTCGATCCGCGGGTGGGCTGTGGCTATCTCAGGCGATCCGTTACAACGCGCTCGCCTTTGAGATACCGCTCGCGGTCGGCGAGGTTCCACGCCCGCGTGCGATGGGTATCGCCGGCATCGACCGCAGGAGGCCAGTCCAACGCGGCGGCTACGACGCCCGGAAATTTTTCGCGGACCAGCGGCTCTTCCCAGGCGTCCAACAGAATCCACACGGGCCGTTGATCGGCTTCTAGAACGTCGAACGCGCGCCTGAGGCCATCGACCGACGCCGCTTCCCACCGGACGATCTCGTGACCCGTGTCGAACCGCACGGCCCCGCTCTGCTCCCCTGCGACGACCACCGCACGATCTGGCAGCGCGGACGCCAGGTAGCGATCGATCTGCAGGACCCGTCGATGCGTGTTGGTCAACTGGAACCCATCAACTGCACGAGTGCGTGACACACCGACTCCGGCAATGGCCAACGCCCCCGCAAGCAGCAGGCCCGCGCGCGCCGGTAGGGCGAGGCGGTTCAGGAGCGTAGCGATCGTCACCCCGACAAACACCGCAGCCACGGCGATGGCCGGCAGCAAAAAGCGGAGATAGGACCAGTCGTCGAACACGAAATAGACGAGATAAGCGGCCGCATTGAGAAGCGCAAATGCCGCGAGCGTCCATGTCACAGGACCGCGTTGGATCCAGATGCCGATGAACGCGACGAAGAGAACGGGGGCGGTCGAGACGAGCCACGTCAGGTATCGCGACGCGTTCGGTCGCACGTTGGCCCACGCGAACAACTGCTCCGCCGTGCCGTAGCCCGACCGGAACGGCGAGCCATACCACTGCCACTGGATCCAGCCGAGAACGACGGCAGCGAGGACGACGGGAAGGGCGAACAGGAGGCCATTCTCGACTCGCGGCCCGCCACTCGCTTTTCGCGAAATCGCAAACGCGGCGATGAAGGGAACGATTGCCAATGGCGCAAGGTTCGGCCGAATCAAGACCGCCATCGCGCCGGCGATGCCTGCGAGCAAGGCTTGCCGCTTGCCCTGAGCGAGTCGTGTCGCATCGCGACGCGACGAGTCGAATGGGTCTGCCGATCTGATGAGTAATACCCAGCACGCCATCCACGCCGCCGTCGCCGGCAAGTCGCTCATCGGCTGCACCGATTGAACGATGAACGCCGGACACGTCGCCAGCGTCACGGCGGTGACGATCGCGGCCGCAGCGCCCGCGAGTCGAAACGCAATCGCGCTCGTCGCCAGCACCGCGATAGCCGCAGAGATGGCAGCTGACAGACACGCGACGAGCGACCCGCCGACCACATGAGGAATCGCCATCAGCAGTGGCAAGCCTGGGCCATAGGTCGGCACCTGCCATCCACGTTCGAGCGAAGGACTCCATCCGAGCGGAGCGGTCAGACCTGGATCCGACGGCCACCCCGACATCAGGCTGAGCGGGTCTGGCCGTCGAAGCCGGCCCGCGGCCCACATTGCCGCCTGGCTGAGGTACCCGGAGGCGTCGGCGCCGGCCGCGGCGAAGGTGCCGAACGCGACGGCAACGCTGGCGCTTGCGACCGCGATGCCGATGACGATCGCCCAGGCCGAACGACCGAGCGTGGCCCACGCCTCGACGAGATCGCGCGCCGCGTGCCCACGGCGCACGGCCATCAGGGCCCATGCGCCGACCAGCGCCGCGGCGGCCCCCAGAGGCATCAGGGAAGAGCGGGCAGAAACACGAAGGCCGCCAACGGTGACGCGAACGCCGCCGCTGACGGCCAGCAGCACGGCGACCACGATCGCGATCGCCGCGCCTCCGAGCAGCAACCGCCGGCTCAAACGATGGCGTTCGCCTCCACGATGATCTCGGTCGCCACGCTCAGCGTTCGTCGCTGGCGGGTTTGGTCTTCGGAATCGTCCAGAAATAGACCTTGCGGCTGTCGACGTCGAGCTCCTTCTCCGGCTTCCACTCCGACCCCATGTCAAAGGCGTGCGACACGACGCGGGTGCCCGGCTTGAGTTCTTTCATCAGCTTCGGCATCAGCTTGATGTTGAGCGACGGCAACAGATACAGCGTCACGACCGTGGCCTTGCTCAAGTCGTGCGTGAACAGATCGGCTTCAATGACCGTCACCAGATGCCCCATCTTGGCCGCCGCGACATTCGCAGTGATCTCCTTGATGCGCTCGGGGTCGATGTCGATGCACACCGCGTGCGCGCCGTACTTGCGAGCGGCGGTAATCGGAATGCGCCCGTCACCGCATCCGAGGTCGTAGACCACGTCATTCTTGGTCACGTTGGCCACTTGCAGCATCGCCTCGGCGACAGGCTGCGGGGTGGGCACGTAGATGACGTCGGGACGACGGGCGGTTTGCGTTTGCGCCAGGGCGGTCCCTGGCCCCTGCAGCATGAAGCCAATAAACGTCGCCGCTAAGACAATCAATCTCACACGCATGTTCGGAGCCTCCCTGGATGCCCGCCGAAGCTCGCGCTGTCCATCCATCGAGCGAAGGCGGGAAATGGGAACAGTATAGCGTCTCGGGTTTTAACCTTGAATCATCTGACGCTCGCCGCGGGGACGCGGCTTGCGGGGACAGTCCCCCATATGTCGCCGCGGGGACGCGGCTTGCGGGGACAGTCCCCATTTGCGCTGTCCCCAATGACGCTGTCCCCACTGACGCTGTCCCAATTGACCCTGTCCCAATTGACCCAGGGCAGTCGCGGCCGGCCCGGCCCCGTTTCGTGTTTCCGTGTTTCGGTGTTTCCGTGTATGCATTTAACGCTCAATGAAGATCGCTACCTGGAACGTCAACGGCCTCCGCGCCCGCCAGGGCGAGCTGCTCACGTGGCTCGCGGCCGAGCGGCCCGACGTAGTCTGCCTGCAAGAGATCAAGGCGTCAATCGATCAGCTGCCGTTCGAGCTGCGAGATGTCGAGGGATACACCGCGTACTGGCACGGCGAGAAGGGCTACTCGGGCGTCGGCCTGCTGGTCTCAGCCGCGCTCGCCGACGGCCTGACCTTTTCCCATCCCGCTTTCGATTTCGAGCAGCGCATCGTCCGGGCGACGATTCCCGCGTTGCAGGGGCTGACGGTCGCGTCGGTGTACGTACCCAACGGCGGCAAGGATTTCGAAGCCAAGCTGCGGTTCCTGGACGCCCTGGACATGTGGGCCCTCGAGGCCGCGCGCGAACCAGGACCCCTGGTCATCTGCGGTGACTTGAACGTCGCGCGCACCGACCGCGACATCCACCCGAAGGAGCGCAAGCCCAATCAGATTGGCGCCCGGGAGAACGAACGCGCCCTCATCGAACGCGTGCTGTCCCGCGATCTCGTGGACGTTGGCCGGGCGCTCGATCCGGACAACGACAACCTGTTCACCTGGTGGGCGCCGTGGCGCAACTTGAAGCAGCGCAACATCGGCTGGCGCATCGACTACGTGATGATGTCGGCGCCGCTCGCCGCGCACGCACGGACGGCGCTCGTGCAGCGTGAAGTGGGGACCAGCGATCACGGCCCTGTCATCGTAGATGTGGACGTGGAGCCATCGCGTTCCTGAAGAGGCGACCACCAACCGGTGCGGTCGCGCAACGGCCAAACTAAAGACTGCTATGGCAGCTTGTCAATCGCCGACTTCAAGGTCGCGGCTTTCTCGCGCATCTTTGGGTGAGTCATGGCCACCTCGACGTGCGTGAGCGCCATGGCTTTGTTGCCCACAAGCCCGTAGCACTGTGCGGCGTTGAATGCCGATTGGGCCGACCGTTCTTCCGCCGTCTCGATTCGGTTTCTCAACGTCGCCGCCTGTTTTGCCTTCTGCGCCGGCGTGTGGTTTGACGTCTCGAGTCCTGCGAGATCTGCTCTCGCGCGTGCCGCCGTGGACACAAAGCAGCTCATCGAGCGGGTGAACTTTGGCGAGGCATCGGCCCAGGATTTCAGATCCACGTGCACGAGCGCGGACATCCACTCGGCATCGCAATTGGTGCTGTCGAGCTCGTACGACCGATCGAAACGCAGGATGGCCGTCAGCAGATCCTTCCGCTCGTAGGCGATGAGGCCGGCGAGCATGTAGACGGCGCTATTCGACTGCAGCTTGATCGCCTGCTCCACATCGTCCCAGGCCGGATCGAAGTCCTTGAGGCTGTACTTGTTCCACGCGCGCCAGTAGTACGCGTCGCCGATGAACCACGTACCAAGATCGATCATCTTCGTGGCCGCTTCGATGGCCTCCGTGTGCCGAGTCAGGTAGCTCAGGCTCTTCACGCGCCCCAGCATCGCGTCACGGTGTGTCGGCGATGTTGCAAGGACAGTATCGAAAGCGGCGAGCGCGGGTTCGAAGTTGGCAAGGGACTCGTTCACGTTGGCGACGGCGAGCGTGATCGCATTCGACTCGGGGAAGGCCTCGTGCGCGGCGACGTAAAGCGGCAGGGCTTTCTCGGGCTCGGCCGCTCTGTCTCGCGAAGCGGCGAGCTCTGCACGGCCCTCGAAGAACAACGTGTCGACCCAGCGCGCGTCGGTTGCTCGCAGCTCGGGCAGCACGTCACGCCGTCCGCAGAGCCCGACCCGGAATCGCAGCAAGGGCGTACCCGCGTGTTGCGCGAGCAGGTCGTCGAGCTCGAGCGCCTCGCGAGTCAGGATCCAATCGCAATCGATGGCCAGCGCGAGGTATTTGGCCACGAGGTGTGTCGCGATGGCTTGCTCGAGCGCGACGCGCTGCGGCAGCTTCGTCTCGTCGGTGGGTCGTCGCCGTGGAACGCGACGCTGTCGCTCTTCTGGATCGAGGCCGGAGGTCTCGCCGACAACGACCTCGGCCGCTTCGAGCAGCGCAGATGGCGAAGCCGTGCCAGGAGCCGGAAGCGGAAGGCGGGTCGCAAGATCGCGAGCGCGGCTCAAGAATTGATCGAATGGCAGCCCAAGTTCTTTGGCGCGAACGGTCAGGAGGATGGCGGCGTTGAACGCACCGGGCAAGGTATTCGCCGGTGGGCGCGGAGTGGCGGCGAGCCGTTCGTACGTCGACAACGCGTCCTTCAGACACGCGAAGCACCCCTGCTGCATGAGCGCCTCAGCGCGGCCCGATTCGGCGATCACTTGAGGCAATGGACCACGAGCGGCGCAACCCATCACCGCCGACACGAAGAACACCGAGGCTGCAGCCGCGAACGCGCGCATCAATCGAACTTCGACACCGGACGCGACCGAAAGTTCGATCGCGATCGCCGAGAAGGCAGATCCGCGGCGCGCTCACGGAACCTTGGAACCTTGGGACCCTATCTATTGAGCCACTCTGAATGCCGCCATCTGCTCGACGGCCTTCTCGCCGGCTGAGGCACGGACCCGGAGCACATAGACGCTCGGCGCCAGACTGGCGACGGGAACGACGATGCGGGCGCGGCCGTTGACGAGGGATGGAATGTCGAGCGCGCGAAGGGCATCGCCTTTCGCATTCAGCAGATCGACGGTGAGCGTAGGCGGCATCGCTTCGGACCCGTAGCATTCCACGTCCATCAGCACGCGCTCGTTTGGACGGAAACGGCTGGATGCGACCGGTGCGGGATTCGGGTTGGCTTCAAGCGCCCTGAACTCTGGCATCGTCCGGGCGCGCAAGAAGCGCGGTGTGGCCAGCGCCAACTCATCGTCGGCAAGCGACGGAATCGTGAGGTTCTGGACCCACCGATCGAGCACGTCACCGCTCTGAGACAGCGAAGTGAATCGCACCCGAAAGCGTCCCGGCGTGACGTCATAGGCGCCAACGAGCGGGATTTCGCCAGGCACGCCTGCAATTACTTGGGGATCCAGGGTCGGCTTTCCGTCGCCATCGACCGGCTGAAGCTCCAATCGTGCAGGCTTCTCTCCGCTGCCTCGCGCGTTTGCTTCCCAGGTCACCGTGAGCTTGGTGAGCGCGCCGACGCCACGTGACATGCCGGTCCACAGATCCAGCGCGGGCACGTTCGTGGATTCGGCCATTGCCGCAAGCGCGCTCGCCAACTGAGGGTTGGGTGGCGTGGCCGCGGCCGCCGCCGCCGCGGTCAGCTCTTTCTCACTGGCGGCCCAATACCCACGACGCGCAACCACGTCGACGCCGCGGCGCTTCACGCGCACGCTGATCCTGTGGAACCTGCCATCGTTGGTTTGACGCGTCGGCGTGTAGCCAATCAGGTAGTAGGCACTGGCGTCGCCAATGACTCGCGCCAGCTCCTCGGATGGATCGTTCGTGTTGACGATGGCGCGACCGCCGGTCTCGCCAGCGATCCGTTGAAGCGTGGAATGACCGCCGAAGCCAACCGCGCCCAGCGGACGCGGATCCAAGACGTGAATGGTGACGTTGGCGCGATTGGCTGCCTGCAGCACTTCCTTCAGCCGTTGATCGTTGGGGCTTCCAGGAGGGCCGAGCGGCGGCCCCTGGCTCACGAACAGAATCGACTTGCGTCCTTCGCGCAGCCCACCCAGATGCGTCGCCAGCGCGTTGAGCGCCGAAAGTGTGACCGCGCCGCGCAACTCGAGCCAGTTGCGCTGGGTCAGCTGCGCCTCTTCAACCGCGCTTTTCACGGGATATAGCTCGTTGCGCCGGCCGATAAAAACACGCATGCGCGCCACGAGATCGGGCTTCGACCGCGTGAACTTCAGCCCGTCCAGCGTCGTGAGCGGATCCATCACGACGACGAGGTCGTTCGGCTGGAACTGCTCGACAAAGCCCATGAGCGCTTCTCGCAGCGGCAGCGTTATCGTCGGTGACTTGTTGATGTGATAGTCGTCGAGAAAGATCGCAAACAGCCGCACGTCGTCGCGCGCGGCCTCGAGCTTGGCGTGCTCGCGCGAGCGAATCTCGAGCGGCTCGTTGAGATCGGAGGTGCGCTGGCCGTCGATGCGGATGAATTGCGCGGTCTCGACCTTCTGCAGCACGCCGTCTTCCTCAACCTCGAAGTCAGAGGCTTGGAGATCGGCGACCGGCGATCCGTTCCGCCCGGATGCTGACACATCGACGCGGACGATGGCAGTGCCGACGCGGAAAATGGGCGTGGGCTGTTGAGGCTCTTCAGTTGGCTTCGACTGCCCACCGCCGCTTGCGAGCGCGTCAGCCGCGAGCTTTGGCGAGGTGTCGCCGAAGTGGCCTGTGGCCACAGAGGCGGATTGAGCGGCCAACGCGGCGCCACCGAGTACCGACACCGCCAGCAGACAGGTCACGACGCTGCCGCTCGAGGGCCCGCTCATAGGAACATCGTATGGCAGATAGGGCAGGCGGCGCCGTGGCTCGTTGGCCATTGGTCCTATAGGGCTTCTTACCACCCGTGCTACTGTCGCGCTCACGTCGATCGCGACTGCGAAGTATCGACGGGGGAGGATCAATGGATTTCACCGCATTGCTCGTCAGTCTCCTCAGTGGCGCCGCGGGCGGCAACATTGGTGGGGCTACCGTCAAGAACTCGACTCTCGGTGGCCTCGGCAATTCCCTCACAGGCGCAATCGGCGGAGGCCTCGGATCGGTGCTCGGTCCGATGCTCGGGATCGGAGGGGCGGCCGCGTCTGCCGGTGCGACGGGCGGCATGGATCTGGGCGCCCTGCTCACCAACGC
>JBOGIV010000526.1:0-4771 GCA_050747925.1 Vicinamibacterales bacterium
CGGTGCTGCGAGAAATGACGTGAATAGGACGATGAGCCCCGCGCGGAAAGGACGCCTCTCCATGACCCCCTCCTTCAACACTGGCCGAGTCAAATCGGATGAGACCGCTCTGAGGAATCCGAGCAGCAACTAAAGGCTCATGCTAGACCCGCGCGCCAGGGCAAACAAGCGCAAACCAGGGACGAAAGCGAGCGCGTGGGGCCACACCGGCAGCTCAGCCCGCCGCTCGGCCCTCCGCGGTATACTCTCGCCCTATTCGTCTTCCCCGTTCACGGAAAGGGGTTTCTGTCATGACTTGCAGGAGGATGTCCGCGTCGGCATTCGGGGCAGTGTCACTCGTCCTGGCACTGGCGTCGCCCACGTACGCACAGCAGTCAACGGGCACGATCACAGGTCGCGCAACCGACGCCGACGGTGGAGCGCTACCCGGTGTCTCGGTCTCCATCGCCAGTCCGCAGATGATCGGCGGCGCCCGCACCGCGGTCACCGACGATCAGGGCGTCTACCGCTTCACGCTGCTGGCGGCCGGCTCCTATACCGTCAGCTTCACGCTCGCGGGCTTCAAAACGCTGAACATCGAGGGAGTCACGATCAATGCCGGTATGACGATGACGATCAATGGCAAGCTGGATCTGGCCACGCTCGAAGAGACCGTGACCGTGACGAGTCAGTCATCCACAATCGACTTGGAGTCGGCCCGGCTGCAGGTCAATTGGGACCAGCAGAAACTCGACACGATTCCGTACAGCCGCAGCCTCACCGGGCTCATCTCTCTCATTCCCGGGTTGTACGCGACCTCCTATGACGTGGGCGGATCGAGGTTCGGCACCGGCTCTGGGCCCGCAGCGCGAACGTTCGGCCGCGCGGGCGGCGGCGTGGTCAGCTACGACGGCATGATCTGGGACCAGACCTACGGCGACTACGGGACGTACGAGGAGTCGCAGATCACGCTGGCGGCCAAAGGCGCCGACGCCATGAACCCCGGCCTGACGATGAATCTGGTGGTGAAGTCCGGCAGCAACACGTTTCGAGGCGTGGGCTCAGCGAACTATCAATCTGGCGACTTCCAGAGTGAGAACATCACGCCGGAGCTGCTCGCCAAAGGCTACGCGCCGGGCGTCAACAAGTTCACCAAGTACCAGGACTACTACGCGGAGATCGGCGGACCGATTCTCAAGGATCGGCTGTGGTTCTACGCCAGCCACCGCGATGCGTCCTCCGGCAACTTCATCCCAGGCTTCATCAAGCTGGCAGGCCGTGAGCAGGTCGAGTTCTACACCAAGCTCCAGGATCCAACCGGCAAGGTGACGTATCAGCTCTCGAAGAACAACAAGATCGAAGGGATGTTCCAGTTCGGTCGAAAGTGGCAGCCCTACCGCTCGGCCAGCCGGTTTGTGCCGCTCGAGGCGACGCAGAACCAGGACTCCTGGTCGCTCGTCGGCCCGTCGTTCAAATGGCTGTCGATTCTGACGTCGCGATCGACATTCGACGCCAGCTTGCAGCGCGGCGGTTACTGGTGGCCTGACATTCCGTGGACGCCCGACGTGCGAAAGCAGGATTTGACCACGACGGCAACGAGAGGCGCGTTCCTCGAAACCGATCGCGTGCCGCGGCGTTGGCAGTACGGCGCGACCTATGCGCACTTCGCGGACCTGTGGGGGCAGAAGCACGAGCTCAAGACCGGCTACCTCGGCTGGCGCAACATGCAAGAGACCGACAACCTCGGGTATCCGAACCAGCAGCAGTACCGCTATCGCAGTCTCACCGGAGACGCGGCGTGCAACGAGGCCGCTCACTACGATGGCTGCTTCCTGAGACCCGATTCGGTGCTGGTCTATGACTATCCGAACACGACGGCGTCAGGCGAGTGGTATCACTCGGGCTATGTCAACGATCGGATCTCGATCGCGCATCGTCTCACGTTGAACGTCGGCGTCCGCTACGACCGCTACTCGAGCTTCCTCCCCACGCAGGGCAACCCGGGCGCCGGCCCGTTCGCGACACGCAACATCGTCGAGTACAAGGGCGAGGAGAACTATCCCATCTACAGCACGTTCGTGCCTCGCCTCTCGGCGACCTACGACCTGACCGGTGAGGGACGCCTGGCCGTTCGCGCCAGCTACGGGCGCTATGTCGGCGGCAGCTCCGGAGCGTCGGCAAATCCTGGCGCCAACGCCAGCGACGTCAACCCGAACGCGATCATCACCAGGACCTATTCGAACTGGGACGGCAGCATCCCATATGTGCCCATCGCCGCCAACCTGACGTCGACCACCGGTGGCGGCGCCAACCGCTCGATCGCGCCGGGCCTGCTTGGCCCGTTCGTGGATGAATACACGGCAGGATTCGATATCGGCGTCAGCCGGGACATCACGATCCAGCTCAACTACGTCAGGAAGACCGATGGCCAGGGCAACAAGCGCTTGAATCTGGCGCTCCCGTACGACGCCTACACGGTGATCACGCCCGGCGTGGATCCTGGCCGTGACAACATCACCGGCACGTCCGACGACAAGCCGCTGGTGATCTACTCCGTTCCGCGGACCTTCCCGACCTTTGGTCAGAGCGTCGAGCGCATCATCCAGTTGACGGATAGTGAGAGCCGGAACAAGTACGACGCGTACGGCGTGACGTTCAACAAGCAGTACTCACGCAACTGGTCGTTCCTCTTCGCGTTCAACACCGACCGTCGGGATCTGCGCGACATCGCTCCCCGCAGCCCGAACGAGGCGATCTACGGGCCCGGCGATAGCGGGACGGCGACCGGCGGCGCCAACACCAACACGTTCAGGCGCCGCGTGCCGGAGTGGAACCACGCGCTGCGCCTGAGCGGATCGTATCAACTGCCATGGGGTCTGTTGTACGCGGGGTCGTTTGTCGGGCAGAGCGGTGAGTGGCACGGCCGCGACGTCCAGATCCGAGACGGGAACAATACGCTCGTGACGGTGCGAGTAGAGTCGCATGTCGATCGGTACGATTGGGTGAAGATCTGGGACAACCGGGTGTCCAAGACCTTCAAGCTCTGGAAGAACCAGTCGGTCGAGGCGATGTTCGACTTGTTCAACACGCTGAACATAAGCACGATCACCGAGCAGACGAACCGCAACGGTTCGACGTATCTGCAGCCAACCGAGATCATCGCGCCGCGGGTGTTCCGTCTGGGCGTGCGGTACAAGTTCTAAACCGGAACTCGAGTTGATGCGAGTTCCGGTGGGCTGGTGGGCCAGGTAGGCCTGGTAGGGCGGGTGGGAAAAGCCGGGAGTGATCCTCGAGTCGAATCGCGAACGGCGGATAGCAACCCCTCGACTGCGCTCGGGGTCAAGCGTGGTCGAGGGAATCACTGCGACTCCTCAATCCACGCGCGCATCGCCTCGGCGTCGACCGCGCCGAACTGATCTACACCCTTGAAGCTCCACGGCCAGGCCCCGAGGAAAGCGCCATCGCGCGCGAGGTCGAGGTAATCCTCCAGCGAAAACGGCGGAGGATGATGGTCTGGTGGGTGGGCGCGGTCGCCGCGACCGGGGAACTCGCCGATGAGCACGGGCTTCGAGAGGCCAAGCGACGCCATCGAGCGACCCATCAGCGTCGCATCACGCCGCGGATGACGAAGGTCGGGATAGGAATGGACTTGGACGAAATCGAGTTCGTAGGCCGGATCATCCCACTCAGAAGCGAAGCGCACTCGACCACCGCCCACGGTCACGAGCGCCCGGGTTCTCTCGTGGACCCGCTCGGCGACGCGGCCAACAAATGCGCGGAGCTCAGGCCTGGAGAATGGTCGTAGCAGTCGCCGCTTGCCCGTCGCCGCGTCACGTGATCGATCGGGCGCCAGTCCACGCGTGACCCAATCGGGCTCGTTCACGATGTCGAATGAGTGAATGGAGTCACCAAGCGCCTGCTTCTCACCACCTGAACCATAGCGATCGAGCACGGGCGCAACGAGGGTTTCGATCACGCGCCGGCAGCTAGTCGGCGAGATCAAGAGATCGGGTCGTGTCCTGAACAGAAGCGCGCCTGCCCCATCGAGCTCCTCGCGGTGCAGCATCCACGAGTAGTCGAACAACACCAGGCACAGCCTGACGCCTGTGTCACCCGCAATCTCGAGCGCGGCGTCCATGTCGTCAAAGAACCCGGCGGCGAGGCCGTCGACCTCGCCCGCGTCATCCCACCGCACTCCACCTCGACCATCACAAAACACGAACCAGCGAACGACCTCGAGGCCAATCGACGCCATGGCGTCGAAATCCGCACGGACCTCGTCGGCATGCGCGGTGACGCCCGTGTGCGTCCGCCAGATGTTGAGGCCGAAATCGCATCCGTAGTTCGGCGCACCCTGAAAGAGGGTCCAGGGATAGTTGATGCCGGTCACACCCCGATAATCCCTGATGACACGGCAACGGCAATGCTCACAGAATGCGTTTACGAAGGAGGACGCATGTCAGTCGCCAAGGTGTCCGAAATCAGCTCGACATCCTCAAAGAGCTTCGAGGATGCGATTCAGCAGGGTCTGAAACGCGCGTTCAAGACGTTGCGCAACGTGCGCAGTGCCTGGATCAAAGAGCAGCAGATTCGCTGTAGCAAAGGGAAGGTGTCCGAGTATCAGGTGAACATGATGGTCACGTTCGTGCTCGACGACTAGGGCCACAGATGACGCAGACCAGCTCCTAGCCCGCATTATTCACGAGCGCAGTGCCACAAGTGAACAATGCGCCGGCTGGATAAGGGACGCCGGCTTCGACGCGGCGCTGGCGCGCCTTGCTCAGGGCTAGCC
>JBOGIV010000527.1:0-10299 GCA_050747925.1 Vicinamibacterales bacterium
TGATTCAACTGGTCGGGCACCTGCGCCGGCCAGAAGCAGCCCATGTGGCAATCGAACAAATCGCGTTCGACCGGCTGGCACAGGCCCGCCGTGCCGCCGTTGCGGTCGGCTTCCCATCCGGGCGAGAAGACGAGCGAACAGCCATGGGGAATATGCGGCTCGGGCTGCTGCGGTGGGCCTTGTTGAAGGGCGACAACATCCTTCGTCGCCGTCTCCACGCGCTCAGCCTTGCGATTGATTGGTTTCAGATGCTTCATGACACCTTCTCCGGAACGGCTTCGTCATCGAACTGGCGCAGGAACGCCGGGTTGCGCTCGGCGAGCTCGCCGTAAATCTCCAGGCACGTGTGCGTCCAGCCGCGAATCCACTCGCAGTAGTGGAGATTCGGACGGTCGGTCGATCCATAGCGCGTGTTGGCTTCGTGATAGCAGCCGCCTGCACAAATCGGACGAGCCCAACACGTCTGACAATCGGTCTTGTTGTTGATGTGGTGCGATTCGAGAAACGCGTGCTGCTTCTCCCACGAGACGCCGTCGCGCACGGTGCCAAAACCGTGATCGTCGGAGCCGGCGAATCGATGACAGAGCGCCACCCGACCGTCGGTTGACACGCCCATCAGCCCAAGACCCGCGCCACAGGGATAGGCCTTCGCGTGCCCCTGGTGAATCTCCTGCAACGTTTCCCGAACGTTGGAGAACCCGTGATGCTTGTTGTTCAGCGACGCCGCGAGATAGTCGGCGGCCAGCGCGCGGAATTGACCCAGCAGGTGATCGAACCCGCCATCGGCGATTGCATAGTCGCGGCCCGGTGCGGTCGTCACCGGCGCGAAGCCGACTTCCCAGAAACCCATCTCGTCGGTCAGGTGTCGATAGATGCGACTGACGTCGAGCGTCTGCTTGGTGAGCGTGACGCGCGCGCCAATCGGCCGCGTCCGGTGACGCGCGAGCAGCGCCTTGATCTTCGGCGCGATCACCGCGTAGCTGCCGGCGCCGTTGTGAAAGACGCGAAATTTGTTCTGCAGCTCTTCCGGGCCGTCGATGGAGATGGTGACGCCGACGCGCTCGTCAGCCAGAAAGTCGATGATTTCCGGGCGAAGCAGCGTCGCGTTGGTCGTGAGGCTGAAGTCCACTTCCTTGCCGACCTCGGCCGCCCGCCTCCGCGCGTAAGCAACGGTGGACTTGAGCACGGGGAAGTTCATCAGCGTCTCGCCGCCGAAGAACGTGATGTGGGCGTGCTTGCTCTCGCGCGACTCCCGGAGCGCGAATTCGACGCTCTCACGAGCCGTCGCTTCGCTCATGAACTTGGGCTGCTGGCCATTCTCGGTGTCGACGATCTTGTCCTCGCCGTACTCGTAGCAGTAGGTGCAGGCGAGATTGCATTGATTGGTGACGTTCACCACCAGGGTCTGCAGCGGAACCGGCTTGAGCGGAATGACCTTGGGCGGCAGACTCGAAGGCCTCGTGGACGATTGGCCCAGCACTCGAACCCGCAGCAGTTCAGCAATCGTGTCCGCGACTTCTTGCGTATCGAATCGCGCCGCCAGATCGTGGGTGAGCTCGGATGCGGCACGCGGACGGGCACCAAGCTCGCTGACGACCGCCTCTGAGCAGTCATCCAACGCGAACACCGCCGCGCTCGGGACCAGGTAGACAAACCGGCGTCCCGCCGCTTCGAAGGGATGAAACTCACGCAGGCCGATCACGCTCATCGTTCCACCGTCGGATCAAAGCGTATGTACAGCGGAACGGTCACCAGCAGGTGCGCCCGCGCGCGAATCGTGTTCGCGGGCTTGCCATCGCCCGCATCGGCCGCATACTTGGCCACGATCCACACGTCGCCGATATTATTTCGCTGTCCGCGCCGTTCGGGATTCGGACCCTCGATATTTGGGATGAAGCGCCCCGTGCCGGCATCAAGGTCCCCAACAAAACTCACATCGTCGTCGCCGTAGGTCGCGGTGTATTCCTCCATGCTCCAGGCGGCTTCGACCAGGCCGAGGTTGATGTCGTCCGGCGTGTCGGGCCGGCCGTCGGCGCCGTTGTGAAACGCCCACGCTTCGAACTGCGCGAGCATCTTCGGAAATGTCACCCCGCCGACTCTCGCCATCGCCCATTCTGGCTTCACCTTGATTACGTCGACGCGGTTGTAGACGGCGAGCGCCTTGGGCTTCGATGCCCCGGCCACGAAGAGATCGCGCGCGCCAATGGCCGCTGCCGACCCGACGTCGACCACGATGGTGGCCAGATCGGGCGTGACCGAGGAGACTTTCGTCACCGTGAGACCGGGGCCGAGATCGATGTCGGCGGGTCTGAGCGTCGACGGCAGATTCGCGCCGTAGACCTTGAGCTCTTGATTCGACGCGCCGGTGCGAAGGGCCGTGCGATCGGTTCCCAGCAATCGAGTCTCCGCGCCCGCGCGCTCGAGTCGCACATCGAGGCCGATTTCGTCGTAACCGCCCGTGAACCAGCGGCCCTCAATCGATCGCCAATCGCGATCGACGAACATCACCTCGCGAAGCGCGGACTCGTCGCTTGCCCCGAGCGCAGTCGAGGGGCTGCCCTTCGCCGAGCGGCCGCGCCACTGAAATCCGGTATAGACGATCCCGCGGCCAGTGCGCGAGACCATCTCGCCCGTCCGCGCGACGCGATATGCGATCGTCGTCGTGAACTCGTCGACCGATCCCGGTTCAGCGGCGATCGTGACCTTGCCGTAGATGGCGCCCTTGCCAAGGTCCCATCCACTCAACGTCCACGTGCCGTCGAGTCGGGCGGGCCGCATGTTCGCCGACCACGCTTGCCATTCGGGCGTCTTGAGCGGAAACGCTTTTGACAAGTGGTCGAGCGCCTTCTCGACTGGATGCCGCACGTCGGGTGGGCGGCCATCGGGTGAGGGGTCGCGGGGCGGCGGTCCGCCGCGACGGAACGCCTGGAAGTCCACGAGCGGATACCATCCGCGATGCATCGCAATCAGCAGATCCCATTCGCCTTTCGTGCGCCGCTGCGAAATCACGCGGCCCATCGAATGGCATTTGATGCACGCCGATTCGGTGTCAGCGTTCGCGGTGTACTTGTAATCGATGAGCCGCCGCTCGGCCTCGAACGACGCGGCCTTGGCCTCTTCAGGCGCCAGGCCGTGGTTGTTCGACAGATACTTCACGACCTGCCGAGCCATCTGCGGATCGATCTGCAGGCCGTTCAAACTCGCCATGCGCTGAATCGTGGACTGCCAGCCTTCAGGCGTGTTGCGCTGGAACGAGATGCGCGACATCTGCCCTTTGTCATCGGGCCGATGACAGGAGCCGCACGCCTTCTGGACGGTCTGATCGGTGACGGCAATCCCCTCTTCGGGCTTTGCCGTGGGCGCTCCGGATTGCTGCGGCGACGCAGGTTGCTCGGTGGAAACGCTGACCCCGAGCAGGGTCAACAACAGAAGGGCTGAGCCACCAAGAGCGCAAGTCGTACGCCTCACGCCGGACCTCTCTCTATGAACCACCGACTAACCGACCAACGACCACCGACCCGCCTTCGCTCGCAAGAGTTCGCGTCGCGAGCTTCGGCGAGGCCTCGCCGGGAGCGGCCTTCGGCCGCGGCGGCGGGCTCCCGGCTCCCGAGAACGGTCGTTCATTGTGACACAAGCCAGCCTTTGGCCAGCGTCGTGGCGAGGGCGCGAAGAAAGTCAGGTAGCCCGACCGGCCCGCTCCTGCGGCAGTAGGCATCGAACAGATCTGGTACCGCCGAATACTGAGGAGCGAGGTCGATCAGCGCGATGACGTCCACATCGCGCACGAAGCGAATGCCGGATGGGCGATCCGCGCTGACAATGCGACGCTCGAGGACGATTTCGCTCCCGCTCACGGCCGGTCGCGGTTCCACGAGGACGCCGGCGCCTCGTCGCACGTTGAACACCGACGACTGCCGCAGCCGTTCGAACGCCCCCCGCACCTCCGCAGCTTCACCGTCAGACTCGAGAGGCCCCTCGTGCGTTTCGTCCCACCGATCGGCCCAGAATCGATGGGAGTGCCCAACCGCGGCATCCGCGAGCATGCGCCGCGCCATTCTTGCGAAGCGCTGATGGATCTCCGTCTCGCGGTCCCCAAAAAAGCGGAGCGCATGCTGACGCATCTCGGGTCGGGTGAGACACGTGTGGGTGACCACGGCGGCAAGCCACCCGGACGCGAGCGCCTTCTTCACGCCAGCCGATGACAGCGGATCGATGAACGAACCCGCGTCGCCGGCAAGCAGCCAGCCATCATCCGCGTAGCGCTGGGCATGGTACATCGACGCATCCCATCCCCAAGGTCCTGACTCGAACGTCGCATCGTGGACCAGCGATCGAAACTCGCGGGTCTTGGCCATCTCAGCGAGATACACCTCTCGAGCAGCGCTACCGCGCGTAAGACCCGAGCGTTGTGGGTCGACCATGACGGCGATATGCCGGTGTTGAGTCGAGGTCGGCACCGACCACGCCCACCCGCCTTCGTAGGACTCGACGATCGTGTGGCTCGCGTCTGGAACGTTCCAGTCTCGTTCGGAGTGCCAGCTCGCGACCAACGCAATGGTGCGCGGTCCTTCGTCGTACTGACGGAGACCGTACGCGCGCGCCAGCACGCCGGCGCGGCCGCTGCAATCCAACAGGAACGGGGATCGGGGATCGGGACTCGGGGATCGGGGCTCGGGACTCGTGGCTCGGGACTCGGGACTCGGGGCTCGGGACTCGTCGGCGGTAAACACTCGGCGCTCGACGGTCACTCCCGTGCGCGTCGCCTCGTCCAGGAGCAGCGACGCGAGAGCGTTGGCCTCGACCTGCCACCCGCGCCCACCGTCGGCGAAGAGCTCGACGCGGGGCACATCGCTTCCCCACCACACCGTGTTGCCTGTGGATCGAATGAAACCGGATTGATCGATCGCGTTCCGGAGGCCGATCGCATCGAACAACTTGCCGCAGCTTGGTGGCAGGGACTCAGCGAGCCGAGCGTCACCGGCTGGACGCTTGACGAGCCGCACGGAATGTCCCCAGCCGGCGAGCAACTTCGCCGCGCTCGATCCAGCGGGCCCGCCACCGATCACGAGAACATCTGCGATTGGATCGACGGTCACTGACATTGGCCACAGAGACACAGAGACACAGAGTCAATCTATCAACTTCATCAAGAGTTTTGAGTCGGCTTTGCATGTCTCCGCGGCTCCGCGGCAATGTGCGCCCCGCGTTTCTGGCTTTGTATTTCCAAAGCTGTTCTCTGTGTCTCGGTGTCTCTGTGGCCTGTACGTGAAAGTGTTTCAGGAGCGAACCAGATCAATTCGCGGGCAAGGCGAACGCGATGTACTCTCCCGAGTAATTCCCTCCGCTCACGGCGACGATGATGAACTGACGGCCTTTGTGCATGTAGGTCATTGGCGAGCCGCTCTGCTGAGCCGGCATGTACACCGCGCCCAGTTCCTTGCCAGACGCTTTGTCGTACGCGCGAAGCATGGCGCCTCGTGGCCGTCCGGCGGCAGTCGTCGGCACTGGGTCTCCAGCGATCGCAAGCGTCTTGGTCACGAGCACCCCAACCGCACCCGCCTGACCGGTGCGCGGAATGGTGACACCCTTGAGCGCCGGGTGATTCCGCACGATGTCCGGGGTCTCGCCGTGCGGAACCTGCCAGATGAACTCTCCCTTTGTCATGTCGATCGCGGTGATGCGCCCGTACGGCGGCTTCAAGTACGGCAGCCCCTGAGGCGTCGGCGGATTGGCGCCGGCGACTTCTCCACCTAAGCCTGGTGTCGTGCCTCGTGGTGGCGGCGGCGCATCGGCGCCCGCGTTTTCGCCCGGGCCCATGATGTAGCGAACGCCGGTCACGGCGTTGCCCAACACATAGCGGATGTCGGAGAACTCCGTGTTGGGCGGCGGCAGGAGTCCAACCGGCACGAGAGACGTGTAGGACGGTACGTAGAGCACCTGCGTCTCGGGATCAAATGCGCCGCCAGGCCAATTGGTGCCACCCGACGATCGGAACGACGCGATCGGGCCGTCAGCCTTGCTGATCACGGTGGGCGTGAAGATCGGCCCCATCTTGTATTTCGACATCAACTGCAAGGCCTCGGCGTGAAGCGCGGGCGTGAAGTCGATCAGACTCTCAGCCGTCACGCCCTGATGGTCGTACGGAGGCGGCCTCGTGGGGAACGGCTGCGTCGGCGAGGTCTTCTCGCCAGGGACATCGCTTTGCGGGACCGGCCGCTCCTCGATCGGCCATACGGGTTGACCGGTCGCGCGATCGAAGACGTAGACCATCGCCTGCTTGCCCATGATCGACACGGCCTTGATCGGTTTGCCGCCGACCGTGATGTCCTCCAGAATCGGCGCGCTCGAGATGTCCATGTTCCAGATCGGATGGTGGACGAGCTGGAAGTGCCAGCGGCGCTTTCCGGTTTTGAGCTCGATGGCGACGAGACTCTCAGCGAACAGGTTGTTGCCGGGCCGATGACCGCCGTAGAAGTCTGAGCTCGGCGTCTCGACGGGCAAATAGACGAGACCCAGCTCCTCGTCGATGGCCATCTGATTCCAGACGCCGACGTTGCCGTTGTTGGCCCACGATTCGTTCTCCCACGTCTCGCTGCCGAATTCTCCTGGCTTGGGAATCGTGTTGAACGTCCAGAGCCTCTTACCGGTGCGGACGTCGAAGGCCTGGACCAGGCCTTTCGTGTTGTCGTGCGTCTTCGGCGTGTGACCCTCACGAAACGCCGAGCCGACGATCACGACACCGTTGGCGACAGCTGGCGTCGCGTGCAAACCGATCTCGCCGGTGATCAAATCGATTGGCTGCCCTCGACCAAACACCGCCGCGGCCTTTAGATCGACTCGTCCATCTTTTCCGAAGGACGGAATGCGGTTGCCCGTGCGCGCATCCAGCGCGATGAGCTGAAACCCTGGCGTCACATACAGCACGCGCTGATCTTTTCCGTCGGTCCAGTACGAGACGCCGCGACCAGAGAGCTGGCGCGGCGCCGCCGCTCCGCGCGCGCCTTCGGGCTCGCCGTGGATCCAGAGGACCTCACCCGTCCCCGCGTCGATCGCGATCACCGCGCGCCGCGTGCCCGCCGTCGTGTAGAGGATGCCGCCCACCATCAGCGGCGTGCCCTCGAGCTTGTACTCGGGTCGATTGCCGAAGTTGTCGGTCTTCAAACGCCAGGCGACCTCGAGCGTGTTGAAGTTGCTGGCGTTGATCTGGGCCAGCGGCGAGTAGTGATGGTTCCGGTTGTCGCCGTGATAGGAGGGCCACTCGCCATTCGCGATCGACGGAATCGGTGGTTGCGCGCTGGTTAGTGTGCGGCCGGCCGCAATCGCAATCGACAGCAGAAAGGCGCACCCGGACAGTGACCGTCTCGTCATGAAGGCCTCCCAACCGAAAGAGTCTAGCGCCGTTGCGCGAAGCGCGTTCTCTGTTCAGGGGTGCACCGACCTCGAAGGCTCCCTCGCCGTAGCCCTGGCGAAGGCGAGCCTGCCTCGCCGTGGCCATGGCGAAGGCGGGTCAGCGCCCGATGGGCACGAGACGATTTAACTCGTCGGCGAAATCGAGAACGAGCACGGCCTGGCTCAAGCGCTTTGAAGCACCCTCCTGTGCGCCAGGAACCGCGAAGCGATTGCCGTCGGGATGAAGATCGTAGTTACGCGAGGGCAAGGGGACCTCGAGGCCGCGCAACTCAATCGACGCCCACGCGCGAGGTTTCTCGCTTCGAAACGCACCCCCAACTGTCGTCAACGTCGCCACCATGATGGCACTCTCGCTGAGGTAGAAAAGCTCCGGGCGACGTCGCGACCAGATCGGCAGGTTCCCTCCATCCGTAGACACCTGCAACTTGGGCCCTGGACCTGGGAATGGCTGGATGAAGACTTCATTTTGTCCCGTCTCGTTCGACTGATAAGCAACCCAGCGTCCATCGGTTGAAAAGCTCGGGGATGCTTCTCGGAACGGCCCCGCCACAAACGCGGCCGGTTCGCCTGCGGTCCAGGTCCCTGTGTCGCCGCGCTGGACTGGCAGAACGAAGATGTCAGTTCCGCCCGGACCTGGTCGAAAACCCGCGATGAAGCTGCCGCTCGGGTGCCATGACGAGACGTTCATCGGTTCCTTCCGACCGGACATCAAGTGACGGGCCTCGCCCGAACCATCAGCCGCTCGTACGTAGACGCCGTTCGGCTCGCGATCCGACAGGAACGCGATGTCTCGGCCATCTGGGGACCAGATCGGACGGACCTCCGAGGTACTCTCCAGCGTGAGGCGGCTCATCTGATCTCTGGCCAGGTCGTAAATCCACACGTCACCTTGTTGGCCCGCGTTGAGCTCGAGCACCAAGCGCTGCCCGTCTGGTGAAAAGAGAAGGTTTCTCCACGGCGAACGCGTCGAGCGCAGCGGCGTCCGCCGCCCGTCGGCGGCTAACCAATCGATCGCCTGCTCACTGCGCATGACATCGCCAGGGAGGTACAGCAACGCACCCGTGCTGGAGACGTCGAACTGCGCCGAGCCCGACCCGATGTTTCCCTGGACACCTTCGAGGACAATGGCGCCATCACCCCGCAGTTCGAGACGCTCTCGATCGAACGCGGCCGCGTACAGCGTTGACCCGGTCATGTAGATGAGGTGACCGCTCGGAACATAGCGGCCGTACATAGCGTTCCCACGCAGCGTTTTCGCCGGTCCGCCACGAAGCGGTTGCGCCACGATCCTCGCGCCTTCAAAACCGCTGGCACTCTTGTGGGCGGTATAGATGAGGGCGGAATCTCCCGCGAGTATCTGGGGCCAGCGGTGCGTGACATCGCCGTCAACCAACTGCGTCAGCGGTTCAGCTCGGCCGCCGTTCGCCGAGACCCGCATCAGCGGGCCCGTGCGGTCCGGCGAGAAGATGATGCTGCCGTCCTCCGCCCAGGCGCCGCCCCGCTGAGTGACGATCGTGGCGAGTGTGATCGGGCTGCCGCCACGTACCGAGACTTTCTTCAATTTGCTGTCCGCAAAGAATCCGATCCATTCACCGTCCGGCGAGAAAAATGGACTCTCTGCGCTCTCCGTGCCAGAAAGCGGCGTCGCATCGAGTTGGGCGAGGTCTCTAAAGTACAGGCGAGCCACCTTCGCCTGCTCGTCGGGTCGTCCGACGAACGCCAGTTTCGTTCCATCGCGCGACAAGACGGCCGCCATGGACAGGCCACGAATCGATTCGGGAATCTCCGCGCCCATGTCGACGTGCAACCGCATGGGAGAGCGCGGCGGCGCGACCACCCAGGGCTTCCACGTCATCAGCACTGACGTCGCCGCGAACAGCACGCCGGCCAGGAACATCAAAAAGAGGTGTAACCGGGGCGCGGCCGGGGGTCGAGTTTCAACCGCAACCTCACGCGATGTCGATTCGTCGAGCTCCAGGCGCGCATCGGCGATGTCGGCAAGACGACGTTTCCGATCCTTGACGAGACACCGCACGAGCATTGTCTTGAGCGCTCGAGGCGTGTCCGTTGGCAGCGCGGTCCAGTCAGGGTCCTTGTTGATGACGCTGGCCAACACCTCCGACACGTCCTCGCCGTCGAACGCGCGCCGCCCGGTCAGCATTTCGTCGAGCACGCAGCCAAACGCCCAGATGTCGGCGCGCTTATTAACCGCGCGACCTTTGGCCTGCTCCGGCGCCATGTAGGCCGCCGTTCCGAGAATCATTCCGAACTGCGTCGGCGCGGTCAGCGTCGGCGAATTGGTGACGCCAGTGGCCGATTGCCGGGCATCGGCTGCCGGCTCGAGCGCTTTCGCCAGTCCAAAGTCCAGCACCTTGACGGTGCCGTCGCTCCGCACCTTGATGTTGGGCGGGCTTGAGATCGCGATGGATGATGCCTTGCTCGTGAGCGGCCGCCATCGCGTCACAGATCTGCCGCGCGATGACGAGTGCCTCGTCCAGAGGGATCGCGCCGCGCGCGATGCGCCGTGAGAGGTCCTCGCCTTCGACCAGCTCCATTACCAGCGCGCGAACACCCGCTCGCCCGTCGCCGGCCGAAGCGCTCTCCTCGAATCCGTGAATCTGCGCGATGTGGGGATGATTGAGCGTGGCGAGCGTCCGGGCTTCGCGCTCGAAGCGGGCGAGACGCTCGGCGTCTCGCGCGAACGCTTCCGGCAGGAATTTCAGGGCGACGTCGCGCCCGAGCTTCGTATCGCGGGCGCGAAACACTTCACCCATGCCACCAGCTCCGAGCGGAGCGAGAATCTCGT
Organism: Vicinamibacterales bacterium; assembly: GCA_050747925.1. Classification (GTDB taxonomy): domain Bacteria; phylum Acidobacteriota; class Vicinamibacteria; order Vicinamibacterales; family UBA2999; genus 12-FULL-67-14b. Next base: position 10,217 of record JBOGIV010000527.1, read on the forward strand.
AGGGTCCGAGTCGAGTGCCCGGGGCGAGGCTCATCGGCGTCAGCAGCGCGTCTGTGTCATCTGCATCCTCTGTAGCCTACGGG
>JBOGIV010000528.1:0-6628 GCA_050747925.1 Vicinamibacterales bacterium
GTCCGTAGAGCGTCGGATTTCCAAGCTCATCAACGAGTACGAAGCACAGGGGTTCCATCGGACCGGCACCGCGGTCGATCGGGTGTCTGGGGACTGGCTCAGTGATCAGGTCGGACAAGCGGGCCTGGTGCCGATTCAGGAAACGTTCTCGCTCGACAGGGTCGACCCGATTTCGAACGTCCTGGTGGCAGGCGATCGACGAATTGAAGGCCTGCCGTTGTTCGATGGCGCCTTCACCGGCGACGATGGTGTGCGAGGGCGACTTGGAACGCTGGAGTCGAATGCGGAGATCGGTCTGGCCAGGACGGCGGTCAACGCGACGGCCACCGGCGCCCTCGGCGACGCCCGGCGAAACTCCCGACACCAAGCCATCGTCGCCGTGACGGCCGGGCGCAGACCCGGCCTGTGTCCGAGCAACGCCGACTCATTCCTCGCGCCGTTCGGTCCGCCGGTCCTCCAGGTGTCCAGCGAGGAAGCGGCCTGGCTGGACGAACACGCGAAGCGTGGCGCCGAAGTCCAACTCATCGCCCACGTGGCGAGAACGTCGGCCACGGCCGCCAACGTGATCGCGACGATCGAGGGCGCTGCTCCTGAGGCGCCGCCACTGGTGATCATGACGCCGCGCAGCGGTTGGTACTGGTGCGCCAGCGAGCGCGGAGGAGGCATCGCGTGCTGGCTCGAGGTGATGCGAGCCTTGCGAACGAGTCGGCCCAAACGCACGGTGCTGTTTGTGGCTTCCAGCGGACACGAGCTGGGACACCTCGGCATCAACGCCTTCATCGATCGGCGGCCTGGCATCGTGACAAAGGCGGTGAGCTGGATGCATTTCGGAGCGAGCATCGGCGCCGCGACCGATTCGCGCGTGACCCTTCAAGCGTCAGACGACGAGCTCGATGCGGCGCTGACCCGCGTCCTCACCTCAGCTGGGATCGGTGTCGATAGGCGCAACCCACGCGGCACGATTCCAGGCGGCGAAGCGGAGGCCGTACATCGAGAGGGCGGGCGCTATGTCTCCATCATTGGCGGCAACGCGCTGTTCCACAATCTGGACGATCGAGGGCCAAAGGCGATCGACCCGAGCGCCATCGCGAGATTCAGCACGGCGTTCATCGAACTGGCGCGTACACTTGCGAACGCGGAGTAGGAGCATGATGGCGCTCGCCATTCGCCCGGCCCTGGTATCCGACGCCGACGACATCGCGGCGCTCACGCGTCAGCTCGGGTACGAACTGGCGTCTGTTGACGCGGCACCGAGGCTGTCCCGCCTCCTCTCGCGATCCGATCAGCTGTTGCTCATTGCTGAAATTGACGGCCGGGCAGTGGGGTGGATTCACGCGGGCCTCTGGGAAGACATCGAGGCGGAAGCGTTTGTCGTCATTGGTGGGCTCGTAGTCGACCGCGGGCATCGGCGCCAGGGCATCGGCCAGATGCTCATCGAGCGCGCGGAGGAGTGGGCGAGGGAACAAGGCTGCTCAATCGTGCGTCTGTGGTCGAGCGCAACCCGCACTGAGTCGCATCGGTTTTACGAGTGCTTGGGTTACACGAACATCAAGACACAATATGCATTCGTGAAGTCTCTCGATGGGGCCGACACGGAAAACCTCAGACGGTTTGTCCCGCGCGTCGAGGGATAGGAGGCGACTGCCGCATCCGTACGAACAGGATCCAGTCGGCCGAGTCTCATTCGATAACGTGAATCATCCGCGGGATCGATCAGTCCGGGTCGCGGCGCTGCAGCAGTCGATCGATGGCGCCGACAAAGGCCACGAGATCGGCCGGCCCTGACCAGGCGGCGCGATGGACGCGCGCCATGTCGAGGCTCCCGTAGGCATGCGCGACGATGTTTCGGAATCCCGCGGCCTTCACCAGCCGGTTGGCCAGCTCGGCGTCGATGAGGTGGGCGCTTTCGAGTCGCCGGAACGCATCCGCGTAGTTTTGCGGAGTGCCGAGTCCTCGGACGACACAGGCGGCCACGGCGAGGTCGATCACGATTTGGGTGGCTTGCCAGAGATGGAGAATGACGGCGTCGGAGGCATCGGTCGCCGCCACCAGATCCGACGCATGCTCCGGAAGGCGGTCGCGGACTCGCGCCAGGTGCCGCTCGATGGCGGCGGCGCGTTCGGCCAGCACCGCCCGATCGAGCGGACTCATCGCGGCAGCGCGTCCAGCACGCTCGCGTACGCCGGCTCGAGCACCGGCGCCAGATCGCACCAGGTGTCGACGGCGTCGAGCCAGAAGCGCTCGAAGCGTCCGCCATCGTGCTCGAAAACGACTGCCCCGTCACGAGCCACGCGGTAGCGCAAGAGCGCGCCAGCGCGCCCCAGATCCACGAGATCGACGCGGTCGGTGTTCAAATGCTCGGCCAATTCGGCGAGCAGCCGATCGGGGTCGAACCCCGCGTCGGCTTCGTAGGCAAAATCCCAGTCAGACCGTTCGTGAGCGTCTCCCCGTGCGCGCGAGCCGTAGAGCACCAGGAGCCGCAGTTCGGGAGCCGCTGCCGCCAGTTTTCTCAGTGCAACGTCCGGGTGCTGTCGAATGCCGAGGGGCATGGCAGGATGCTACCGCGATCCGATCCTGATTGCGCCGACATGCTAGCATCCCCGCGATCGAGGTGCTCCATGCGTCGACTCACCCTTCTTGCCGCGCTTGTCGCCGTCGTGCTCGGAGTCGTCATTTCAGCGACGCCGCGAACAGGCGACCCATGGTCGCCTTTACAAGCGAGGTCGCAAGGCGACCCTAACCAGCCTCCGCTAAAGCTACGGCGGTCCGCCGAAGCGTTCGCGAAGGCGGAAGGGTCGCCTCTACAAACTTCACAAACCGCAGTGACGCCTCCACAAACGCGGTCGGGCGCAGCCGCGCCCATCAAAGTTCCGGAGCCGCAAGACGTCTTCGGCTTCCAGCCGGGCGCAGACTACAAGCTCGCCAGCCACGAGCAGATTGTCGAGTACTTCCGCAAGCTCGACGCCGCCTCCGATCGCATCGTCGTCGAAGACATCGGAAAGAGCTCGCAAGGACGTCCGATGATCCTGGCCGTCATCTCGAGCGAAGCCAACATCAAGAACCGCGCGCGCTATAAGGAGATCGCACGCCGCCTCATCTTCGCGCGCGGCGTGAGCGAGACCGAAGCGCGTGCGCTGTCAAAAGAAGGCAAGGCCATCGTCTGGATCGATGGCGGCTTGCACGCAACCGAAGTAGCCGGCGCTCAGCACACGCCGGAGCTCGGGTGGTGGCTTGTGAGCTCGGCGTCAGAAGAGGCCAGACGCGTTCGCGAAAACTCCATCCTCTTGTTGATGCCGTCGATGAATCCCGACGGCCTCGACATCGTCCGCGACTGGTATCAGAAGAATCTGGGGACGCCCTTCGAGACGACGAGCCCGCCGGAGCTCTATCACCACTACATCGGCCACGACAACAACCGCGATTGGACGATGTTCACGCAGGTTGAGACGCGAGCCGTGGCGCGACAGCTCTACTTCGAATGGTTCCCACAGATCGTCTACAACCACCATCAGTCGGGGCCGTTCCCAAGCCGCATCTGGGGTCCGCCGATGAAGGACCCGGTCAATCCGAATCTCGATCCGCTGGTGGTGAGCACGATTAATCAGATCGGCGAGGCGATGCGGAAGCGCTTCGATGAAGAGGAGAAGCCCGGCTACAGCAGCCACATGCTCTACGACATCTGGTGGAACGGCAGCATGCGAGGCGGCCCGGACTATCACAACATGGCGGGCTTCCTCACCGAGACGGCGTTGTACCGCATGGCGACGCCACATTGCTACGCGGCGGAAGAGATTCCAGAGACGTTTGGTGAACGGCACAAATACCTGCCGGCGAAGACTCCGAGCGTCAACTACACGAATCCGTGGCTCGGCGGATGCTGGCCGTTTCGAAAGCCTGTCGAGTACATGATCACGGCCTCGCGCGCCGTCCTCGATCTGTCGTCGCGGCTGAAGGACGACTACCTCTACAACATCTGGCGAATGGGGACCCGACAGATCGCGAGAGGCGAGAAGGCTGAAGGCGGACCGTTTGCCTACGTGATCGATCTGGCGGCGCAGCACGATCCCGCGAGGAGTGTCGAGTTCCTGCGAACGTTCCGCGTCGCCAACATCGAAGTGCGGCAGGCAGAGGCGCCCTTCACCGCCGGAGGCAAGCAGTATCCGGCTGGCGCTTACGTCCTCGGGCCTCAGGCATTCCGGCCCTATGTTGTCGATCTCATCGACCCGAAGACGTTTCCAGAGCGACGCCTCTATCCGGGCGGACCTCCGGATCCTCCGTACGACATGACGGGCTACGAGCTGAGCATCGAGATGGGCGTGACCATCGATCGGATCAAGGAGCCCTTCACGCTCCCTACGAAAATGGTCGATGCCATTCCGCCGGCGCCAGGCGGGATTACCGGCACCTCGGCGCAACCCACTGGCTTTGCGATGGCGCCAAACACCAACATGGGCGTGAAGGCGATCAACCGCCTGCTCAAAGCAGGCGCGAAGATCTCATGGGCGCCCGACAACTCGATGGTCGTGCAGAACGTCGCTCGCGATCTCGTCGAGAAGAACGGTGCCGAGCTGGGCGTGATGTTCCACGCGATCGACGCGCTGCCCTCGGGCCTCAAACCGATTCGCGCGCCGAAGATCGGCCTCTATCGCAGCTATCGCGCGAACATGGACGAGGGCTGGACCCGCTGGGTGCTTGAGCAATACGAATTCGCCTACACGACGCTTTGGAACGCCGACATCCGCACCGGAGATCTCTCGTCGTACGACGTGCTGCTGTTTGCAGACGAGGCGGACACGACCATCCTCAACGGCGCGGCGGCGGGGACGATGCCGGCGCAGTATGTCGGCGGGATCGGCGTGGACGGGGCGGCCAACGTTCGTCGATTTGTCGAGCGAGGTGGGTGGGTCGTGGCGTGGGATCGCGCGGCCGACTTCGCCATCCTCGCCTTGGACCTGCCGCTTCGGAACACGGTAAAGGACACGCGCCCGCAGGAGTTTTTCATACCCGGATCATTGCTTCGCATCACGACGAGGAACGCGAACCCGATTGCGGCGGGCATGGAGGCAAGTGCGGTGGCGATGTTCGCCGACGCGCAGGCCTACCAGATTGTTCCGCCCGCGGCCGAGGGGAAGATGCGCGCCGCGCGCGACGTGGACGTGTTCGCGGAATACGCACGACAGAACCTGCTGGTCAGCGGATGGGAGCTGGGTGGCGCTCGCTACGTCGCCGGTCGAGTGGCGGGCGCGCACATGCAAGTGGGGAAAGGCCATGCAGTTGTGATGGGCTTTAGGCCGCACTGGCGCGGGCAGCCGCACAACACCTTCAAGCTGCTCTTCAATCCGCTGTTCTTGTCGACGATTCAAGGCGGGCTGACGACGTCAACCGCAGTTGCGCAGTAGAGACAACTCGAGACGGGGCCTGGCCCTCCGTGACAAGTCGTGACGTGGCCTGGCCCTCGATTACAGGGCCTGGCCCTGTTTGCGATTCAAAGTTGACGACGAAAAAGGGGACTGTCCACTCTCGCGGATAAACGCGCCGACAAAGCCGTCCGTGAAAATCGCGGGGACACCACCCGTGTGCAGGAACGCGATCGTATCCGTCGGGTTCAACTCGCCCGTGCGGACGTGATGGATGAGCGCCGCCATCGCCTTCGACGTGTAGCACGGATCGAGCAGCACGCCCTCGCTCGCTGCCAGCAGCGCGATCGCCTCGAGGCCCTCGCGCGTGGAAATCCCGTAGCCTTCGCCGATAAACCCTTGATCGGTGACCAAATCCTCCAACTCCAGGCGTTCGGCGATGCCGAGCCGAGTCGCTGAATCGTTCCCGATCCGCTTGGCGCGTTCGATCTTCTCGGGTTCACCCGCGCTCACGGCGACGCCGTAGACCTGATACGGCGCCTCGCACGCCTTGGCGCCCAGCGTGAGTCCCGCCTGCGTGCCACGCGAGCCGCTTGCGTAATACAGTCGAGAGGGCGACGCACCGATCGCGTGCAGCTCGGCAACGAGCTCCGCTGTTCCTGACACATAGCCAAACACGCCAATGCCGCTCGACCCGCCGATCGGAATCACATACGGACGGCGCCCCGCCGCCTGCTCCTCGGCAACGACCTCGGCGACGACGGCCTCGTCCTGGCCGACGGCGAGCATGGGATCGATCGACGGCACGAAACGGACCGTCGCGTTATAGAGCGCGTCGAGCAACAGATTGCCGGCCATGGGCGGGTCGGCCGTGGTGGTCGTCAACACCAACACGCAGCGCAGACCTGCAACGCACGCCGCGGCCGCGGTCATCCGCGCGTGGTTCGACTGCACGGCTCCCGTCGTGATCAGGGTGGTCGCGCCTTGAGCCACCGCGTCGGCGACGAGAAACTCCAGCTTGCGCGCCTTGTTCCCCCCAAGCCCCAGCGCCGTGAGATCGTCGCGCTTGATCAGAATGCGCGGGCAACGGGATGGTCCGCCCAGCGCGTCGCGAAAGCGACACGCGTCGACGAGCGGCGTCGGCAGGCCGGCAAGATCGATCCGCGGCTGCCGAGCAAGGGCGGACCGCAGGCGGCTGACGGCGGGTGAGTCCATCGGCGTCGATCATACCAACCTGAATCAGGCAACCCTAAAGGGTTGCCTCCACACTG
>JBOGIV010000529.1:0-10859 GCA_050747925.1 Vicinamibacterales bacterium
CATCGAGGGTCATCCCGTCGCGCATGCGACCGAACGAAAGCAGGTAGTTGCTGACGCGATTGCTCGGGTCGGCGACTCCGCCGAGGGGAATCCAGACGTCGAGTCGCCAAACCTCGGCATAACCCGACGGGGCCACGCCAACGACGGTGTACGGCTCGCCATCAATTTGCATCGGGGCGCCAACCGCCGACGAGGAAGCCTGGAACCGCCGTCTCCAGAGTCCCTCGCTGATGATGACAACTTTGGCTCCGCCCTTTTGATCTTCGTCGTCGGCAAAGTAGCGGCCGATGACTGGTGAGGCGCCGACGACGCGGAAGAACGACGCTGACGCAGTTGCGCCACCGACGCGTTCCGGACCGTCGACGCCGCCGATGGTCATCCCGCGTGGAGACCAGGCGCCCAGGTCGCTGAAGGCGCGCTGCTCGCGCCGCCAATCCAGATAGCGGGCATAAGACGCGGATCCATAGGTGAGGCTCGGCAGCTCGCTTCGCCAGACCTGCACGAGCTGATGGGATTCAGGAAAGGGCAGCGGCGAAAGGATGACCGCGTTGACCACCGTGAAGAGAGCCGTGGTTGCGCCAATGCCAAGGGCGAGCGTGAAGACGGCGGTGAGCGCAAAGCTCGGCTCACGCATGATCGTGCGTAGGCCATGGCGGAGGTCGCGGAGCCAGTCCAACATGGCCGGTTGGACGCTGTTGCCCTGCCGATCGTTGACGGATCGCCTCTACTCAGTCTTTCCTTAGCGCCGTTACCGGGTCGACGCGGAGCGCACGAATCGCGGGCACGACGCTCGCCGCGAGCGCGGTGCTGAGCATCACGCCGGCGGTGGCGGCGAACGAGACGATGTCGAGCGGCTGGACGCCGTACAGCAGGCTTTCGACGAAGCGGCTCAGTGCGACCGCCGCGGCGCCGCCGATCGCGACGCCCGCCAAGGCGAGACCGAGGCTCTTTCCGACCACGAGCCCCATCAGTTGACTGCGGCCCGCGCCCAGGGCGGCGCGGACACCGATTTCGCGTGTGCGCTGACCTACCCAGTACGCGAGCAGGCCATAGATGCCGATGATCGCGAGCGTCAGTGCCGTCGCGGCGAAAACGCTCGTCAGCCACGTCAGAAAGCGGCTGGCCGACAGCTGCCGTTGCACGAGCGTCGCCAGTGGTTGGACCGCAAAGATCGCGACACCGCTGTCACGGCGCTGCAGGGCCGCTGTGAGCGCTCGTGAAAGCGAATCCGGATCGCCGGAGGTCCGCGCCAGCAGTGCGAAGAATCGAGGGCGCGCGTTGAAGGCGAAGAAGATGTCGGGATCCTTGGTGGGATTCTGGGGAATGCCTCGTAGGTTTGCGTCTTTGACGACGCCGACAATGTTCAGCCATGGGTTCTCACTGGCCAGATCGCCGACCTTGATCCGGCGGCCGACAGCGCTCTGGCCCGGCCAGAATCGCTGGGCCATGGCCGACGTCACGACGACGTTGTTGACGTCTGGCAGAAGATCGGTGTTCTCGATTCCTCGCCCTTCGACCAATTGCAGACGCAGCGTCTCAAAATAACCGGGGCTGACACGATGAACATACGCGCGCGGGCGATTGGTCGCATCGACAGCGCCCTGCCCTTCGGCGGCATAGAAGATTGCGCTGCTCCCGCTAAGTGGCACTGACGTCGTGAGCGCCACGGTCTCCACACCGGGCACACTGCGGAGCTCGTCGAGAAGCGCCAGTGCCTGCGAGCCACCTGCCTGGCCCGGGGGCGCAGCTTGCGCGCCGCTCACCACTGGAAACTGCACCCGCATGGTCAGCACACCCGACGCGTCGAATCCCGGATCGAATCGCGTCAGTGCCGCAAAGCTTCGTCCAAAAAGCGCGGCTCCGACGAGCAGCGTGACCGTCACGGCGATCTGTCCAGCCACAATCACCTGAAGCGTGTGTCCGCTGTGACCTCCACGTGCTTCCGTGGCGCCTTCGCGCAGGTCCTGGGCCAACGATCGATGGTTCAGGTTGCGAAGCGGCGAGAGTCCGATGCCGGTCGTGATCACGACGCCCAACAGGACCACGAAAACGAGAGTGCGCCAGTCCACGCCCGGCGCCGCGAAACTTGGAAGCTGAACCGGGCTGAGCGCCAGCAGCGCGTCTCCGGCCCACAACGACAGCAAGATTCCGGCGCCGGCGCCGAGGACGACCACCCAGGCGCTCTCGGAAAGCATGAGTCGAACCAGCCGCGACTCGTCGGCGCCGATCGCGCGTCGAAGCGAAAACTCGCGGCGGCGCGACTCCGTTCGAGCCAGCAGCAGACTGGCCACGCTGGCGCACGCGATGATCAGCACGAACGTGACGGCGCCGAACAACAGCGAGACGGCTGGGCGAATCTGACCGAACACCTCGTTGGCGAGCGACGACACTTCGACACCGCGTTTCTCGTTGGTGTCGGGATACGCCTGAGCCAGTTGCGCCGCGACGCCGCTGATTTCGGCCTGTGCCGCCTCCTCCGAGACCCCAGGGGCCAGTCTCGCCAGCGCCGCGAATCCGCGGCTGCCCCGACTCGGCTTCGCGCTCGATGGGTGAGCGATCATCGACACCCACACTTCGCTGGCATCCGACCGGCCCTTGAAAGCGGCCGGCACGACCCCCACGACGCTAAACACCTGGCTGTCGAGACGAATGGATTGGCCAGCCGCATCGGCGCGGCGACCAAACGCGCGCTCCCACAACCGCTCGCCGATCACCGCGACCAGCGGAGAACCCTGCGGGTCGTCCGACTTGCCAAGCATTCGGCCGGCCATTGGCTCGCCTCCGAGGATCGCGAAGTAATCCCCGGCGACGAGCTCTGCGGAGATTTGCTCGGGAGCGCCACTGCCGTACCGGATGAATGTCGTGTTGGACCACGCGGACATCAGGTCGAACGATCGGCTCCTGTCGGCCCAGTCGAGATAATCGGGGATTGAGGTGCCCCGTCGCTCGACTGCCTGTCGTTCGACGTTCCCCCACAACTCGACGATGCGGTCCGCATTAGGATACGGCAGGGGGCGCAGCGCCACTGCGTTGAGCAACCCGAACATCGTCGTCGTTGCGCCGATGCCGAGGGCCAGCGCCAACATCGCACCAAGCGTCGTGGTTGGATTCTTCCAGAGGGTGCGCCAGGCGAAGCGGAGGTCACCGGTCATGGGTGGGAGTAGAGCAATCCGCGTGCCCGCAAAGGCGGGGAGATCCTGGGGATTTGGGATGAATGACGTCCCGGTTCGGACGACTCCTGTTCGCTCGCGGACGATCGGGATCCGTCCCAGAAGGCAACGGGGTTCGAGCGGCTCGATTTCGGCGTGGCCAGGTTGACGGCGGTGAATCCCGCGACGGCGGCTCAGGCAACCCAGGGGTGTCCCGCCAACCCTTCCCGCCGCACGCCCGTCTAAGTTCATCAGCGATCCTATATGATGCATTCCTATATATGACGACACGTCCCGGGGATTCCAACGCCATTGACGCCGCCAAGAAGGGAAGCGCCGACCTGCTGATCCTCGCCCTCGTGGACGAGCAGGCGCTGCACGGCTACGAGATCGGCCGGCGCATCGACCTTCGATCCGGGGGGACGCTGCACTTCACGATGGCCTCGCTCTACGCGACGCTCTACCGGCTCGAGGAGCGCGGCCTGATCAAGGGGCGCTGGGTCGAGCGCTCGGGCCAGCGTCGACGACGCTACTACCGCATTACCGAAGGCGGCCGAAAGATTCTCGCTGCGCATCGCGAAGACTGGAGCCGCTTCATCGCCGCGCTCTCGCACGTCGCCGGCGTCAAGCCGGCCTGACCGAGACGATGGATCCCACGTTCGACCTGCGAGCGGCGGTCCTCAGCCACGTGGCGAAATCGCACGTGGACTTGCCCGACGCCACCATCGACGAGCTGGTCACCTATCTCGAAGATCTGTACGCCAGTGCCATCGAAGATAGCGCTACTGAAACCGCCGCGCAAACGCGCGCGCTCGCGGCCCTCGAGGAATCCGCATTCTCGCTGCTCCGGCGTCACGCCGCGCGCAGCCCCTATCGTCTTCAGGCGCGCCGGGCCGACACCCTGGCCCAGACGTCCGGTGGAAGGAGTCTCAACGTGTTGAGCGCGATCCGACTCGCGGTTCGTCAATTCCGTCAGCAGCCAACCTTCGCGCTCGTCACCGTGCTCGTCCTCGGTCTGGGCACCGGCGCGGCCACCACCGTCTTCACCGTCGTCGACTCGGTCGTGCTGCGACCGCTTCCCTACGCGCAACCGGATCGACTCGTGACGTCATGGGACAGGAACATCGAGAAAGGGCTGTCACACGATCCAATCTCGCCCGTGAACTTCATGGACGACCGCGCGCTACCGGTGTTCAAGGACGCGGCGGCGTGGTGGCGTCCAAGCATCAATCTCGTGGACCTCGGCAAGGATCCGGTCCGCGTCAACACCATCGAAGTCTCCGGGAATCTCTTCGACGTGCTGGGTGTCGGTCCCCAACTGGGCGCCGGATTTCCCGCCGGCGGACCGCTGTTCGTACAGAACGAGCTCATTGCCGTCATCAGCGATCGACTGTGGCGGAACCGATATAGCGCCGACCCGTCGATTGTTGGACGCCCGATCGTGCTCAACGACACGCCGTACACCGTCGTCGGTGTCATGCCGCCGCAGTTCAACTATCCGGGCGACATCGATGTCTGGCAGCGTCTGCGTTGGGACATGGCCGGACACAGCCGCGACGCGCACTTCATGGAAGCAGTCGCGCGGCTGGCCGACGATTCCACTGTTGCGCAGGCGCAAAGCGCGATCGACACGCTGACGGCTCGCTTGGAGTCGCAGTTCCCGGCGAGCAACAGGGGCTGGGGTCGCCGGCTGGTTCCGCTGCTCGACGAACAGCTTGGCTACTACCGGCCGGCGCTGATGGTGCTGTTCGGCGCGGTGGGCATCTTGTTGACCATCGGCTGCCTGAACATCGCCTCGCTGCTGCTCACGCGAGCCTTGTCACGCGAGAAGGAGATTGCCGTTCGGGTCACCATGGGTGCCTCTCCCCGGCAGTTGATCGTTCAACTGCTGGCCGAGAGCAGCGTGCTCTCGGTCGTTGGCGCGGCGCTCGGAACAGTCGCCGCGCTCGCGTCGCTTCCACTCATCGTGCGGCTGATGCCGGTGGACATCCCCCGACTCGCGGAAGCATCGGTCGACATCCGCGCATTGGGATTCGGACTGGCCGTGATCGCCGGCACCACCATCTTCTTTGGTCTGGTCCCGGCACTCGTGTTGTTGCGCAGCCAGTTGGTGAAGGACCTGCGGACCGGCGAACGCGGCAGTTCGCGAGGCGCCCGTCGAATCTATTCGGCGCTGGTCGCCGGAGAAGTCGCGCTGGCGTGCGCGCTCCTCGTCAGCTCTGGCCTGCTGGTGCGTACCGTCGGCCGAATGATGGACACACCGACCGGCGTGGATGCAGACGATGTCGTCGTGAGCAACGTGCAGTTGTCGGGCCGCGACTACAGCGATTGGCGTAAGGTCGGACGCGTGCACGGCGCCATCATCGATCACATCCGTCAGCAGCCTGGCGTGACGGCCGCCGGCGGCAGCAACTTCCTGCCGTTCGAAGTTGGTTGGCGGGGTGGGTTCGGCATCGAGGGTGAACCCGCTCCAACCAGACCTGAGGACGCGCCTCAGGTGCAATACCACAGTGTGAGCGACGGCTACTTCGAATCGTTCGGTGCGACCATGGCAGCGGGCCGCGCCTTTGCCGTCACCGACGAGATGGACTCGCAGGGCGTGGTCATCGTCAACGAAACACTCGCCTCGCGATTTTTTTCGAATGGCGCCGTCGGCCGCGTGATCATGACCTCCAGCGGCGCGATTGGACCGCTCGGTGTCAATCTGGTGAGAATTCGCCCGCAGCCGCCTGGTGTTCCACCTCCGACGCAGCCGACGCACATGCCGCCGACGCCATTCCAGATCATTGGCGTCGTGACGGACGTGCGGAACTCGCCATTTGGTCAGCCAGTGGAGCCGGCGCTCTATTTCACGACCCGTCAGTTCACGTTCCGTGAGCAGTTCGTGACGGTTCGCGGCGCCGATCGTGCATCGGCGATCGCGGCGATTCGCAACGCGCTGCAGCTGGACGCGCCGAACGTCCCAATGGGCACCCCACGAAGCTGGGGCGAGCGGTTCGCCGCGCGCACGGCGGAGCCGCGATTGCTGATGACCATCCTCCTGTTCTTCGGCGGGCTCGCGGGGCTGCTCGCCGCTCTCGGCGTCTACGGATTGTTCGCCTGGTCGGTCGCGCTCCGCACACGCGAGCTGGCCATTCGACTCACGCTCGGCGCCAAGCCCGCCGAAGTGGGCGCGCTCGTGGTTCGCCAGAGCGCTCTCTTGATCGTCGTCGGCCTCGCACTCGGGTTCGCCATCGTCCGATTTGCGGAAAGCATCCTCAGCCGCGTGCTGTTTGGTGTGTCCCCAACCGACGCCGCCGCCATCGTCACCGCCGGATCGTTGCTGCTTCTCGCTGCCCTCATCGCGTGCGTGCCGCCGGCACTACGAGCGATGAGGGTAGATCCGGTGGAGGGGTTGCGGGCCGAATAGGAACCACGAACGGGGTCACCCCGAACGGGGTCACCCCGAACGGGGATCACCCCGAACGGGGATCACCCCGAACGGGGATCACCCCGAACGGGGATCACCACGAACGGGGATCACCACGAAAGGGATCACCACGAAAGGGATCACCACGAAGGGATCACCGCGAACGGGGATCACCACGAAAGGGATCATCACGAAAGGGATCACCCCGAACGGGGATCACCCCGAACGGGGATCACCCCAAACGGGATCACCACGAAAGGGATCACCACGAACGGGGATCACCCCGAACGGGGATCACCACGAAAGGGATCACCACGAAGGGGATCACCGCGAACGGGGATCACCACGAAAAGGATCACCACGAAAGGGATCATCACGAAGGGATCACCACGAAAGGATCGACCGCAAGAGGGATTACCACGATAGAGATTGACCACGAGAAAGATCAACGACGAAAGGACAGCTACCCGGAGAGCTGTCAAGGCCACCACGAAGAACACAAAGTTCACGAAGAGGCTCAGGGCCTGACGCTCAGGTATCCTGACAGTCGTGTCCCCAACTCCAGAAGGGCCGCTGAGCAAGACGCAGCTCGATAGCCTCGGCAACCGGCTGCGAGCAGGAACAGCAGACGAAGCAGACCTCCGCGCACTCGATGAATATCGAAGATCATTTCGAGCGGCGTACGACGATGTCGTCGGGACCGTAAAGACGGACGTCGGCTTAGAGGGAACCGGCCGCCCAGCAAAGACGACCGCGGCTATCGTCGACAAGTTAAGGCGTCAACCCATCCGACTCACACAGATTCAGGACAGCTCCGGCCTCCGGGTAATTGTCGACGGGATTCGCGAACAGAACAGAATCGTCGAGCGCCTTCAGCAAACCTTCGTTCGCACATCGAGTGACGATCGACGTATCGAATCGAGTCATGGTTATCGCGCGGTCCACGTAATCGTCTTCATTCGCGAACGAGTGGTAGAAATCCAGGTTCGAACTCATGAACAGCATTTGTGGGCCGAGATCTCCGAAAAGCTCGCGGATATCATTGACCCAAAGCTGAAATACGGGGGAGGGGCGGAACAGATTCGAAGAGAACTACTCAACTTCTCAAACTTCTTGGCGACTGTGGAACCCCTTGAGGAGAGCCTCTCGGAGACGGAATCGCGACTGATGTCCTTCGCAACGAGGATCTCGAATCCGCCTTACCCGTGACACGGGATTTCATGTTGCTGCGTCAGGAGCTCGCCGACAAGAAAGCGGCCCTCGCACGTCTGAAATCCGATTTCGCTATGATGCTTGGAACGCTTTACAATCAACTCACGAGTGGCCAGCGGTGATCTTCCTGATCGTATACGACCGGCGTGCGGGCACTGTTCTCTCGCTGCGAGCGTTTGACGACGCCGATCGCCATGACGCGGAATCGACGCGCCTTGATTTCGATTTGTTGGAAAGTGTGACCGACACAGATAAGGAAATTGTGTTGCTCGAGGCGCACTCTGAAGCCGATCTTCGAAAGACGCATCGCCGATACTTCGAGTCCGCTCAGGATCTCGTAAAAAGCGCCGCAGATGAAGCTGCGGCCTCAGCTCGAACCGACTGATCTTGCGTTTGCTCGTTCGCCCGCTGAGTTTGAACGCCGGGCCTGTTGTCTGCGTTGCCTCGACCCGCCATCAGTCAATGTCTCTTGGTAAAGCCCAGGGGTCTCGTTCGTGGTTCTGTCCTGTTCGTGGTCTGTCCTGTTCGTGGTGATGTTTTGTTCGTGGTTCTGTATTATTCGTGGTTCCATGTGTGCGGATCAGGCAAAAAAAACGCCGGATGAGAGATGATGGCAGCCATGAACGAAACCTGGGACGAACGCCATCCGATGCCTCCCAACGTGGCGCTCGATCAGCGTGTGAACTGGCACGTCGAGCACGCAAAGGCGTGCGGCTGCAGGCCGATCCCGATGACTGTCCAGCGGGAATTGAAGAGACGCGCGGCCGTCTCGCCCCCTCCTACTTCGGCTCGAACCGGTAAACCAGGTAACTAATCGGCCCGTCGAGCTGGCTGAAGCTGTGCGGGGTCCCCGCCGGAATGATGATGATGTCGCCGGGTCCCACGCGCCGGCTCTCGCCCCCCTGTCGCGTTCCCGTCTGGCTCATCCCCGCGTTGACTCGAGCGAGATCGGTCGGCTTGGCATCGCCCAGCGATCCGCCGGTCACAATGGTGCCGGATCCGCTGAGGATGTAGTACGTCTCGGTGACGCGATCGTGGATCAGCGCGCCGGTTTCCGCCTTGACGCGATGCAGCATGGCGACCGACGCCTTGCCTCCAAGCACGTCGCTCGCCTTGATCGGCTGATCAACGATGTTCTTGGGGATCTGCTCCTTGAGAACCGCCTCATGCTCGGCCTTGGTAATGACAGTCGCCGCAATCGGCGCCTGTGGGGCTTCAACAGTAAGGGAAACGAGAAGCGCGATAAGGGTCGCCATGGGCAGACTTTATCGCGATTCCGCCTACGCCACTAGAATCGATACCCCACCGTTGCTCGAATCGCCTGGAACATGAACGAATCGGAGCGCCGCAGATCGGTGCCGCTCGCATTCGTGAGGATGAACGGATTGGTTGCCGGAGCGGGCCCTCGAGCACGAACGGTATGGCGATCCTCATCCATCAGATCGGTGATGAGATATTCGGCGCCAACGGTCAAGCGTCCAGCCATGAACTCGATTCCGCCGCCGACTTGATAGCCCCACGAGTTGTCCTTCGCCTCTTCGACGAATGTGTTCGCCGTGTTGCTGGTGGTGAAGCTGTGCTCGAGACGTCCCCAGGCCAGACCGCCGGTACCGTAAATGAGCGCGCGATTGCCGCCAAAGCCAACTCGACCGCGGACGCTGCCCAAGGTCTTCACTTCGCGCGTGAACGTGTAGAAGGCCGGCGTCGTGCTGAAGGCCGACGTGCTGTCGACATGATCGGGGAACGCCAGCTCGCCGAGTGCGCCGACGACCAATCCGCCGGCGTTCCAGTCGTAGCCCGCTCGCACGCCGATGTCGAGCCCGGTTCGCTCTTCGGTACAGCCGGCAGCAGGCAAGGCGGTTGCAGCGGCGCCGGCGCAAAAGCCCGGTGAAAAGGCGTTGGCTCCGGCAGCAGTCAGAATCGTGTCGCTGAAATCGCCGTCCAGATTCTTGTCGAAGCGAACACTCGCATCTTCGGGCGCGGGGAGCCGGCTGGCACCCACCTGCGCTCCAACGTACCCTCCGCCCCATCCCTGACCATTCGCGACGCTCGAGCACACCGACAGCATGATCGCGGCCGTCAGCAACGGCAGCGCTTGCGACATCTTCATTACGATCCTCCGTACTGGTTCTACGGGTCAGATCGTCGTACGGATTGAATCGCTGACCTTCCAATCGTACTTTGTGACGAGCGCGGACAAAGTGTCGCGAAATCAGATCAAGCCGTAGTGCTCGCCTACCGTTCGACATAATTGCGATCCTGGCACGGCACTTTCCCGATCGCAGATTTTGAGAAGGGGCCTGGCCCCTACCTCAGGGCGTTCACGACGACTTCCATCGCGACGACATCGGTCGATGCCGCGGGCGTCGCGACCAGGAACCGCTGGCCGTCTGGCGATGGGACGTACAGGCCGTTGAACAGCGGCGTTTGGAAGAGGAGGGACGGCGCGCTCGGCGTGGGCAACGGTGAGCCGCCTGTCATTCTGACCGCCATCAAGCGGTTGTCGGGGGCGAGGTAATAAACCTCGCCGCCATCGCGACGCCACATCGGCCGATATCCACCGCCTGACGACAGCACCCGACTCCCCTGCGCTTCTGGAAACCGCGCGAGGTACACCTCGCCACGGCCGGACGCGTCCGACGTGTAGATCATCGAGCGGCCGTCGGGAGACAGACGGACATCACTCTCGTTGGCTCGCGTCTGCAACAGCCGTTGTGCAGGACCGTCGTCTGTGTTCACGGGCTGAGTGAACAGATCCCAGCCGGTGTCGTTGGAGAACCCTCGAAACAGAATCGTTCGTCCGTCCGGCGTCCAGTCGCTGGCATAGTGAATGGTCGCGGCGCGGGTCAGCCGACGCTCACTGCCAAACCCGCTTTAATCGCGGACCACGAGGTTGGGCGGCGAGTCCGCGGCGATGCTGTACGCCAGCCGCTTGCCATCGGACGACCACACCGGCGCGCCACTCCAATACTCGGCGGGAACGCGCGCGCTCGTGGGCGTTGCCGGATCGAGCTCGATCAGCCAGACCGACGACACGCCCTGCGCATCGCGGCGATCGACGGCGAGCCGTCGCCCGGTCGGATCGAGCG
>JBOGIV010000530.1:0-17518 GCA_050747925.1 Vicinamibacterales bacterium
GTCCACGTCACTTGATAGCCGTAGAAGTACTGGCTGAGCAATCCGATGTCGAGGCCATCGACTCCCAGCGCGACGTGCACAGCGGTCAAGAGGAAGATGCCCATCCCCGCTGTCAAGCCGACGGCGACGCCAAGGGCGCGTTTATGAGCCCGCGCAAACAGCGGCTCGAAAGGCGCCGTTGTGCTGTCGCGTTCTCGCTCTGGCTGTCTGGGTTCCGGCGACACGCGGCTGAGTGCGGTCATTTCGAATCCTTCCGGCGCAGCTTAGCATAGCGCGATTCGCGCGCTCTGATGGTCGCCTACGCGATATCCGACATGTTGCCGTAATAGGTGCGCTCCTTCGCGCCTTGTAGCAGATGATCCACGACCTCGACGTCGTGCATCAAGGAGTGATCCTGATTCGACACCTCATACTTCCACGCGCCGAAGCGGCCGCGGCTGAAGACACCGCCGCGTCGCAGCTCGCCATCAACGGCGTCTAACAGGTCATCGCGACGGCGGTCGACCATTGAGCGCGCCACGCGCAGCTTCGAACGCGGCCGTCAACGGGTCTCCGTTTCCGGGGTTGTCCTGGCGCGGCCAGGACATTTCCTTCGTCCTCGTTGTAGGCGGGCATTCACGACGCTCAACGCGAGGGGTTCATGTGACGGCACTACGGCTTCCTCCGGGCGAGCCGGAGACTCAACCGTAACCGCGTGAAGCCAGGCAGATGGGAATCGGGCGACGTGGGCAGCGCCATCAACCGATCGGATTCTAGCGCAGCGGCAAGGCGCCGGACTCTCAAACCGCCACCAAGCGGCGCGTCGTCTTCTAAGACGTGCTCTCAGGTGTCAAAGGTATTGGCCGCCGCCACGGCTGGGTCGCCGCCATGGCTTTGACGAGTTGGACCGGCTGATACGTGACGCTGGACCAGAGGAAAACCTCGGTCGTGCAATGGCATTCCTTGCGTGCGATCGATTCGCGCAGGGCGCGCGCTTCATCGGACCACCAGATTTCAGGGAATGACTTTTTGCGAAGGTTGCCAACGGGCTGGTGGATCTCGCAGACACCGACGTCGCCATTGGCGTAGACAACACCCGAAATCTTTCCCGCCAGACAGGGAATGACTTGCCGGTCCTGCTCAATTGTCTCGACCTTTGCCCACTGGAGCATCGGCTCGACCACGGCGCCGTACCGGCCCTCCTCGCGTGGCGCCCAGAGCCTTCGAACGTATTCGTACAGGTCCTCGTACTCTCGTGTCGCTGGACGGATTAACGACTTGTTCTTCCGATCGCCGCGAATGATCGCCAGGTTGTGGTGATCCATCTTCGGGCAGCGATCGAACAAGTACTTTGTGAGCTCACGAATCTCGCCGATGTTGACCTGGGTCGCCGTTGAAATCGAGTGAATCCGGAGCCTGGGGTCCTTCGCCTGAAGTGCGGCCAGAGCCTCGTAGGTCTCTATCGCCTTCGCAAACGAATTGGGAGCCACGCGGAACTTGTCATGGAACTCGGGCATGCCGTCCAGTGAGAGTTCCGCCACGAAGAGGTCAAGCTCTGGGGCCGCGAGGACGGCGGTGATCGCGGCGGTCGTCTTCTCCGTGTAATACCCGTTGGTCGGAACGTAAATCTGTCGAACGCCGTTCTTGCGGATGAACTGCCGGCAGATCGCGGCAAATTCCTTGCGCAAGAACGGTTCGCCACCAGACAGGTTCAGATTCTCGATCTTTCCCAGCGATTCAGAGAGCGCCACAATCTCGTGGAAGCTCAAGTCGTCTCGTTTGTTCAACGACGTCCAGTAGAAGCAGTGTTCGCACTTCATGTTGCAGATCGAATTGATGAACAACACGAGGAACGGCGGGCTGGGGGGCGGGAAGTGCGCCTGCAGCGACAAGCGGGCATGGCGAGCGACGCGATTGAAAGGGTTCATGGGTTCTGGGTCGCTCCAGCGTTGCTCACCACTGCACTGAGGGCTGCTGTAACGCGCGTACAAATTGTAGATCACTCAAGGTCTGGTGGGAGCCGAACAGGCGCGGACCGCCCCATCACCTATAATCCCTGACGCGGTCGGTGCGTTCATCGCATGCATCTGTCTGTGATCGTGACGATCGTCGATGGTGGCGCCACGTTGGAGCGTTGTCTGTCGGCGCTCGCCACCCAAGAGGGCTCGCCATCGTTCGACGCGATTGTGCCATGGGATGACAGTGTCGCAGGCATTCCGGCTCTCGCGCGACAGTTTCCGAGGTATCAGTTTCTCGGCATGGGGCGCGTCGGCACCGAGCGGCCCTCATCCAGCGCCGCGGGTCAGCACGAGCTCTACGACCGCCGAAGAGCGGCGGGTCTTCGGGCCGCGGGAGGCGCGCTCGTCGCCATTCTCGAGGATCGCGGAGTGCCTCGCCCGGACTGGGCACGCACGATGATCGCCTTACACGAGCGACTGCCGCACGCTGTGATCGGAGGCGCGATCGAAAACGGGCGACGGTCTGTGCGTCATTGGGCGGCTTACATCTGTGACTTCAGCCGTTACCAGCGCCCGTTTGAAGCAGGCCCTCGATCGTACGTGTCGGACGTCAACGTCGGCTACAAGCGCCGGGCCGTTGATGCGACCGCTTCGTTGTGGAGCGAGCGCTATCATGAAACGACGGTCCATTGGGCCCTTCAGGCGTCGGGGGAAACTCTCTACCTTTCGCCCGAACTGGTGGTCGACCAATGTCGCGGCCCCCTGAAGATCGGTTCCCTCATCGGCGAGCGGTTCGCGTCGGGGCGCCTGTTTGCCTACACCCGCGCGCGGGAGTCTCGACTGTCGACCAGGTTGGCGCTCGGCGTGCTCACGGCTGGGCTACCGTTTCTTTTGTTCGGTCGCCATCTCTGTCTGCAGCTGGGGAAGGGTGTAAGCCTAGATAAGTTTGTTCAGGCGTCTCCGGCAATCGCGGTGCTGCTCCTGGCGTGGAGCGTGGGCGAGGCGTTCGGGTACTTCACGGGCAAGCCTTAGCCGGGATACTCAACCGACGGTCGGTCAGAAACGCCTGAGATGCGCGATCAGCATACTGCGCTCGTTCTCGTCAGGCATTCCAGCAAATTGCATGGTCGTCCCAGACGCGAACGCCTGTGGGTCACGCAGGAATTCCGACAGCCGCGCTTCGGTCCACTTACCACCGGCGCTCTTTAGCGCCGGCGAAAAGTCAAACCCCGGTGCTGCCGCGACATAGCGTTGAAAGACGCCGATGAGGTCCGGACCCCTGCTTTGGTCACGGTCGCCTCCAACTGGGTGACATGCCGAACACAATCCGAATAGACGAGCGCCGCTGCGTTCTTGGCGCGCAGGTCGCACGCTCACCACCACGCCCTCATCGTTCCAGAGAACAATGCGACCCCCAGCACCCTGCGCCACATCACGAATCGTGAGGCCAGTTGGGATGGGCTCCACGTAGATGACTCGGCTGTCGCGCACACGCACCCGGCTCAGCCTCATCCCGCTGAGCGCAGCGACGATCAGATCGTGCTCCCAGCCCGGCACGCTCTGTGATCCAGCTTCGATCA
Source organism: Vicinamibacterales bacterium (assembly GCA_050747925.1). Taxonomy (GTDB): domain Bacteria; phylum Acidobacteriota; class Vicinamibacteria; order Vicinamibacterales; family UBA2999; genus 12-FULL-67-14b. The sequence goes on from JBOGIV010000530.1 coordinate 3,518, forward strand.
CGCTTGACGGCCCGATTGAGGGCGTCCACGTGAATGTCGGCAGGTGGAAGCCTGTGTGCTCACCGGGGGTACGGCTCGACGGCCACGGAGCGGTATACTGCGTTCCAAACGTGACCAGCGGCCAGCCGTAATTTCCCCCGCGCTCGATCCTGTTGAGCTCGTCGCCGCCTTGTGGGCCATGCTCGGTCAGCCAAATCGTTCCGGACGCATCGAGGACCAGGCCCTGGGGGTTCCGATGTCCACTAGAAAAATGCTCGACCTTCCCGTTGTCCAAGTCGATGAGCACCGTCTTGCCATAGTCCGCTGCCGGATCTTGCGACACGGCCAGCTCATCGTTGACACCATCAAACCCCTGGTCTCCGAGCGCGACGAGGAGATGCGTCCTATCGATCAAGACCATCGCGCCGCCCATCTCCAAGCCCTGGAACGGCGGCGCTCTGATACCTCTGCGCATGGGGAGGCATGGTTTCGCCTCGAAGAGTGTGCGCCACTCAGGACTGCCTACAGTCAAAGAGTCGCGCGACAGCGTGGCCTCCGACACTCGAACGACCCAACATCCTCGGTCGCCGTGCCAGAAATGATGCGAGACGAGAACCCGGACACGGTCTGCCACGTCCTGCACCACTAAATCGGCCACTCGAAAATGGCGCCGCATTGCCGCGGGCGGCGCATCAGCGTCGAATTGATCGAAGTTGGTCGGCACTCGAAGGCTGAGCGGCGTGACGGTGAGCGCATCGTCCCCATCGTCCCAGGACAAGCGCGCGAATCGCCCGTCGGCGTCCACCAGGAGGAATCCGTCAGCGAGCGGCACGATCGCACCGCCGGTGGAGCGCGGCCGTGGAAGCCAACCGCGATAGGTTGTTATGTCCAAGTCGGACGTTGCCGACACGAATTGGCGAGTGGAGACGCTCCGAAGCCGAGGCTGGATGCCGGACTCGAGCCTGATCGCCCCGGCCGTCCCGGCCACTAGCCCGAGCGCTGCAAGCGCAACGATTCGACCACGTCTTACGATCAATGGTACGGTTGCCAGCCCGACGGTCGCGACCAAACCTCCGCCAAGGACTATGCGGGAATACAGTTGGTCGGCAAATAACAGACCCAGCGAGAACAGGCCGAAGACAAACACCGTGATAGGCAGCGCCCATTTCAACGGAGGCCGACCTCGTCTGTTCAAAATCGCCAGCAGGACGGTGACGACTCCGTAACAGACAACAACCCCTTCGATCTCGATTTGTCTGATTCGCGGCGCACGCCAGAATGGAGTGCCAGAGGCCAGTTGGCTCAGACCCAACAACAGCGCCAGGATTGCGATAGCGTGCCACGCTAGGAAGAAGATCCAGGCGCGACGCTCGGTGGAATCAGGATTCAACGCAGGCATGAATGGTAACACGAGGCGGGCGAGCCTCTCGCTGAGACCACGTCACCTGACACCAATCTTGCCGTGACGGATACAATGATTCGGCAGTATGCGCGCTGACGTGAAACCCGAGAACATCAGCGGGCAGATCGAACGCTCGGGATGACCGACACGAGATTGACGACAGACAGTTCTGCTCCCGGGATCCGACTGGTTGCTCGTGATCGGCACGTCGCGATCCTGATCGCCGTCGTCGGCGTGCTTCTGCAGCTGCCTGGGCTCTTGTGGAATCCCCCGGACGGTAAAGCCATCAACAACGCGCTCCGAATTCTCAACGGCGACGTGCCGTACCGAGACTTCTGGACGATGTATGCGCCCGGTCATTTCTACCTCATAGCCATCCTCTTCAAGCTCTTCGGTGTGCAGGTGTGGGTCCAGGGTCTCGCTCATCAAATCATCGTCGCGACGGTGGCGGCGTTCTTGTTCCTGCTCACGCGGCGCCTGGAACTCCCCCGCGTGCCAGCGTGCCTTGTCGCGGTGGCGTTTGTCGGGATGCTTTGGACCTACGCTCCAAGCATCAGTTCATATGAACCTGCCTTGTTGTTTCTCGTGCCGGCAGTGGATCGGGCCATTGCCTTCTCGCAAGGAAAGAGCGCATCGGCGTTAATTGCCGCGGGAGTCCTCTGCGGTATCGGCGCCTGGTTCAAACACGATGTCGCCTTCTACGTTGCCTTCGGGATCGTGGCCGGCCTCTCTGCGAGTTGGTTCCTCGCGGCTGATCGGCGGCCAGTTCACTGGGTGAGCCCGCCCGGCGTCCTTCTTCGAGTCGGAGGCGGAGCGGTCGTCTCGCTTCTTCCGGTTGTGTCGTTTCTGGCGCTCAAGGCACGGTCGGATGCCTGGCGCGACCTGATCGTCTTCCCCGCGACTGACTTTGCCGTCGTGCGCGGAGAAGGCTACCCGCCCCTATTTCGGCCCTGGCGGCGCGTCGCAGAATGGATCGCCGATCCGTTCGACGCGGCCCGTGCATATCAAACCGTGAACACCCTGGGCGACTGGACGGCCTCCTACATGCCGCTGGCAGTATTCGTCGCTGGTGTCATCGTGCTCTTGCGTCATCGCAGGCTCGACCCGAGTGCTGTGGCCGTCGCCGCGATCTCGCTGGCGACGCTGCCGCTCTTCGCCGCGTCGGCTTACGTTCAACACAATACGAATTCGACTTCGCTCTGGATCTTAGCTGTGATCCTGGGCACGATTGCGTGGGCGTCGGCGAGACCGCGCGTTTGGGCCAGCAGCTTGCTGGCGTGCCTCTTTGTCATCCACACGGGAGCCCTGCTGGTCGATCCGGTCCTTCAGACGGCTCGATCGCTCTATCGAACCCAAAGCTATGAGACCTTGGACTTTCCCGGCACGACCGGCGTTCGCATGTCACGCTCGAGATTCACCTTCACGTACCCGATCGTCGCGTTCATTCGAGAACACGTACCCGAGGACGAACCGATCTACGTCGGGCTGGTCCGCCACGATGCGGTCGTGATCTCCAATCAAAGCTTCTACTATCTGTCTGGCCGCCGCGTTGCGTCTCGGTACAACGAGCTCCACCCTGGGGTCGTGGATCGGGAGGACATTCAGCGTGAGATCATCGCCGACCTCGAGCGCCTCAAGGTTCGCTGCGCCGTGTTGTGGGACTTCGGCTGGTCAAAGGCGGTCATGAACGACATCCTGGCCGCGCGGCGCCGTCAGATTCCGGAGATCGGCGCCACTGTGCTCGACGAGTACTTGGCGCGCAACTTCGAGCAGATCGGTCGATTCGGTGAATTCGTTCTGGTTTGGAGGAAGGGCGTTGACATGCCTCCGCCTCCAAAGCCGGCGCCTCGACAAGTCGGCGCGCTGCCCCGTTCACCGCGCACAAGTGGTAACTGAAGTCCTTCAGTATCGGAGAAAATAGGCAGGACGTGCCGTCACCGGTTCTTCACAGCTTTGCCGGTCTTGCGCTTGCGGGGCTGATGCCCAAGCCGCCAGACCGGCGCGGTTATCTGCTCCTGCTCGGGGCCTTGGTCGTTGCCGCCAACGCAGCGGATTTCGATTTCCTTCCAGGCATCCTGGTCGGTGACCCTGGCCGCTTTCATCGCGGCATCAGCCACACCTGGATCGCCATCGGCGGCTTCATCATGGCGACCATTCTTCTCGCCCGGTTGGCGCAACATCGGCTGGCCGTACGGTTCAGTCTCGTCCTTGGGCTCGGCTTCACGGGACACCTCGTGCTCGACATGTTCTCGTCGTGGGTAGACCCGCACTCCGGTGTCCCTTGGGCCTGGCCGTTCTCGAACGCGCGTCTCCTGTCTCCGTTTCCAATCTTCATCGGCATCAGCCTGGCTCCCGGGACGCAAAATTTCATTGAGGGCGTATTCCACATCCGCAACCTCTACGCGGTGCTCTGGGAACTCAGTGTCGCTGTCGTGATTTGGGGCCTCGTCTACACCACTCGTAAGCTGAACGTGACCCGATCGAGCTCGGCTAAACGATCTCGATATCAGGGAACGGAAAAATCATCTTTCCGCCCTTTTCCAGAAATCCCCGCTCGCGCTCGACGATCCCGCTCTTGAAGTGCCACGGAAGGACGAGGAAGAAATCGGGCTCCATGGCACGGGCCTCTTCCTCCGAAACGATCGGAATGTGTGTCCCGGGCGTCACGCAACCGAACTTGTCCGGGTTGACATCGGCGATCGCCGGAATCTCCTCGGGACCAAGCCCACAGAATTGCAGGAGCACATTGCCTTTGGTTGATGCGCCGTATCCGATAATCCGCTTCCCGTCTTGGACCAGCGCGGTGATCAGGCGGCGGAGATCGTCGCGATGGCGATACACACGGTCTTCAAACTCCCTGAAGGGACGCGGCGTCTCCATGCCCATCCGCTTTTCTTGTTCGAGGAGCCAGTTGATCATTGCCGTGTCGGCGCGCCGCCGCGATCCCTTCTTGCACGCTGTGACCGCGAAGCTGCCACCGTTCACCGAGTTCATCTGAACGTCGAGCACTCTGAGACCTGCGGCCTCGAGAACCGCCTTCACGGCCGTGATGGAGTAGTACTCAAGATGCTCGTGACAGATCGTGTCGTAGGAATTCGTCCGCAGCATCGAGGGCATGTAGCTCTGCTCGAAATGCCAGATCCCCTCAACTCCCAGAATCGCCCCGATCTGTCGCGCGAATTCGACCGGGTCCTCGAGGTCGTAAAACATCGCGATCGACGTCACGATGCGGGCTTTCTTGGATGACACGCGTTCGAAATTCCGCTGCGAGAAAAAATCAGGAACCAGGTGAATATCCGACGTGTAGAACTGCTTGAACTTCGCGCCCGTGGGGTCGATGCCGACGCGCTCGATGCCATCGGCCTGGTACGCCTTCAGCAGGGTCGCATCGTTCGAACCGATGTCGAGCACGACTTCGCCACGTTCGAGCGTGACGAGCGACTGAAGCCGACGCACCTTCGCCTCGAGATGCCGGACCATCGACTGATTCAAACCCGATCGATACCCGTAGTTGTCCCCGTAGATTTCGGTCGGGTTGTAGGAGTGGTTGAGCTGCAGCAGCCCGGACACAGGACACCACACCAGCTCGAGCGGACCGGTGGTGACAGGCTCCGTCGGCGAACGAGGGAAGACGCCGGTCAGCGCCTGGTGACCGAGATTGAGGACTGGCACGAGATGCGTGCTGCCGCTGACACGACAGCTGGTGATCTGTGTGCAGGATTCCGTCGACATCGCGGTCATTGTCGCACGGCTTGTTGTTGGCGATCGGTTCGTTGTCGCATAGGATTACGCGAATCGGCATGAAGACGACGTTGGCGATACTGGCCCTCAACGAAATCGAGGCCATCCAGATCGTCGTGCCGAAGATTCAACGCCACTGGGTCGACGAAATCATCGTGGTCGACGGCGGCTCCACCGACGGCACTATCGAGTGGTGCGAAACGCACGGCCTCCGTGTGCTGCGGCAGCGTCGCCGCGGCTACGGCGCGGGGATGCGCGAGGTCATCGACAGTGCACAAGGTGACGTCGTCATTGAGTTCATGGCTGACGGGAACTGCGACCCTGCGGCCATTCCCAGGCTCATCGCGAAAATTGCCGAAGGGTACGACCTGGTGATCGGCTCTCGTTACATCGACGGCGCCAGTAGTGACGACGACACCCGCACGACTCGATTCGGGAACTGGTGTTTCACCCACCTCATCAACGTGCTCTTCGGCGGCAGGTTCAGCGACGCCATGATGGGTTACCGCGCCTACCGCATCGCGGCGTTCAAGACGATGCAAATCGATGAAGACGGCTTGACGTTTCCGACGCAGGGCTCGATTCAGTTCACGAAATACGGCTATCGGATCGCGGAAGTCGGTGCCAGCGAACCCAAACGCATTGGCGGCGTTCGGAAGGCGCACAATTTCTACACGGGTCTGGCGCTGGTGAAGATGATTGCCCGCGAACGATTCCGGCCGATTCGGCGCGTGCGGTCGTAACCGTCTGTAACGCCGCTCCAGCGCCTAAGGCGGAACCGTGCCGGGCGGCAAAGGACCCGCGATCACGCGGAGCGGCGGCGCTTCAACCGATCGCTGCGGGTCGCGCCCTATCACCCAAATTGGGCGATCGGAATAGTGGGCGACGACGACGGCCCGATTCGACGGACCCGCATCGTACGCGTAGATCGTTTCTGGTCTTTCGAGTGTCCACGGATTGAAGGTAAACGCTTCGGGATAGTCGCGCCGATTCTGCTCACCTCGCACGAAGACAAGTGCGTGCTCGAACCCGTGCGCCGCCGCTAACTCACGGACCTCTCCGGTGATTCCTCGGTAGCGGTAATGCTTCGTCGTAGCGCGCCAAGGAAGCATCACAACAGCTGAGCCAACAGTCGCTGCGACGATGAACGCACCGACCCGCGCTGCCGGGTGCGTCAGCGCACGGAGTGCCGACAGGCCGGTGCTCACCATTCGCACGCCACGCGCGCTGAGCGCCGCGAATGGTATGAGAATGGGATACCAGTACCGGGCGCCAATGTCCGGCCCACCGCTGAACCAGAACAAGCTGTAGCCAAAGAGATAGATTGCGGGAAGCGCAAGCAGCATGATGTCCGCACGGCGCCAACTGCCGATCGCGAAGGCGAGCCACACGAAAATCAGGGAGCCTGGCGCCCACCCGAAGAGGTCGGCGTTAACCATGAACAGGTTCTTGTTCCAGTTCAGGACCACGTCGGCGACACCGTGGCCTGGAAGCGGATCGAGATTCGGCCACTCCAGGATGCCGACGCTCGGTCCGAATCCGAGCACGTCGATGCCCGGGCCGTAGCGGACGTCTGTCCATGCCTGGTGAGCCGGATACGTGGCGTCCCCGGTAACCGCCCGATTGTACGGAAGGATGAGGGCCGCCACACAGGCAGCGATGGCGCCGGCAGTCACGAGCGCACGCCACGCGCGAGTCGAGCGGCGATGGATCACGACCATGAGGCTGAGCGCAGCCGCAACGAGGACGCCGTCAAAGGCTCGCGTCAACAGCACCATGCCGGTCGCCAAGCCCGAGAGGACGGACCACGGGCCCCATCTGTGATCAACATCGATCGCCCGATCAAATGCCCACAGGACGACCAGGACGAGCAAGGCCGTCAGTGGATGCCCCATGAGCTCGGCAGACGTGAAAATAAGCCAGGACGAAGCAGTCAGCGGCAGGATCGCGAGGTTTGCGGTACCCCGATCAGTACGTCGCCGCACCCAGTCGTGCCCCACGAGGATCAGAATGCCGGCGAGTATCGGATTCACAAGCCAGGGGGCTCCCGCAAGCACGCCGATCGCGAGAACGGCCGGCCAGCCTGGGAACGCATAGCCGAACCACTTGCCTTCGCGAATCACGGTCTGGTCGACTTGGAACGATCGCACATCAGGCGGCGCCGGCAGGTACAGATGTCCTGATGCGAAGTATTTGGCTTGAAAAAGATTCGAGACGCCGTCCTCAATGTGGGAAACGCGTTCGAGGACAACGTAACTGGCGGTCGCGGAGAGTATAGCGACCAAAATCGCGGCAGCAGCCGGGAGCAGACGGTCCCAGCGCCGGGTCTCGCTTGTGGTCGGACCGAGCGTGACCCGATCACCCAGCCATGCTACGGCGCGAGACGTCACCGAATCTGGAAGCGCCAGTGCCGCGAGTGCGAGGTTGAGAGCCGAGACGGCCGCGAGCGCGCCGGCCAGAACGACTTCGCTCAGAAAGCGTGAAACGCTTTCCGTCGGAACCGCCAGCGAGAAACCGGCGAGGGCGAGAAACACCAAGGCCCTTCGGCGCGAAAGCAAGCCGGTGACTATCGCCACCAGCGCATGACGAACGCGCCAGCCAAGCGAAACGACAATGATGGTCTGAACGAGGAGGGCCGTGGCCGCCAGTGGGCGTTCGGCCGCAATCCATTGCCACGTTTCGTAGTGTTGATAAGCGGCGTAGGGCTTGACGTCGATCAATTGCAACGCCAGCGCGTGACCGCCAAAAGCCAGCAGGACGAGCGTCAGCGCCCCCGCGAGTGACTGGGGCATTCGCTCAATCGATCGAGTTGGCTGCTGGCGCGGGCCACCCGTACTCAATGCGAGATCTCGTGAATAGTGATGGTGCTGAACTGTGCGACCTGGTGGTACTTGGTTTGAACCAGTTCAGCCAGCTCAGGGAAGTCGGCAACCGTGAGGCGCATCCCGAGGATCTGCTCCGACAATTGACCGATGACGATGTACGTCGGCCGGTCGGCGTTGAGTGCCGCGAGCACTTCGGCTCGATATCGGGATTGGATTTCCGTTCCGCTTCCCATCATGAGCGGCAAGCTATAGCAGAAGCGCGAGACACTCTCCCGCCCGCTCAACCACGGCACTGAACAGTGCCAACCGAACGTGAAGATTTTTCCTGGCTCCCCGCTTGTCCGCAGCCACTCGACGGCCCGCATGTCGGCCCCCGGTTCCCCGTAGGCGTCGTAATACCCGCGACGATCGATCACACCCGTGCTCCAAGCGATAAAGCGCGCAGACTCGAGGCTGATCGGAGCAAGACAACTCAAGAGGATGATCGCGCAGAGGATTTGCGCGAACGGCCTCGCACGAAACCAGAGGTCGTGCACGCCGACCGCCACGAGCAATGTCATCGCCGGCAGCGACGGCAACCAGTGGTAAGCATAAAAACGACCCTGCAGGCTGACCAGAAGTACTGTGGTCGCCAGCCATCCGAGCAAGAGAATGGCCGCATGCCGCCGATCCTTCCAGAGCACAACGATTCCGTAGGCGCACACTGGCAACGCGATGGTCGTGACTCGGTTGGACAGAAAGTACTCGACGAGGCTCTTGAGCCGATTGTCTGACGCAAGGCCCGCGTAGAGCACCGAGTACTTCAAATGGACGTCGACAAGATCGTCGAGTGCCCCGTGCCAGGCAAACCAACCGATTGCGAGCAGAACCGGCAGCGTCCATCCACTCAGGAGGGCGATCAACGACGACCCCCAGCCCGCGCGTTTGGACAAACCAAGATGGAGGATCGGCAGCGCCAGGAATACAGCCCAAAAGGGTTTCAGCAGCGCGGCGAACCCCAGGTATGCGCCGGCACGTGCCATGTTGAGGGCACCGCCGATCGGCGCGGAGCCGGCGAGCATGGGACCCAGCGAACCTATCAGCAGCATCCCAGCCCATCCGTCTGGCTGTGCGGTATGCCAATACGAATGCGACGCGTACCAGAGCACGAAGAGCAGCGCGGCAAAGCGTGCGGCGCGCTGATCTGCGAGGGCGGCCGTGGTTCGGAACACGGCCACGACCGCGAGTGCCACGAACGCGGCGTCGACGGCACGGATGCTCCAGAGGTGCTGGCCGAAGATCCATTGCGCAACAGCGTACGCGTAATAGAGCAGTGGGCCTTTGATGTCCCATGCGTCGCGGTATGGCAGTCCACCTCGAACAATCGCATCCCCAACCCACGCAAACAGACCCTGGTCCCACCCAAACGGATATGTGAAGGACATCACGAGCCAAAGCGCGGCGATGACGCTTCCCCCCCATTGAAGAAGAGTCAGAAACCCGTCTGCGTCTCGACCAGCCGCATCGTTCATGAAGGACTTGCCATCATCGTGACGACGACGCTCACGTGTCAACCAAGCCAGACTGCGCCGCGTGTTACGATCCAGCTCTCTCACTGTGACAGAGCGTGCGCGTCCGCGTCCCGTTCCTGCGTTGTATGCCGGGATCGTTCTCGCGGCCGCGCAAATTGGCTTTTACCTGCAAATGATTGCTCCGTTCATCTCGTTTCCCGCCGATCTCTTGATGTGGGGAGAGACCGATTTCACCGGCAACATCATTCGACTCCGTAGCGGCCAGCCTTTGTATTCACCCGTCAGCGACCTCAACTCGAGTACCTATCCGCCCTTGGCGTCGATCGTGACCTACGGGGTCACCAAGGTGCTGCAATTGCCGGCGAGCGTGCCGACGCTGCGGCTCATCCAGATGAGCTACGTGGTGCTGACTGTCGCGCTTGGTCTCGTGTCTTGGCGAATGCTGCGGCGATTGCTCATCCCGAATGCCAGCCACGATCGGGTGCGCGTCTGGTCCGTCCTCGTCGCGCTCACGCTGTTTCTCGTGGCCACGGCACCCGGAACGGGCCAATGGGTCCACGCTCTGCACACAGACGCCGTCGTGCTTCTCTGGTCGACCGGGACATTCTTGGCGTTGATCTGGTACCTGTCGCGACCCAGCCTCGCTCGACTCGTCGTGCTGGCGGTCGCTCCGGCGATCGGCTTCGCCATCAAGCAGTACACGTTGATCTGGGCGCCGATCATCTTCTTCACGCTGCTGATCGACGATCATCGAAAGTTCAGTCGTCTCGTACAGCTCGTGGCATTCACGACTGCGTTCACTGGACTCGGCGTGCTGATCGCCTACTTGTTCTGGGGGCCCGACTACATCTTTTGGGTGTTCCAGGTCGTCGGAGGCGATCGAAGCCGGCTTGGGTTGAGTGCAGGCGGCTTCGAACTCTCGCTTCCCCGCGCGACCGATCATCTCCTCCGTTCCTGGCCGTTGAGCCTCGGCTTCATCGGTGGCTGGCTCCTGCTCACGAGATTTCCGAGCAGACGGGCGGCGGCGCTATGGACTCCCTGGCTCCTGCTGCTGACCGCAGAAGCCCTGACCAGCGGTACCGGATGGGACGCGCGATATCACTTTGGACCCGGTGCCGTGGTCGGTGCCATCTGGTTGTTCACGGTGCTGCCCGAAGCGTGGCCTGAAACGTCGACCTCGGTTCGCATGATTCCGGTGGTTCGTTCTGCCTGGTCGCTTGCCGGACTCACTGCGATGTTCCTCGCATTGGGAACCGTGCCGTCGGGCGAGGCCAGTGACGAGCGTTACTGGAATCAATCCCCCTTCCCTCGAGCCTACACGGAGGCCATCGAGGCCGAGTTCCAAGGATACGACCCCGCGGATGTCCTGATGGACTGGGGCAACTGGACCTACTTACCCACCAATCACCTGGCCCTCGACCGCGCTGTCGCGATGTTTGAGCTGCCGACCGCTGGACGCTACGACCTGCTCGAGCCGCTCTTGCATCGCATCCGGAGCCGGAGATACAAGAAGGTGATCGTCCACCGTTACCATGCGGGATCGTTCACCTACGACTGGAGCCTACTGGATCGACCCACTGGCATTCGGACGGCGCTGCAGGAAAACTACGAGGAGGTCCGAACGATCGAGGGTCTCTCTGCACGTCCTGGCCCGCTGATTCAGTACCGGGGACCTGTCTCGGTTCTGGTGCCCAAACGCGATTGAGGCCCCCGGGGACGAGGCCTGGTCTGGGTCGTCGAAGGCTTCGGTTGAGCAGCTCTTGGGGAATGAACTTGTCCGTACGGATGAACAAAGTAATTCATTAGGCCGACAATTCCAGGGGGGCGCGGGTTTTGCGGGACGAGATCACGGCAGGCTTTGTGCTTGTCCCAACGCCAAATCGATAGCCTATGACGAGCCAAATAGACGAGGCGGTCAGTACTTATTACCGAAAACGGTCTGTGCTCGTGACGGGCGGGGCCGGCTTCGCTGGCAGCCATGTCGTCGAGGCCTTGGTGGCGATGGGTGCCCGAGTAAGAGTCCCCGTTCGGGAATCGACCAAGCTCTCCTTCCTGGCCGACGTCATCTCCGACATCGAGATCGTCGATGCGGACCTGTTCGACGCGGCTGAGGCTCGCGGCGCCGTCGAGGGACAAGACATCGTCCTCCACCTGGCGGCCGCTAAAGGCGGCGGCATCAGTCACAGCATGCTCCATCACGGCAGCCTGTTCCGCTCCAACATGCTGTCGGCCATCCAGATGCTCGATGCCGCCCGGGACGCTCAAGTTGAGCGGTTTGTGGCCGTGAGCTCGGCGTGCGTGTACCCACGGGACAGTCAGGCTCCGACCCCAGAAGAAGACGGAGTCCGTGACGCGCCCGAACCGACCAACGCCGGATATGGGTGGTCCAAGCGGATGGTCGAGTTCTTGAGCGGTGCCTACCGCGAGGAGTTCGGCCTGAACATCGGCATCGTCCGCCCTTTCAATCTTTACGGGCCACGGGACGACTTCTTTCGGCCGTCCAGCCACGTCATTCCCGGCATCGTCACTCGCCTTTTCGACGGCGAGCGGCCCCTGACCGTGTGGGGCTCCGGCAAACAGACGCGCTCGTTCCTCTACGTCGACGACCTGGTTCGAGGTGTCCTGCTCGCCGGTGCGCGCACCGACGTCACTGGCCCGCTCAACCTTGGCAGCAACGAAGAGATCTCCATCGCCGATCTCGCCCGCCTGATCGTCGAGGTGAGTGGCTTGGGAGTCGACGTCGTGCTCGACCCGAGCAAGCCCGACGGACAACCGCGCCGAGCGTGTGACACGTCGCGCGCAAAGGTAGAGCTTGGCTTCGAGGCCCGCACGACACTGCGCGAAGGCTTGGCGAAAACGATCGAATGGTACCTTCGAGCGAGAGACGCCGTCGCGGCATGAAGAGCACGCTCGTCGCGTGCACCTTAAACGAAATCGAGGCCGTGCAAATGGTGCTCCCGGCGGTGCGCCAGCAGCCCGTTGACGAGATCCTGATCGTCGACGGTGGGTCGACCGACGGCACCGTTGAGTGGTGCGAGGCCAACGGATTTCGAGTCATCGATCATCGCGAGGGCGGCTACGGGAGCTCGATTCGGGCTGGGGTACGGGAGGCGACCGGCGACCTCATCATCGAGTTCCCGCCTGACGGCAATTCCTTGGCGGATCGCATTCCGGCGCTGCTCGACGAGATCGAGAAAGGTCACGACTTCGTGATCGTCTCGCGCTACAAGGCCGGCGCAAAGAGTTACGACGACGACTTCATGACGGCGACAGGCAACTGGCTCTTCACCTTCATGACCAATCGCTTGTTCGGCACTTCCTACACGGATGTCCTCGTCGGATACCGGGGGTACCGTAAGGTCGTCTTCGACCAAATCGCGTGGGACGCCTCTGGGCTCAGCTGGCCGCTTCAAAGCGCCGTGCGGTTCTCTCGGGTGCCCGGTGTTCGCATCAGCGAGATCGGCGGGGATGAGCCTGATCGGATCGGCGGCGTGCGCAAGATGCGAGTGTTCGCCACCGGCTGGGAGATCCTGAAGCTTCTCTTCCGCGAATATCGGCTCATGAAGCGCGCGGCCAACTGACGTCTGACCTCTGCTCGACGCACCTCACTGATCATCACGAACGAACGACGGTAGCGGCTTAGGAACCGGATTGGCACCGGTTTTCATAAACACCGTCTGCGCTCCAGAGCACTTCTCGATGCCGGCAACGGACTGGAACTCCTGTGCGACCAGCGTCTGGAGAATGCAAGTAATAGGGGTCATGCGCTTGTCATAAATGGCTTCGAGACCCGGCGCACGAACAGCAAAGAGCGTCGAATAATTGTCGCTGTAATCGTCGCCCGACATTGATGCGGCGTCCACTGCCGTCGGTTCGTTTGGCGACAGGCGAGAGCCGTGATCGCCATTCACGATCACGATTGCGCGCTCACGCAACGCGCCTGGAATGGCACTCAGCACGCCGTCAATGAGCTGCATCGTACAGCGCACCTGCGAACCATAACTGGCATAAGCTGCCGTGCGATCGACGCCTCCCGGCGAGTCGAGATGATGGGGGTTCACCCAGAGCCTGACCGGCAGCGCGGCACACGTCGTCGAATACATGAAGGGTGAGTGTGGTACCAGCAGGTGAGCCACGAAGAGTTCTCCTTCCTTCGCCGTCGCAAGGTCTCGGGTAATCCGCTCGATCTCTACGATGCTATTGAGCGTCGTCGGCGATTGGTACCAGTCCATCCAAGTCAAACGAATACTCATCGTGTCCAGCACCTCGGACAGACGGACGTACGTATTGGAAATCTCACGCAGGGTCTTCGACCGGCTCAAGAATGTGCCCGCGACCAGCCGGGCCTTTTCAGACACGCTCAGTTTGAGGTCGCGAAACGAGGCGATATCGCCGGCATCATAGGTATGGCAGGCGACTCCATTCGTGTCGAAAGGACACAAGTCGACATAGTTCGGCTGGTAGATGCGAAGCGCATAACCTCTTTGCTTCATCGTTTCAAAATATTTGTTGTGACGGAGTCGGTATCTGAAGCCTTCTGAGG
>JBOGIV010000531.1:0-10622 GCA_050747925.1 Vicinamibacterales bacterium
CCACGAGAGAGATCAACCACGAAGAAAATCAACCAACGAGGAAGATCAACCACGAGGAAGAATCAACCACGAGAGATCAACCACGACGAAAATCAACCACGAGGAAGATCAATCACGAGGAAGATCAACCACGAGAGAGATCAACCACGAAGAAAATCAACCAACGAGGAAGATCAACCACGAGGAAGATCAACCACGAGAGAGATCAGCCACGAGAGAGATCAGCCACGAGAGAGATCAACGACGAGAGAGATCAACCACGAGAGAGATCAACCACGAGAGAAATCAACCACGGGAGAGATCAACCACGGGAGAGATCAGCCACCAGAGAGATCGGTCGCGAGCAAGATCGAGGTGCGATACGATTTCCCACCATGCGGCTCACGCGACGCTCATTCTTCTCAGTCGCGGCACTCTCTCCACTCGCGTGTTCGGGAGCGCGTACTGATGCCATCGTTCAAGACGGCGCCCCGCTTGGTCCGGGACGACATCGACTCGGTCTCAGCAACGGACGCGATGGCGTGATCATCGTGCCGGCGAGCTACCAGCCATCCACGCCATCGCCGCTCATCGTGATGCTGCACGGCGCGGGCGGCACAGGAGAAGGCATCGCGAGCCGGTTTGGCCTGGCAGAGGAATTCGGCCTCATCCTGCTCGCGCCGGACTCGCGCAGCGAGAGAACGTGGGACCTGATCATGGGCCGGTTCGGTCCCGATGTGGAGTTCATCACCGACGCCGTCGCGTCAATCAAGCGGCGATGTGCGATCGAGGCCTCGCACGTCACCATCGCGGGCTTCTCCGACGGTGCGTCCTATGCGCTTTCCTACGGGATTGGCGCGGGCGACACCTTCTCGAGGATCATCGCGTTTTCGCCGGGGCTTCTTCAGCCGAGGCCCGCTCAGGGCAAGCCTCGCATCTTCATCTCACATGGAGACGCCGACAACATCCTGCCAATCGATGTCACGAGCCGAGCGATCGTCCCGAAGCTGAAGGGCCTCGGGTACGACGTCACCTACCAGGAGTTCCAGGGCCGGCACACGGTGCCTCCCGAGGTCGCGCGCAAGGCGTTCGAGTGGAACCGGGCCTAGGAGGAAGAAAGAAGACGGCGGCGCATCTACCACCGTCCTGACGCGCCGCCTCCTCCAGAGGATCCACCGCCGAAGCTGCTGCTGCCGCCTGACGAGCTCGATCCAGATCCTTTCGATCCGCCCATCGCCCATCCGCTCGTGCCGGTCTGCTTGCCTCGCATGTTTGCGGCCCAGGACGGCCGCGACCCCACGCGAAATCCCAGGAACCCCATGCCGATCGCCAGTGGCGTGAACGCCGCGAGCGTTGCGGTAAAGAACGTCGACAAGGCGAGAAAGAATGGGATTCCAGCGAAGCCACTCCCCCAAATGAGAGGGAAGACGGTCTTGGTCCGAACCCCAACTCCGAACATGAACGATCCCAGCGAGACGAACAGGCCAAGGAATGGCAGCAAGAGCCACATCGGCGGCGTGTCGTCATTCGAATTCTGGAGACGCTCTCGCTCCTCCGGCGTCAGCACGTGATGCGCAACGACGAGTGTGACGATGCGGCGGAGGCCGTTTTGGATGCCGCCAGAAAAATCGCCGTCGCGAAACCGAGGCAGGAACTCACTGCGGATGATCTCGCCGGCAAGGCCGTCGGGAATGATCGGCTCCAAGCCATAGCCGACCTCGATCCGCATCTCTCGTTCGGACGGCGCGACCAGAACCAGAATGCCGTTGTCTTCGCGCTTCTGGCCAATTCCCCACTGCTGAAAGAGCCGGTTGGCATACTCCTCTACCGACATGCCGCTGAGTGAGGTGACGGTGGCGACGACGACCTCGGCCGAGGTTTTCTGCTCCGTGTCGCGGAGCAAGGCCTCCAGCTCCTCGCGGGTGGCGGCATCCACAACACGGGCAAAATCATTGACGTAGCCGATTGGCGCGGGAAACCCGGGCTGGGCCATTGCGGCGCCCGGCAGAACGAGCCACAGCGAGATCGCAAAGATGAGGCGTCCTGGCACGCCCTCTCTTATACTTCGTCTCGCATGACGCGAACGAGACTGGGGTTTGCCGCTGCGCTGGCCATCGCTGGAACCACCGTGCTGGGCAGCGGACAGAGTGAGCAGCCCTCGGAAACCGATCGCGCCGTGTTGCTCGCGGCTGGAGACATTGCCCGATGCGGCAAGGAATTGGGTGGGGCTATGGCCACCGGGCGCCTGCTGGATCGGCTCCAGGGCACCATCCTGTCATTGGGCGATCACGCCTACACGACCGGCGCCGCCAGCGACTTCGAGCAATGCTATGAACCCGCGTGGGGACGTCACAAAGGGCGGACGCGGCCCACCCCCGGCAATCACGATTACTTCACCGAGAATGGGCGCGCCTATTTCACGTACTTCGGCGAAAACGCCGGGCCGGAACGCCGCGGCTACTACAGCTTCGAGGTCGCCGGCTGGCACATCATCTCGCTCAACAGCAACATCGACTCCGGGCCCAGTTCGAACCAGATTCAATGGCTGAAGAACGACCTCAAGACCCATCCCTCGGTCTGCACGCTCGCCTATTGGCACATCCCGTTGTTCAGCACCGGCGACCACGGCGGCAACCCCAAGATGCGCGATGCGTGGGAAGTGCTCCACCAGTTTGGCGCCGATGTCGTGTTGAACGGTCACGATCACGACTACGAACGCTTTCAGCCACTCGATTCGAGGGGCAGGCCTGACAAGGAGCGTGGGATTCGCCAGTTCGTCGTGGGCACGGGCGGCGCTGGCGTCTACCGCTTCAACAGGACGCTGCCCATCAGCGAGGTCCGCGACAACCAGTCCTACGGGGTCTTGAAGCTCACGTTGAGTCCGACCAGCTACGACTGGGAGTTCATCGCCGCCGTCGGGACATTTCGTGACAGTGGATCGGCGAGCTGCGTGGACCTCCCCGTCAAACCTTGACGAAGAAAGAAGCCCGAAGAAAGAAGCAAGAAAGCGGCCTACAATGTGAGGCTATCAAAACACCTCAGGAGCCGACCATGTCACGTACGACCAGATCCACCATTATCGCGGCTAGCTTCATCCTCGCTGCCTTCATCGCTTCGCTGACCGGGCTGACCGCTCAGGGTGGTGCGCAGGCGCCGCCTCCGCCCGCCAATACGCCACCCAAGCCGCTCGTGCCGGTGGCAGCCAGCTCAGTCGCGGCCAATCCCGACCTCTATCTCAACGAATACGTGACGATGACGGCCGCGGTCGAGGCCAACCTGTCGAAGTCGGCCTTCTCGGTCGATCAAGACAAGACGAAAGCCACCGGCAAGGAAGTGCTCGTGCTTGCGCCAACACTTCAGTCAGCCACCGACGTGAACACGTATGTGACGGTGATCGGACAGCTCGTGAAGTTCGATCCGGCTGACGTGGCGACCAAGCTCAAGGATTACAAGTTGGATCTTTCGCCCGACGCCGTGACAAAGTTCATGGGCAAGCCTGTGGTGCTGGCGACAGCCGTCATCAACACCTCGGGCATCGACATCGCGAAGAAGCCCATTCCTCCGCCGACCACCGACGATCTGACGCTGCAGCGCGTCATGCTCCGGCTGCCGCCCGCGCAAGCCGCATTGCGCAAAGGCATCGACGGTTCGTCGGTCGACCTCACGAAGGAACAGGCGACGATCCTGAAGACGGCGTTTACCGAGACCGAGGCCTTCTGGAAAACCAAGGGCAACACCGAAGCCATGCAGATTGCGGCGGAAGGCAAGAAGCACGCGGATGCGATCCTGACGGCGTCGGCCGCCGGTCAGTGGGATCAGGTGAAGGCCGCCGCGACGCCGCTTAGCGCCGTCTGCGGCAACTGCCACGGCAAGTTCCGCGAGCGTATGGACGACGGGACATTCAGGATCAAGAGTGGAAGCAGGTAAGTTGAAGAGTTCAAGAGTTGACAGTTCACAGTTGAAGTTCACAGTTGCTGTTCAGTTTCAAGTTTAGAGTTTCAAGTGCTGCGAGGACACCGCGTATGAAGAAGATCGCGCTTGTTGCAATGAGCATCGTCGTTCTGGCTGGCGCGCTCGCCGCGCAGCAGGGACAGCGACGGGCACCAGATCCGCGTTCAATGGGCGGCGGTGACTGCCGTGACAACCCGTACAACTGCGCCGACACGCCCAATCCCCTGACGCCGCCCGACACCGTGTGGCTCGAGGAGATGACGTGGATGGACGTTCGCGATGCGATGAAGGCCGGCAAGACGACCGCCATCATTTCGACCGGCGGCATCGAACCCAACGGCCCGTGGCTCGCGCTGGGCAAGCACAACTACGTGCTGTCGGCCAACTGCGACGCGATCGCCCGCAGGCTCGGCAACGCGCTGTGCGCGCCCATCGTCAAGCTGGTCCCGGAAGGCGGCATCGAGCCGAAGTCGGGGCACATGACCTCGCCAGGCACCATGTCGATGCGGGAAGAGACGTTTCAAGCGGTCCTCACTGACGCCGCGAGCAGCCTTCAGGCACACGGCTTCAAGACCATCATCTTCATCGGCGATAGCGGCGGGAACCAGAAGGGGCAACAGACGGTCGCCGAAAAGCTCACCGCGCAGTGGACCGGCAAGGCGCTGGCCCTGCACATCGCTGAGTATTACGACTACGGGACCGTGGCGAAGTACATGGCCGAGCACGGGATCAAGCCGTCGGCGGACGACAATCTTCACGATGACCCGATCATCACGCTCAACATGTTTATCAACGATCCGAAGTCGGTCCGCTATGACGCTCGCGTGAAAGCCAACAAAGCCACGATCAACGGCGTCTCCGTCGCGGACCGTGCGAAGAACACAGCGTTAGCGAAACAGATCGTCGAGTTCCGCGCGATGAAGACCGTGGAAGCCCTCAACAAGGCGATCGCAGCGAAGGGTGGTAAGACGACTTCGCAGTAGGCTTGACGAAGACGGAAGAAGAAGCACGAAGAAAGAAGCACGAAGAAAGCATCCGGAACGGGCGGCTGGACGGATTCCAGGCCGCCCGTTTTCCTTAGGACGGCCGGTAGTCCTTGAACTGATCGCGAAGTTTCGTCTTCAGCATCTTCCCAGTCGGGCCCACCGGGATACTCTCCACGAACGCGATGCCGTCGGGCACTTGCCATTTCGCTACACGGGCCGCGCAGTGCGTCAGCAGATCGGCTTCGGTCACGTCGGCGTTTGGCCGCCGGACGATCACAAGCAGTGGGCGCTCGTCCCATTTCGGGTGAGGGACGGCAATGCAGGCCGCCATGGCCACCGATGGGTGCGACATGGCGATGTTCTCCAGCTCGATCGAGCTGATCCACTCGCCGCCCGACTTGATCAGATCTTTACTGCGGTCGGTGATGCGCATGTAGCCGTCCGCGTCGATGGTCGCGACGTCGCCGGTAGGAAACCAGCCATCCCGAAGAGGATCGCCGGCGTCGCTCTTGAAATACTCGGCGGCAATCCAGGGACCTCGCACGAGGAGTTCGCCACACTGCTTTCCGTCCCACGCCAGCTCCCCACCGTCCTCGCCGACGATCTTCATGTCCACACCGTAGGCGGCGCGACCTTGCGATTCCCGGATCGCCAACTGCGCATCGCGCGAGAGGGAGACGTGCTTGCCTTTGAAGTGGCACAGTGTCCCGAGCGGGCTCATCTCGGTCATGCCCCACGCGTGAAGGACCTCGACGTGGTATTTCTCCTGCAGCAGCCGCAGCATCGCCGGCGGAACCGCCGCACCACCGATCACGGTGCGGCGCAGGGTCGAGAAGCGCAACTGATTGGCTTCCATATAGGCCAACAAACCCTGCCAGACTGTGGGGACACCAGCCGTGCACGTGACACGCTCGGACTCGAAGAGATCGAACAGCGACTTGCCGTCGAGCTGCGGGCCGGGCAACACCAGTCTCAGCCCGACCATCGCCGCCGCATAGTTCAAGCCCCAGGCGTTGGCGTGAAACATCGGCACGACTGGCAGGATGGTGTCGCATGCCGACAGGTTGAAGATGTCGGGCAGGGCGATGGCATGCGAATGCAGCACCGTCGATCGATGGCTGTACAGCACGCCTTTCGGGTGTCCGGTTGTGCCCGACGTGTAACAGAGCGCTGACGCCTGGCGCTCGTCGAGCCGCGGCCACTCGTACCCATCCGAGCTGCTGTCGATCAAATCTTCGTAGCAGAGCAACCCGACCTTGCTCGAGGCTGGCATGCGATCGCGGTCGGTCATCGCCACCCATGCGCGAATCGACGGGCACCTGGGCGCGAGCGCTTCGATGATAGGGAGAAATGTCACATCGAAGAACAGGACGGTGTCACCGGCATGATTCACGATCCACGCCGCCTGATCGAGATGCAGACGTGGATTGATGGTGTGCAGCACGGCGCCGTATCCCGAGACCGCGAAATACAGCTCAATATGTCGATAGCCATTCCAGGCGAGCGTCGCCACTCGATCCCCGTGTCCCACACCGAGAGTATGGAGGGCGTTGGCCATCTGCCGCGCGCGTCGATGCAGGTCGCTGTAGGCGCAGCGGTGAAGATCGCCCTCGACCCGTCTCGACACGATCTCGGTATCGCCATGATGGCGATCGGCGTGCTCGATCAAGGACGAGATCAGGAGCGGTGTGTCCATCATCAAGCCGTGCAACATTCAGGCCTCCGATCGCAATCTCTACGGGAAAGAAAACGGGCGGCGGGAGTATAACTCCGCGCCGCCCGTTCGCTTTCGTTCTTCTTTCTTCGTTCTTCTTTCTTCTAGAAGGCTATCCGCCCGGTGACCTGCATCGTGCGCGAGTAGTTGGCCTGCGCCGTGACCCGCCCGAAGTTGGCGTTGCCGTGGGCGACGCTTTGCAGCGCCTGGTACCACGGATTGTCGAAGAGGTTGATGACCTCCAGTCGAAGCGTCGCGCGGCGGGAGCTGCCAAGCGGCAGCTCCTTGTTGATCGCCACGTCGGTCGAGTTCCGCCACGGCGAGTACACGCCGTCGACAATCCGCGGCGCGTTGCCAAACGTGCCGGACGGCGCCTGCGTGAAGGCCGCCGAATTCAGATACAGGTTGTCGTCAGGGTTGGCGCCGAGACGGTCGGTGATGCCGCCGGGCACCCTGACATCGACATTCGGCACGACGTTGGGCCGCTGTCCAGATCCAAGCAGATTGGTGTTGTTGGTGTTCTGGCTCACACCAATCGGGAAGCCGCTTTGCATCTGGATGACGGCCGAAATCGTCCATCCGCCGGCGACCCAGTCGCCAATGCCGCTCGTTAACCAGCGCTGATGTCGGCCAAACGGCAGTCGGAAAATCGGGCTGGCCACCAGCTTGTGCGGGGAGTCGAGCCGGCTTCGTCCGTATTCGGCGTCGGCATCGAAGTACGGCGATCCCGGAACCGCGGTGTAGTTGTTGAGAATGCCCGGCGCGCTCGCGTAGTAGTTGCCTTGCGCAAACTGATTGTCGGAGAGCCGGCTGTAGGTGTAGCTGATACGGCCGCCCCACCACCCTGACGCTCGTTTACTGATGGAGACGACAGCCGCGTGGTACTGCGACCGCGCCAGCGTGCTGTAGTTGATGTTGATGTTGTCGAATTGCGGGAACGGGCGGAGCAATTGATTGCGCTGAATCGTCGCGCGCGTCGTGAACGAGCCGGCACCGGCGTTGCCAAAGAACGGGTTCGGCACGAGCTCGGTCAATCGATTGGTCCCGCCGGGGTTGTTGAGCGACAAGTAGATCGGATCCACTTGGTTGATGTTCACTGAGCCGGCCGCCGTGCCTCCCCAGGTCAAGTGGCGCCCCGTCGAACCCATGTAGGTGAGCCCAACGCTCATGTTGCCGCGCAGCTCACGCTGAATGTCGGCCGAGTACTGGTGCACGCGCGGTGCATCGCGATTCGGATCGATCACCGTGATGGCGCTGCTGACGCCGGTGAGCGGGCCGAGAGCATTGCCCGTAATCGGCGTCAGCCCATCCGGGAACGGATTGTTGATCGAGGAGATCGGAATCAGCGTGTTTTGCTGGAGCGTCGTCGTCTGCGAATAGCCGGCCGTCGCCTGCACGCCCGACTGCCACGGCGCCCAGAATAGGCCGTAACCGCCACGCACAACGGTCTGCGGGGTCAAGGTGTAGGCGAAGCCCACGCGCGGCGACCATTTGATGGCGGGCGGCTCCCCTGCCTGACGGTCGCCGTCGCCGGCATAGATGAGGCCGCCCTTCACCTGCCGGGCGGCCGTACCCGCGATCGGGTCTGCAGGAATCGTCACGTTCAACGGGCTGGCGATGTTGGGATCGAAGCCAACGATCAGCTTGTCGTCCTTCTCGGCAAGGCCGGTCTCGTGCTCGAGGCGCATGCCGTAGTTGAACGTCAGCCGGTCGCTGACGCGCCAGTCGTCCTGGACGAAGAAGCCGTAGTACTTCACGAACTGGTTGAAGCGGCTCGCCAGCGTCAGCGTGCCCACCGATGGATACCCCAGCAGCAGATCGGCGATGGCGTTCTGACTGAGGGCGCTCGGGTTGTTGGCGCTGCTGCCGGTGAAGCGGCCGTTGAACGTGTAGGTGCCCGCCGATTGGCCGTTGGCCAGCGAGTCGACACCAATGATTCGGTAGTCGGCGCCGGTCTTGAAGCTGTGGGAACCAGCCAGCCGGTTCACCGCTCCGTTCACGCCCCACGAATAGTAGTTGGTGTCGGATAAGCCCGAATTTCCGGTTCCCGCGTATCCAGTGAGCGTCATCGCCGGAAACTTCTGAATCGGAATCGCATTCGCGAACGCTGGATTCAGCCCGTTGATCGAATGCATATCGAAGGGATACGGCAGCACATTGTCGTCGCTGAACGTGTTCATCCCAACCCGAAAGGTCGCCACGGTATTGGACGTCAGGATGTAGGTGTTGTTCAGGACGAACACGTTGACGTCACGATCCAGGTGGAAGGCGGGGGCCGCGTAGCGCGCGTCGGGAAAGTAGTTGGCGTCTGGCTCGAACGAGTTCTGGAACAGGTAGACGCCATTCATCGTGATGCGATCGTTGAAGTGGTGATCGATTTTGATCGAGGCCTGCTGCGCCTTCGACCTGATGATGTCCTGCGCGGGGTAGTTCACGTTGTTGTCGTCAAAGTCGGGGTGCAGCGTCGGCAATGGCAGGGCATTTGCCAGCGCGCGACCCACGGGGTTGATGCGGTTGGCGGGAATGAGGTTGCCGGGGAACGGCTGCCGATTGCCGGCGGCGTCGGTGGTGAGTGGGTCGTAGATCTGGATGAGCCGGCCCTGTGCGTCGGTGTATCGGCTGAAGTCGCCGTTTCGCATGGCCGCAGTGGGCACGTGCAGCGTGGTGTTCTGCGACTGGCCGTCTCGATACCCCTCGCCGGCGCCCCAGAAAAAGGTCTTACCGCGAAGGATCGGGCCACCAAACCCGCCGCCAACATTCCGCCAGTACTGGGCATTGGTGGGAATGCCGCGAATCTCGTTGAAGAAGTTCGGGCCAACCAGCGCATTCGGCCGGGTCAGGTAGTAGGCCGAGCCGCGATACGTATTCGAGCCCGATCGTGCCGAGGTATTGAAAACCCCACCGCCAGTTCGACCCATCTCGGCATCGTAGGTGTGGACCTGGACGCGGATGTCCTCGATCATCTCGCTGCTGGGGTTGGTCGATGAGCGGTTTACCAGGTCGGTGATGGGAAAGCCGTCCAGTAAGTAGTTGTTGGCGCGGACGCCGCCACCGCCCACCGAGAGCGTCGAGGCGCCCGACTGATCCTGCATCCGGTTCCAGTGAGTGTCGCCGCTGCTCTGGACGGTCGGGACGGTCACGGCCATCAAGAACACATTGCGGCCGATGCTCGGCAGCGTCTCGAGCGTCTTCGCGTCGAGCACTTCGGCATGCGATGCGTTGGACGTCTCAATGAGCGGAGCGTCTGCGGTCACGGTGATGGTCTCGGCGATGGCGCCGATCTCGAGTGTGATGTCGAGCGTCACGAACTGCTGGGTGCCGATGCGAACGCCCTGCCGCTCGAAGCCCTTGAACCCTTGCACCTGGGCTTTGATCGTGTAGGTGCCAGGGTCGACGGCCGGGAACGAGTACTCGCCAGAGCTATTGCTCACCGTGTCGCGCGACACCCCGCTCCCTTCATTGACGAGCGTGACCGTCGCGCCGGGGATGATGCCCTGATTGTCTCTGATGGACCCTCGGAGGCCGCCGTGGAACGTTTGGGCTTCGAGGGAATTTGCGGATGTGACGAGGAGCGCTGCCACGCCAAGCGCCAACGGATACGAGAGTCTTCGCATACCGCCTCCAAACCAAGCACGGGCGGCGACGACGACGCTGCCCGGTAAGAACGCGCAAGCCGACGTATCCGGGACGTTACACCCTTGGGCGCGGTTATTCCAGAAGGTTCTCCGGCCGCGATAGGACGGTTTCGGACTTCAATGGGCGTGGGACCGTTCCGCACTCTCCCCATATAATCCGCCGCATGAGAAAGCAGCTTGTTGTCGCTATCCTCGCTGCTCTTCTGTGGCCGGAGGTCACCGGCGCCGGCGTCACGAGACTCCGGGTCGAGCGCCACACAAGCCTGAGGTTTGCCAGCGACCATGCACACTGACAACACGACATCTCAGAAGCCCCTTCGATTGTGGCCCGGCGTGGCCGCTGTCGTGCTGCAGTGG
>JBOGIV010000532.1:0-4784 GCA_050747925.1 Vicinamibacterales bacterium
TCGGACCGAGACCAAGCTGCGCTCGGTGAACCCGTCGAATCCCGCCGAGGTGGTCGGGATTCACCAGCGCGCGACGCCCGAAATGGCCGCCCGGGCCGTCGAATCGGCCTACGCGTATTTCGCCGAATGGAGCCGCACCGATCCGGCGTCGCGAGTCGGGATGCTGCGGCGCGCCGCCGTCGTTCTGCGCCGCCGCAAATTCGAGTTCGACGCCTGGCTGGTCTACGAATCCGGCAAGTCGTGGCCGGAAGCGGAAGCCGATGTCTCCGAGGCCATCGACTTTTGCGAGTATTATGCGGACGAGATGGCGCGCCTCAGCGGGTCGCAACCGGTCAGCCAGTTGCCGGGCGAGAGGGACGAGATGCGCTACCTGCCCCTCGGCGCCGGCGTCGTGATCCCGCCGTGGAATTTTCCCTTGGCGATCCTGGCGGGAATGACCGTGGCCGCGCTCGTCGCCGGCAACACCGTGGTGCTCAAGCCCTCGAGCGAGACTCCGACCATCGCGGCGAAGTTCGCCGAGGTGCTGCTGGAGGCCGGATTCCCGGAACGCTCGTTCAACCTGGTGTGCGGCAGCGGCGCCGCCATCGGCGATGTGCTGGTCCAACATCCCAAGACGCGCTTCATCGCCTTCACCGGCTCGCGCGACGTCGGCCTTCGCATCAACGAGCTGGCCGCGCGTCATCAGCCCGGCCAGATCTGGATCAAGCGGGTGATCGCCGAAATGGGCGGCAAGGACGCGATCCTGGTCGACGCCGCCTGCGACCTCGACCGCGCCGTGGAAGCCGTGGCGGTGAGCGCATTCGGCTACCAGGGGCAGAAGTGCTCGGCCTGCTCCCGCGCGATTGTGGATCGGAAGATCTACGACGTGTTTCTCGATAAGCTGCAACAGCGCGTCGCGCGGATTCGCGTCGGCCCCGCCGACCAACCCGACAACGATATGGGCCCGGTCATCAGCGAGGGCGCGAAGAAGTCGATCCTGAGCTACATCGAGATCGGCAAACAGGAGGGCCGGCTCCTCGCGGGAGGCGCGCCCTCGGGTGGCGCCGGCTATTTCGTTGCGCCCACGGTCATCGCGGACGTCGGCCCGAAAGCGCGAATCTTCCAGGAGGAGATCTTCGGCCCCGTCCTGGCCGTCACCCCGGCGCGCGACTTCGAGCATGCGCTGGAGCTGGTCAACGACTCCGAATACGGCCTCACCGGCGCGATTTTTTCCACCGACCCCGATCACGTCGACGAGGCCCGCCAGCGCTTTCACGTCGGCAACCTGTACGTCAATCGCAAGTGCACCGGCGCCATGGTCGGCGCGCACCCGTTCGGCGGCTTCAATCTTTCCGGGACGGACTCGAAGGCCGGCGGACCGGATTATCTGTTGCTGTTCCTTCAAGCCAAGTCCATCGCGGAGCGAGTTAGCTGAGAAGTACAATGGTGTGGTGCCCGCAAGACGCATCGGAATTCTCACCGGCGGCGGCGACGTTCCCGGTCTGAATTCGGTCATCAAGACGGTGGTCTACCGTTCCAGCGAGATCGGATGTGAAGTCATCGGCATCCGGCGCGGCTGGGAAGGGCTGACGCACGTCGACCTCGACGACGTCGCCAGCCGCCACCGCTACATCCTGCCGCTGAACCGCGACAACACCCGCACCATCGATCGCACGGGGGGCACGTACCTGCATTCGTCGCGAACGAATCCGTCGAGGATGAAGAAGCTGCCGCCGCATCTGGACGGCCGGTTTTCGAAGGCCGAGCCGACGGTCGACGTGACCCCGCAAGTGCTGCGCAACCTGGAAGCGCTGCGCCTCGACTCGCTGATCGCGATCGGAGGCGACGACACCCTCAGCTATGCCGCGACGCTCGACCGGATGGGCGTCAAGGTGATCGCGATTCCGAAGACGATGGACAACGACGTCCGCAACACCGAGTACTGCATCGGTTTTTCGACGGCGATCAGCCGGGCCACCGACGCCATCGAGCGCCAGCGGACGACGATCGGATCGCACGAACGGATCGGCATCTTCCGCATCTTCGGCCGGGACGCCGGCTACACCGCGCTGTACACGGCGTACGTCACCTCGACGCGGTGCCTGATCCCGGAGCACAAGTGCGAGTTGGGGAAACTGCTGGATCTGCTCCAGCAGGACAAGCGCAGCAATCCGAGCAACTATGCGCTGGTGGTGGCGTCGGAGGGCGCCGAGTGGGAGGGCTATCGCGTGCTGGAAAAGGGCGAGGCCGACGCCTTCGGTCACCGCAAAAAAGCCAACGTCGGAGAGGACCTCGCCGAGGAGGTTCACAAGCAGATCCACGAGGAGACGATCGTCAGCGACCTGACGTACGATCTGCGCAGCGGCAGCCCGGATTTCGTCGACCGCATGGTGGCCTCCACCTTCGCGGGCATGGCGGTCGATTCCATCGAGGCCGGGAAGTCGGGTCTCATGATGGCGATCTCCCGCGGCTGCTACGAGGCCGTGCCGATTCCCGATCCCAAGCTGGGGCCGCGCAAGGTGGACGTCGAGACCATGTACAACGTCGATCGCTACCGGCCCAGCTACGTGCACAAGATGGGCTTGCCTATCTTCCTGACCCGCGCCTGATGAAGTGGCCCTGGTCCCGGCGGCGGCCGCGGTTGACGCCCGGTATGGAAGCCAGAATCCGCCGCTCGTTCGACGAGGGGTCGCGCGACGAGGAGCATTTCCCTTCGACGATCGATCCGCGCATCTACCATGTCCGGCTGCTGCTCGAGTACCTGGGCGAGCAGGCCGGGCGGCGAGTGCTCGACGCCGGCTGCGGCAAGGGGCGCTTCGCCCGCCTGGTCAAGGACACTCATCCGCAGGCGCTGGTTTGCGGCCTCGACCTGTCGATCGAAATGTTGCGCGGCGTCCCCGAAGGGGTTGAACGCTGCGCCGCATCGATGACCGCGCTGCCGTTCCGGGACCGTTCCTTCGACGCCGCCTACGCGACCGAGTCGCTCGAGCATGCCGTCGAGATTGACACCGCCGTCGGGGAGCTGTGCCGCGTGGTGCGTCCCGGTGGGCGCATCGTGATCATCGACAAGAACGCCGAGCACTGGGGCCGGCTGAAGACGCCGGAGTGGGAGACGTGGTTCGAGCGCGGGGAGATTGAGCGGCTACTCCGGCGCGACTGCCGCACGGTCGAGAGCCGCTACATTTCGTACTGGGAGGACGTGCCGCCCGACGGCCTGTTCATCGCCTGGCTGGCCCAGCGTTGAGAACTTCCGCCAGTCTGACGGGGGGTCGCGCCGGGCAGAACTGATGACGCGAAAACAAATCGTGAGAGAATGTTGTGCATCCGGGCGGATGAGGACTCCGAGTGAACCCAACTCGCATTCTGGTCGTTGACGACGAGCCGCAGCTTCGCCGGGTGATGCGGACATCGTTGACCACTCAGGGCTATGACGTTGTGGAGGCTCGGACCGGAGAGGATGCGCTGGAGCGAATGCGGACCCAGACCTGCGATCTGGTTCTCCTGGACGTGAACATGCCGGGCATGGGTGGACTGGCGGCGTGTCGTGCGATCCGGGCCTCGTCGGACATCTCCATCATCATGCTGACGGTCCGGAACACCGAGAATGACAAGGTGGAAGCCTTGGATGCCGGCGCAGACGATTACGTGACCAAGCCATTCGGCACGCCGGAGTTGCTGGCGCGAGTTCGAGCCGCGCTACGGCGCAGAACGGGGCATGCCGAGCCGGAGCGACTCACGCTTGGGGATATCGAGATCGACTTCCAGGCGCGGCATGTGATGGTGCGGAACCAAGCGGTCCGTTTCACACCCAAGGAGTTTGAGCTCTTGCGGTATTTGGTTACTCATCCCAACCAGCCGATCGCTCACCGGGAACTGTTAGGGTCGATCTGGGGGCCGGAGTATGGAGACCAGGTGGAGTACCTGCGAGTCTTCATGAATCAGCTGCGCAAGAAGATCGAACCCGACCCCGCGAATCCACGTTACCTGCTCACCGAGCCCTGGTTCGGCTACTGCTTCCGCGCACCCTAGCGCGGAGTCTTCTTTATTACTTCTTTATGCCTTCGTGTGTACTCTGAAGGGCGACGTCTATGTTCGCATTGCGGCCGGACTTCGGACCGCAGGAGCCCTTGGCTTGCAGGCCGGCAGACCCTCAAATCCAACTACCCGAGTCGTGGTGGCGACGAGCGTCGCCCTATCGTTCATCTCCTTCTGGCGCGCCGCGGCGGTGGTGCTGAACGACCTTGGCTCCTCTGCGTTCTACGTCGGAGGCATCGCGGAGCAGGCCATCGGGAAGAGCGCACCGTGGTTCATTATCGGCGTCATGCTGTTCAGCTTTGCCGTGCGATCGGTGTACGTGGAGAGCAGCAGCATGTTCGTGCGGGGCGGCGTGTATGTCGTGGTACGCGACGCCATGGGGCCTTTCATTGCGCGTCTATCGGTATCCTCGCTGATCTTTGATTACATCCTAACGGGACCGATCAGCAGCGTAAGCGCCGGACTATATTTGGGGCACCTTTTGAACGAAGCCAGTCAGTCGACCGGCTCCGGTATCCATGTTCCCCCGAATCTGTTCGCCGTCGTCTTCGGCATTGGCGTGACCGGATACTTCTGGTGGAGCAACATCAAAGGCATCCACGAGTCCAGCGGCAAGGCGCTGCGGATCATGTACGTCACGACCGTAATGGTCGTGATCTTTCTCCTCTGGTGCCCGCTCACCATGTTGATTGCCGGGCCGGCCCAGATCCCGCCGGCTCCAGTACCCGCCAATCTGGAGTTCAGTGAAGAGGGCTTAGGCTGGTTGAAAG
>JBOGIV010000533.1:0-14933 GCA_050747925.1 Vicinamibacterales bacterium
GGTAAGACCGGTGCGGCCGCAACAGCGCGTCCCCGACTGTCTCTCCCAGATCCGGCACATGGCTGTCGACATTGAGTCCGAGGACGTCGAAGGCCACCCGGCGAACGAGCGAGTAGCCGTTCGTGTGCAGTCCGGACGACGGTAAGCCGATCAACACATCGCCGACTTCGATCGAGTGCCCATCGACGACGTTCAGGCGATCGACCGCACCGACGATGAAGCCGGCGAGGTCGTACTCGCCGTCGGCATAAAAGCCGGGCATTTCCGCCGTCTCGCCACCGAGAAGCGCACAACCGTTGTCCTGGCATGCTCGAGAGAGCCCTTCGACGATCCGCTCTGCGACGTCGGGCGCGAGCCGGCCCGTGGCCAGGTAGTCCAGAAAGAAGAGCGGCCTCGCGCCCTGCACGAGAATGTCGTTGACGCAATGGTTGACGAGATCGACGCCAATCGTGTTGTGACGATTGGCCATGAACGCCACTTTCAGCTTGGTCCCAACCCCGTCTGCGCTCGAAACCAGTACGGGCTCACGCCACTCGGCAGGATCGAGTTTGAACAGCCCCCCGAACGAGCCGATGTCCGAGAGTACAGCGGGCGTGAACGTGGATTGTGCGAGCCGCTTGATGCGGCGCACCGTCTCATTGCCGGCGTCGATGTCGACGCCAGAGGATTTGTAGTCCAAGCTTTAGAAATCTAACTTAGAAATGAGCTGCTCGCACAATCGGCGCGTGGGAGAGGCGTCGCTGGCCACCCAATAGGCGCGGCGAACCTCGGCGAAGAAGCGCTCTTCTTCGAGATCTTCCTCGAGCATGTCGAACGCCTCGGCCAGAATGCCGATGGCCTCGTCCGTGTTCGCGCGTCCCTCGAGCGCTCTCAGCATCAGGGGCATGTTGCGCAGCCCGACCTGGCCGATGGCGAGGGTGACCGGCGCCCGCACCGGATCCTGAGATGGGATGCCGACATCGAACAGGAAGTTCAGCGTGTCCAGATTGCCCTTCAGACTGATCGCGCCAAGGCCGAACGCCGCACTGCGGAGCAGATCCTGATAACCCGGATAATCGGCGGTGTAGCGGAGCGTCTTCTCGATGTACCCGATGTGCGACTCGCAGTTCGTGCCCAGAAGACAGATGGCCGCCGCAATGCCCGGCTGAATCTCCGCCGGTGCTGTACGTTGCACCTGCGCGAGGGTCACCAGCGCGGCGCTGTCACCAATCTTGCCCAGCGCGGTCACGGCGTCGTCTTGAAGCGGGCCCTCGAGCTTGGCGACTTCGGCGAGCCGAGGAACCGCAGCAGCCACCTTGTAATCACCGAGCGCCTCGATCACCGTGCTGCGGAAGTAGTCCTCGCCACGCGTCGCGTCTCGAATCAGGGCCTCGGTGACTTTCGGGTCTTGTGACAGCGCGGCCAACGCACGAATGAGCGACGGCCTGACAAATTCTCCCTGCTCTTTCTCAAGCGCAGCGAGAAGCCGCGAAGTCAGCGACGAATCAGGATGAAGCTCGAAGTACCCGTACGCGACTTCTCGAAGCCGATCGTTCGGGGACGCGATCGCGTCCTTCATCGCGTCGGTGGTTCGAGGGTCGTTGAAGCCCGTGAGCAGCACGAGCGCCCGAAAGCGGATGTAGCCGTCGGCGTGTTCGGCAACCGTCTGAAGCAACGCCGGCACGGCTCGTCCGGGAGGCGAGCGCCGCACTGTGCGGGCCGCCGAGGCGCGCGTCTTGTACTCGAGGTCGCCGAGATAATCGATCGCCTGTCGCAACTCGGCGGGCGATACGGTCGTGGGTCCGCGTTCCTGCGCAAATGCTGTCGGGGCGGTGGCAACCAGCAGCGCAAGCAGACTAGCCGACCGTCTCAGCTTCGTCCTCGGACTCGGGCTCTGGCTTCCCATGAATTTTGAGTGACAGCTGCAAGTATGCGTTCTGGTCCCGTGGAAACGCGACGGGGTAACGACCTGTGTAGCACGACGTGCAATACGACGGGCCGCGGCCGTCGACGGCCGACATCAGCCCTTCGTGACTGAGGTAACCCAGCGAATCGGCTGCCACGTATTTGCAGATCTCGTCGAGCGAGTGGGTCGCGGCGATCAGTTCCTGGCGGCGCGGCGTGTCGACGCCGTAGAAGCATGGGGAAATCGTCGGCGGACAACTGATGCGGAGGTGCACCTCAGACGCACCGGCGGCCCGCACCATCTTCACGATCTTCCGGCTCGTCGTACCACGCACGATCGAATCGTCAATGAGCACGACACGTTTGCCAGACAGGATGCTCTTGACGGGGTTCAGCTTGACCTTCACTCCGAAGTGGCGAATCGCCTGCGCGGGTTCGATGAAAGTCCGGCCAACGTAGTGATTTCGGATCAGACCGAAACGTAGCGGGATACGCGATTCTTCCGAGTAGCCGATCGCTGCGCAGACTCCGGAATCGGGAATCGGGACGACCACTTCCGCATCGACGCCGCTCTCCCTGGCGAGGGCGCGGCCGAGATTCGTCCGGACCTCATTGACGCTCTGACCAAAGACTTCGCTATCGGGCCGTGCGAAGTAGACGTGCTCGAAGATGCAATGCGAGAGCGGCGATGGCGGACACGGCTTGATCGATCGTGGACCGTTGGGCCCGATCATCAGCACTTCGCCGGGCTCGACGTCGCGCAAGTGGGTTCCGCCGATGAGATCCAGGGCGCAGGTTTCCGAGCAGACCACCCACGCGTCGCCAAGCCGCCCAAGCGCCAACGGCCGAAATCCGTGAGGATCGCGGACGGCGATCAGGTGATCCTTCGTGATCAGGACCAGCGAGAATGCACCGGTCAGCTGTGTGATGGATTCGACGAGCGCGTCCTGCACGGACCCAGCCTGAGATCGGGCAAACAGATGCAAGACAACTTCGGTATCGCTGTTGGTCTGGAAGATCGATCCCGCGCGGACCAGCCGCTGGCGAACCTCGTCGGCGTTGACGATGTTGCCGTTGTGACCGACGCCGATCTGGCCATGCACGCAATCGATGACGATCGGTTGGGCGTTCGACAGCTTGCTCTCTCCAGCCGTGGAGTAGCGCGTATGGCCGATCGCGATCTGACCAGAAAGGTGCGCCAGCTTCTCCGCGTTGAAGATGTCGTTGACGTAGCCCATCTCGCGCATCACACGAACGCGAGTGCCGTCCGCAGAGGCGATGCCTGCGCTTTCCTGTCCTCGATGTTGCAGCGCATACAGGCC
Organism: Vicinamibacterales bacterium; assembly: GCA_050747925.1. Lineage (GTDB taxonomy): Bacteria > Acidobacteriota > Vicinamibacteria > Vicinamibacterales > UBA2999 > 12-FULL-67-14b. The sequence goes on from JBOGIV010000533.1 coordinate 3,207, forward strand.
GAGATACGCCATCTTCGACGCTTCGGCGTGGCCGTAGATACCAAAGACGCCACACGCGTCGCGGAACTTATCGAACATGTGCGACTTCCTCGTTCATTCTGCGCTCAATGGCCGTGGACCACATTTGCTCGGCAGCGCCGACGGCGCTGTCGATCTCGAGGTGGCCGTTCACCGAGATTTGGATTCGATCGCCACCAGTCTCGCCAACCACCACGGCTGGCACGCGCGCCGCTTGCGCGGCCGACATCAACCTGGGCCAACGCTCCGTTGTCGTCGATACCACGATTCGCGATGCTGACTCGCCAAACAGCGTGGCATTCACCGCGTGGGCGCTCCATGCCGGGTCGGCGACAGGCACGTTTGCGCGCACGCCGATGCCGCCGCTGTCAAACGTCGACTCTGCCAACGTGATCGCCAAACCGCCTTCAGCGCAGTCGTGAGCGGAATCGATCCAGCCGTGGCCAATGGCGCGCACGACCAGTGACTGCAGTTCTCGCTCGCGATCGAGGTCCAAAGTTGGAGGGGCCCCTCGAACCAGACCCCGAATCTGGGCGAGATACTCGCTGCCACCGAGCTCTCCACGATTATCCCCCAGCAGTACCACGAGCGCGCCAGATTGTTTGAAGATGCGCGTCGAAACCTTTGACGAGTCCTCGAGGAGTCCCACGATGCCGAGCACGGGCGTCGGAAAGATCGCGCGGCCTTCGGTTTCGTTGTAGAGACTCACGTTCCCACCGGTGACAGGAATGCCAAGCGCGCGGCACGCATCGCCGATGCCACGAACGGCCTCGCCAAACTGCCACATGATTTCGGGCCGCTCGGGATTGCCAAAGTTCAGATTGTTCGTTGCACCGATCGGCTGGCCACCGGCGCACGCGACGTTGCGCGCCGCTTCGGCGACCGCCAGCATTGCGCCGCGGTAGGGGTCGAGGTAGCAGAACCGGCCATTCCCATCGACTGAGACCGCGAGGCCTCGCGACGTCCCCTTGACGCGGACGACGGCGGCCGATGTTCCCGGTTGCGCGATCGTGTTGGTGCCGACGCTGTGGTCGTACTGCCGGTACGCCCAGCGCTTGCTCGCAATGGTCGGAAACGTGATCAGCCGATCGAACGTTGTCTGTGCGCCCGAGGCGCTTCCCAACTCGTGAACCGAGAGGGATTGCACGTCCTTCTGCCAACCCGGTTCCCTCATTGGCCGCTGATACACCGGCGCCTCGTCGGTCAAACCGCGATTCGGCACATCCGCGACGAGCGATCCGCGTTCGTAGACTCTAAGGCGATAACCTTCGGTCACCTCGCCGATGCAGACGGCATGCAGGTCCCATTTCTCAAAGACCGCCTCGACCTCGCGCTCGCGGCCCTTCTCCACGACGAGGAGCATGCGCTCCTGTGACTCGGACAACATGATCTCGTAAGGCGTCATGCCGGTCTCGCGCTGCGGCACATGCATCACGTCGATGGTCATCCCGCATCCGCCTCGCGATCCCATCTCGGATGTGGAACAGGTCAGTCCCGCCGCACCCATGTCCTGGATGCCGACAACGGCCCCTGTCTTCATCACTTCAAGGCACGCTTCCATCAGAAGCTTTTCCATGAACGGATCGCCAACCTGCACGGCAGGGCGCTTCTCGGCCGACTTCTCATCGAATTCCGCCGACGCCATCGTCGCGCCGTGGATGCCGTCACGTCCGGTCTTGGCACCGACGTAGAACACTGGATTGCCCGCACCGCGGGCTGCCCCTTTGACGATCTCGTCGATGCGCGAGACGCCGAGGCACAGCACGTTCACGAGAGGGTTGCCGGCATACATCTCATCGAAGACGATCTCCCCGCCTGCCGTGGGGATGCCGATGCTGTTGCCGTAGCCGCCAACGCCGGCCACCACCCCTTCGAAGATGCGCCGGGCGAGAGGTGTGTCGAGCGATCCAAACCGCAGCGCGTTGAGCAGCGCGATTGGACGCGCACCCATGGTGAAGATGTCGCGGATGATCCCGCCGACGCCGGTCGCGGCGCCTTGGTAAGGCTCGATGAACGACGGGTGGTTGTGGGATTCGATCTTGAAGACCGCACACAGGCCGTCGCCAATATCGACAGCGCCGGCGTTCTCGCCAGGGCCCTGTACGACTCTCGGCCCAGTCGTCGGCAGCGTCTTGAGGTGCACGCGCGAGCTCTTGTAGCTGCAGTGCTCGGACCACATCACCGAAAACAGCCCGAGCTCGAGCAGATTCGGCTCTCGGCCCATGAGCTGCACAATCCGGTCGTACTCGTCGGGCTTGATGCCGTGGCGCTCGAGAACGGTTGTGTCGATGACGCTCATCGTGTGGATATCGCACCAGCCAATGACATCGCCTTGACCGCAGATGCGAGGACCACTCGACCATCAGCGCTGCCAACCGCCGGCTCGGCCGCACGCTCCGGGTGAGGCATGAGACCAACGACGTTTCGCCGGGAATCGCAGATACCCGCAATGTTATTGATCGACCCGTTGGGGTTGTCGGCTGCCGTCACGTCCCCAGTCGCACTCGTGTAGCGAAACACGACTTGTCGATTCGTCTCGAGCTCGTCAATGATTTCGGGCGCTGCGTAATAGTTGCCCTCGCCGTGTGCAACCGGAAGACGAAGCATCTGTCGCGGCTCACAGGCCACGGTAAACGGTGTGTCGGTCTGCTCGACGCGCACTCGAATCAACTGGGACACGAACTTGATGCCGCGATTCCTCACCATCGCGCCCGGCAACATGCCGGCCTCGAGGAGGACCTGAAAGCCGTTGCAGATGCCAAGCACCGGTCCACCGCGATCGGCAAATGATTTGACCGCACTCATGATCGGGGAGAAGCGAGCGATGGCGCCGGTTCTCAAATAGTCGCCATGAGCAAAGCCGCCGGGCAGAATCACGGCGTCGGCTCCGCCAAGATCGGTGTCCTTGTGCCAGACGAGCGCGGCGTTCTCGCCGAGGACATGCGATGCGGCGTAGTACGCGTCGTAGTCCGAATTGGAACCGGGGAAGACGACCACCGCGAACTTCATGACAGCACCTCGACGCGGTAGCTCTCAATCACTGGGTTTGCCAGGAGCTTGTCTGCCATTTCGGTGACCTGCGCTTTTGCACGCGCCGGATCCTGTTCGTCGAGCTCCACCTCGAAGAACTTGCCCTGTCGGACGTCCTTGACGTCCTGGTAGCCGAGCGTGACCAGCGCATCGGCGACCACGCGGCCCTGCGGATCGAACACCGATGGCTTCAAGGTCACATAGACGCGTGCCCGCATTACATCCTCCGCACCCGCTCACCCTTCGCTTCTGTCCCAAACACTCGTGCAAACACGACATCCACATTCCGCAGCTGCTCGCGCATGTCGAACGCCTTCTCGATCCCGGACGCCGGCAGCACGGCGCCAATGTCGGAGTCGGCGAGCAGTAGCGTCTTGAAATCTTGTTGCTCGTCTACCGATCGCATGGCATTGCGCTGGACCCACTCGTACGCCTGCTCCCGCGAGATCCCCCGGCGCGCCAGCTCAAGCAGGATCTGCCCGGAAAACACAATCCCTCGTGAACGCTGGAGATTCTCGAGCATGCGGTCGGTATGGACCACCATGCCCGACACGATGCGCGTGAAGCGGCGCAGCATGTGATCGAGCGCGAGAAAGCTGTCGGGGAGGATGACGCGTTCGACCGACGAATGCGAGATGTCTCGTTCGTGCCAGAGCGCGACGTTCTCGAGGGCTGCCATGGCATTGGCGCGAACCAGTCGAGCCATTCCCACGATCTGCTCGCAGCCAATGGGATTCCGCTTATGCGGCATCGCCGACGAGCCCTTCTGGCCCTTCCCGAACGGTTCTTCGACCTCACCGATCTCCGTCTTCTGAAGGCCTCGGATTTCGAGCGCGAACTTCTCGAGCGACGCTGCGGTAATCGCCAGTGCCGACAGCAGCTCCGCATGCCGATCGCGCTGGATGACCTGTGAAGAAATCGGCGCGGGTCGAAGTCCCAGCCGATCACACGCCGCCTCCTCGATGGCTGGATCCAGATGCGCAAACGTCCCGACCGCGCCGGACATCTTGCCCACACAGACCGTTTCCCGCGCTCGATGCACGCGCTCGAGGTCGCGGCCAAGCTCGGCGTACCAAAGCGCCAACTTCAGTCCGAAGGTCATGACTTCCGCGTGAACACCGTGGGTGCGGCCGATCATCGGCGTCTGGCGATGCTCGAAGGCACGCGCGTGAATCGCCTCAGCAAGCCCTGCGATGTCCTTGAGAATCAGGTCACAGGCTTCGACCATCTGCAGCGCCTGTGCCGTATCGACCACGTCCGACGAGGTCAGGCCGAAGTGAAGCCAGCGCGCCGCGGAGCCGACGTGCTCGGCGACGGACGTGGTGAACGCGATGACGTCGTGTTGAGTGGTTTTTTCGATCTCGTCGATCCGAGCGACGTCGAAGGCGGCCTTCTCGCGCAGCGTTCGTGCGGCGTCGGTCGGCACGATGCCAGCCTCAGCCATCGCGTCGGCGGCCGCCAGCTCGACCTGCAGCCATGTCTCGTACTTTCGCTGCTCGCTCCAGATACGGCCCATCTCTGGGTGGGTGTACCGGGCGATCATCGGGACTGACGTTGCCTCATCGGATCACAGGCGTAACTGTTCGCGACGGACCTGCAGCCCGTCAACGTTGCCAAGCACGGTCACCGCCAACGCATTGTCCGAAAAGAAGCGGTTGGCCAATCGTTCGACATCCGGTTCGGTCACACGCTCGATCGCGGCCAGCATCTCGTCGAGCGTGTCGGTCTCGTCGCCGTACATTTCCTGCCGAGCCAGATGCGACATGCGGCTCGACGTGCTCTCGAGGCTCAGCATGAGCGAGCCTTTCAGGTGATCCTTCGCGCGTCGAAGCTCCGCCTGATTCAATCCCTCCGCCTTCATCTGGCGAATCTCGGCAACGACGACGTCGATGAGCTCGGCCACCGCTTCATTGGCGCAGCCGGCGTAGATGCTGAGCGCTCCGGCGTCCTGATAGGCCGAGAGCCCCGAAAAAACCGCATAGGCAAGCCCCCGCTTCTCGCGGACGTTCTGGAACAAGCGTGAGCTCATCGACCCACCGAGCGTCGTGTTCAACACGTACGCCGCGTGCCGGTCGGGGTGGTGTTGTGGAAGTGCCGCCGTGCCGAAGCACACGTGGCTCTGCTCGAGGTCTTTGTGGCGAATCTGCACAGTGGCTGCCGTGACCGGTGCAACGAGCGCGGCAGATGGACCCTGTTTCGGGATGGTGCTGAGCGCCGTGTCCAGCAGCTCGCGCACGCGATCATGCTCGAGGTGCCCGGACGCGACCACAACGAAGTTCGATGCGACGTAGGTCTGGCCGAAGTAGCGCGCGAGCGTCGGACGATCGAGCTCGGCGACGCTCGCCGGCGTGCCTAAGATCGGACGCCCGAGAGCATGGCCGGCCCAGAAACTTTCCGAGAAGATCTCGTGGACGAGGTCATCTGGCGTGTCCTCGACCATTTTGATCTCTTCAAGAATGACCTTCTTTTCCCGTTCGATGTCCGTCTCGGCCAGCAGCGGATTCGCGACGAGATCGGCGAGGATCTCGATCGCGATCGGAAGATGCTCGTCGAGGACCTTGACGTAGTAGCCCGCGTACTCCTTCGACGTGAACGCGTCGATCTGTCCGCCAATCGAGTCCACCTGCTGGGCGATGGCCTCAGCGGATCTGGTTGGTGTGCCCTTGAAAAGCATGTGCTCGACGAAGTGCGCGATACCGGCGTGAGCAGGTGGCTCATGTCGCGAGCCCCGCATCAGCCAGACGCCGATCGCCACCGACCTCACATGCGGCATCTCCTCGGTGACGAGGCGGACACCGTTGGCGAGCACAGCGCGACGGATGCTACTGTCGGACATTGAAGGGAGACTGCCGCCTAAGTGATTGCAGCAGAGAGAATTACGTGAGGATCATATCACGAATGCCGCCGAGCGCAACCGTCGCGTGAGCCCATCGGCCGCCGTTCTGCACATTGCAAGATAGAGGGAGACCGTCATGCTTCTCAGCTCTCACGTTCGCCATCACCGCAGCCTTCTGGCCGCTCACGAAAAACGACTCCTTATCTGGATGGCCGAGCGGCTTCCGCTTTGGCTCAACCCCGATCACTTGTCCGCGCTGGGACTGCTCTCGATGGTCGGCGCCGGGCTGTCCTTTTTCTATGCGCAGTGGAACCCCGGCCTCGGACTGCCGCTGGTCGTGGCCTTCCTGGCGTTGAACTGGTTCGGCGACAGCCTGGACGGCACGATTGCCCGCGTTCGGAATCAACAGCGGCCACGTTACGGCTTCTACGTCGATCACGTCATCGACCTGGCCGGAACCGCCTGCTTGTTCGCCGGGCTGGCAGCATCCGGCTTCATGTCGCCTCTGGTCGCGGCGCTCGTCGTTGCCGGGTTCTTTCTGGTCTCAGCGGAAGCGTTTCTCGCGACCCACACGCGCGGTATCTTTAGGATGGCGTTTGCGCGCATCGGTCCCACCGAGCTTCGTCTCCTCCTCGCAGCCGGTGCGCTGGCACTGCTGAATGGACCGTCAGTCGATGTGCCCGCCGTGGGTGAGCTCCGCCTGTTCGATCTTGGCGGGGTCATCGGCGCCATCGGTATGGCCGCCGCGTTTGTCGTCACGTCGAGCATCAACGTTCGTGCCCTGTACCTCGAGGAGACACGCCGATGAGCACTCATCCTCTTCTGCGGCGATGGGCCCGATTTGCGGCTGCCGGTCTTGGTGGCTTCATCGTTCAGCTCGCCATCCTCGCCGCGCTGACGGCATGGACCCGTTTACACTACGTCGTGGCCACCGTCCTCGCAGTGGAGCTTGCGATTCTTTTCAATTTCACGTGGCACGAGCAGTGGACATGGCGCGATCGCCCGTCGGCAGGTTGGCGCGAGCGATGGCGGCGGCTGACACGATTTCACGTACTCACAGGATTGACCTCCATTGTGGGGACGACGGTCCTGACCGCCGCACTTGTTGAGACCCTTGGTGTCTCGCCACTGATTGGCAACGCCGCAGCGGTCATCACACTCGGTCTGCTGAACTTCGCCGGCTCTGAAGCGCTCGTCTTTCGCGCCGCGGCCGTCGTCGCTGTCCTGGCCACGGCGTCGGCGGACGGCGCGACGTTGCAGCCAAAGACCGTGAAAGACTTTACGCGCTACGCCGCCGCAGTCGAAGCGCGAACGTCTCGAGAGCTCACCGTCGATGGACCGTTCTTGTCCATCGATCGCCAGCCCTCTCCAAAGATCGAGGAGGCGCGCGCGGTCTTGCGTCGTGGTTCTGTGCTGGTGATGAAAGGATCGGCGTCCGACGAATCGTCTCACGAGATCGAAATCGACGGCGGCAACATCCACCACTGGAGAGGGGTTGTCCTCGTACCCAACGTGAAGTTGGACTACGTTCTTCGCACGCTGAAAGAGCCAGGCCGCGACCAGCACAAGCAAGAGGATGTGTTGTCGACGCGCGTCCTGTCCCGGAACGGAGATACGCTCAAGCTGTTCCTCCGGCTGAAACGCACGAAGATCGTGACCGTCGTGTACGACACGGAGCATGACGTCCGCTATTGGATGTTGGCCCCGGGTCGTGCGGCCAGCAGCAGCGTGTCCACGCGGATCGTTGAAGTGGAGAATGCCGGCACACGCAACGAACGGATGTTGCCGGAAGGCGACGATCACGGATATCTCTGGCGGCTCAACTCGTACTGGCGATACCAGCAGGTTGACGGTGGAGTGATCGTCGAGCTGGAGTCGTTGAGCTTGAGTCGCGACATTCCATTTGTCTTCAAGCCGTTTGTGAGCCCGCTCATCGGCCGTGTCGCCCGAGAATCAGTTCGACGGACGCTCGAGTCGCTTCGTGCGAGGCTTACGGCGACGGCAACAGCGCTTTAAGGGCATCGTCGAGATGCCCCCGGAACGTCTCGGTGCTGTGACCTTCGGAGACCTCGAGGTAGGTCACCGCCGCCCGTAGACCATCGAGGCTGAGCGAGGACTACGACGCGCGATTGGTTCTCAATGAGCGGCGTACCGCCATGGGCCGCAATGTAGGCTTCAATCGCACTCGCTCGGGCACTGGGATCGAGGCGTTCCAGTCGCCGCGACAGCGCTGACCAGGAGTCAGGCTCACCTGCACAGGACGCGGCCAGGGCTGCCAAGAAAAGGAGATGGCTTCCCCTCTTCACAGCGCAGCCGCCAATCGTTGACCGGGTGAGCGTTGGTTCGTCTGCCCTTCGACGATCAACTGGCCGCAGGCGGCGCGAATGTCACGGCCCCGGCTCTTTCGTACTGACACGCCGAGGTTCTTGGCGGCAAGGATCTTCGCGAACCGATCCACGCGCTCGTCCGACGGCCGATCGAAGGGAATGCCCGGGGCGGCGTTGAGCGGAATCAGATTCACCTTTGCCTTCACGCCCGCGAGCAGCTTCACCAGGCGACGCGCGTCCTCTGGGGTGTCGTTGACGCCGTCGAGCAGCACGTACTCGAAAGTGATCCGACCGCGTTTGGCAATCGGAAAGCGTTTGCACGCGTCGATGATGTCGTGCAGCGAGTATTTTTTGGTCGGCGGCACGATCGCGGTTCGCTGCTCTTCGGTCGTGGCATGGAGAGAGACCGCCAGGTTCGGCATCAGGGGTTCGCTCGCCAGCCTGGTCAGCATCGGCACGAGGCCGACGGTCGACAGCGTGACGCGTCGCGGATTGATCGCCAGGCCCGCCTCGTCATTCAGTATTCGAAGTGCCTTCATCGTCGCATCGTAGTTGTGGAGGGGCTCACCCATGCCCATCAAGACGATGTTGAACCGTGAGTTGCGCAGGTCGAGCGCGTCGGCCAGAACGCGGACCTGGCCCGCGATCTCGCCGGCCGAGAGATGTCGCACCAGGCCCATCTTTCCGGTCAAACAGAATCCGCACGCCATCGCGCAGCCGACTTGCGTTGAGATGCAGAAGGTTTGCGCGGGCGTGTCGGGGATGAACACCGATTCGATCTGCTTGGCGTCGCCCAGACGCAACACGAACTTCTGGGTGCCGTCTTCAGACACCGCCCGCGTCATGGTCGCGGGCGTCGAGATCGCCGCCCGTTCCTCCAGAGTCGCCCGAAGCGCCCGCGGCAAATCGGTCATGGCCGTGAACGTCGTGACTCCCCGCTTCCAGATCCAGCGATAGATCTGGGTCGCATGAAATCGCTTGTGGCCGAGCGACTCGACGTAGTCGGCAAGTTCCCCGCGTTCGAGACCGGCAAGGTCGACTCGATCCGGACCCATCTGCGCCCAGTGTACTCGCCGCCGCGCAGCCTCGCACTCTCGCCCGGGCTGAAACACCGATGCGTTTGCTGACGAGCTTTGCAGTGGCCGGCCTCTTACTTGCATCGATTGGCGTCTACAGCGTGCTGGCCTACTACGTTTCCCAGCGCACCCGCGAGATCGGCGTGAGAGCCGCGCTCGGAGCAACCCGTTCGCAGCTCGCCGTTCTCGTGGTCAGACAGTCGCTGCTCTCGATCACGGTGGGCGTAGTGCTTGGAGTGGCGGGCTCGCTCGCAACAGGCAACCTGCTGGTGGACCTGCCTAAATCGATCGATCAACACTTCATCAGATTTCGGATCAACAGCCCGATCACGAGCTCAATACCTCGAAAGCTCACCAGACGTGCCCGTCGGTCTGCAACACCTTTCTCCCAATATCCCTCCGGTAATGCATACCGTCGAAGTGGACGCGCGACGCGGCTTCGTAGGCGCCCCGCATCGCCTGTTCATGCGTCGGGCCACAGCTGACGATCGTCATGACCCGTCCAGCTGTGGTGATCAGGCGGCCATCGCGCACGGCGACGCCGGAAAAAAACACCAGCGCCTCAGGACACTCGCGCTCGATGCGCTCGAGACCGGCGATCGGGTCGCCAGTTTGAAGCTCGCCGGGATAACCACGAGCGGCAAGGACGACGCCCACCGCGGCTCGCTGATGTTGATGATTCAAAGTCTCGTTGGTCAACCGACCATCGGCGGCGCCCCACAGCAGACGACCCAGCGGCCGATCGAGGATCGGCAGCACGGCCTGCGCCTCGGGATCACCAAACCGAACGTTGAACTCAATCACCTTGGGGCCGTCTGATGTGAGCATCAGCCCGCAATAGAGGCAGCCGCGGAACGGCGTGCCCTCTTTGGCCATGCCGTCGAGAACGGGACCGACAATGGTCTGTTCGATCTGCTGCTGCCGCCCCAACGTTATCAGCGGGCTCGGTGCGAACGCACCCATCCCGCCGGTGTTCGGGCCTTCATCGTCATCAAACACGCGCTTGTGATCCTGCGCAGAGAGAAGTGGAACGTAGGTCTCGCCGTCGGCGATGACGAAAAAAGAAACCTCCGGGCCCGAAAGCCGCTCCTCCAACACGATGCGGGAGCCGGCGTCGCCGAACGTCCGGTCGAGCATCGCCGATCGGACGGCGTGCTCGGCCGAACTTCGGTCGTCGGCCACGACGACACCCTTTCCCGCCGCGAGCCCGTCGGCCTTGACGACCAATGAATCGCCGAATTCGCCGGACCGAATGGCAGCGGTTGCCTCATCTGACGTTGAGCACACGCGATACCGCGCCGTCGGCACGTTGTGCCTGCGCATGAAATCCTTGGCGAAGGCCTTGCTGGTCTCGAGTTGGGCGGCGGCCTGCGTCGGACCAAAGACTCGACGGCCTTCCGCGGCCAATCGATCCGCCAGGCCGCGCGCAAGCGGGGCCTCAGCGCCGATGACGGTCAAGTCGACGGACTTGTCCTTTATTAGTGTGAGCACGGCATCGCCGTTCAGGGGATCGACCGGGACTGTTTCGATCGATCGGGCGATGCCTGCGTTGCCCGGCGCACAGACAACGGACGTGACTGCAGGTTCTGCGCCAAGCTTCCAGGCGAGCGCATGCTCGCGCGCGCCGGAGCCCAAAACGAGGATGCGCATACCTGAATTTAGGGCAAATGACAAGAACGCGGGCCCGGTGTCTAAACGACAGACGGTAAAGAGGTTAGTGAGTGCCTTTCCGTCGCCAGCGGCCTCGTCTGGGTTTGTGATAGCCTACCATACTTGTCCCGTCGGCTCAGGTCGGCGCAGAGGGCAACGATCGAGTCGAAAGGGGGTGACGACGATGGCCGAGGTGAAACTTCAGGAAGGTGAGTCGATTGAAAGCGCCTTGCGGCGGTTTAAGCGCAAGGTGCAGCAAGAAGACATCATCAAGGACATCAAGAAGCACTCCTTCTATCTCAAGCCGGGAGACAAGCGTCGCGCGAAGCAGGCGCTGGCCCGCAAGCGAAACCGCAAGAAGATGCGGAGAGAGACCGAGTAGTTGATGTGATAAGATTCGGCACCTTTGCGACCTAAACGACAGCGTTCCAAGGGTTTCATCGACGTGTGTAGGGGACTCGAATGGAAATCGTCGAACGAACTGTGGATGGTGTGACCGTCCTGGATCTCAAGGGGAAGATGACCTTGGGTGAAGGCGACGAGATGCTCAAAGAGAAGATCAATAGTCTGCTGGCCTCCGGCAAGAAGAAGCTTTTGCTCAATCTCGAGGCGGTTCCGTACATCGACAGCGCGGGCCTCGGCGAAGTGGTTCGGACATTCACGACGGTGAGCCGATCGGGTGGCAGCCTCAAGCTGCTCAATCTGACCAAGCGCATCGAGGATCTCTTGTCCATCACCAAGCTGTTGACCGTGTTCGACACGTTCGACTCGGAGGCGGACGCGGTAAAGA
>JBOGIV010000534.1:0-27948 GCA_050747925.1 Vicinamibacterales bacterium
GGTATACGCTTCGCTACAACTCAGGGTCGCATTGACGTCGCAGAAACTCGAGTACCCGGGGTTCCGCAACAACTGATAGTGCACCCACGTCGATGACGCGGACGCCAAGAGCCCGAAGGTCGCAAAACTTGCGAGTCCCGCGACGCGGACTCGCGGAAGGGCTGCGGTCTCGGTGCCTCGGCGAGCCATGCGGGGAATTCTACTCCGTACGCGCAAAGGGATGCGGCGTGCACCGCATCCCTTTCGCTCCAAGTGTGGTGTGCAGAACGGCTTACTGTAACGGTGCACCCGCCGTCGGCGCCGCATTGCCAACCTGGTCGGGGATCGGCGCGAGCGGGTCAAAGTAGATCGTGCCGAGAGTGTTCGTCCAGAAGTGCCGGGTGCCGGACGCGCCATATGACACCGGGACCGCGTCCGCGTAGAAGGAGCTGATCGTCTGCGGCGCCGTCAGACCGTTGCAGGTGTTGGGAGCTGTGCCCGCACCAAGAACGCCGTCACTGCCAGCATACATACCCACCGTATAGCCGCTCTTGTCAACCGTCGGGGCGCCAACGCCCAGGTCCGGGCTGATGAACGGCGCGCCGCCCGTCAGCGGAACGAGAAAGAGATCCGCCAGCTGAGTGGCATAGAAACCGCCCGCGCAGCTCGACGAGAACGTCTGCTGCGAGCTGTTGATGGCGCGCATCGAACCGATGGCCGAGGCCTCGTTGCCGGCCATACGGGCCCGGAGCAGTCCCGGCACCGCGATCGCCGCGATGATCCCGATGATCGCCACGACAATCAAAAGCTCGATGAGCGTGAACCCTTTTTCACTACGAATACGCATAACCTGTTTCCTCCAAATCCGAAGCTTCCGACGTGTTAGTTGTCCGACTGTTTCATGTACGCCGCCTCACCCGACGCCGCTCACCCTTCCCAACTGGCCTACTGACTCTCGTTCCCCGTCTTCGTTACTGCAGCGGACCCGCCGGCGCGGTCAGCGTCGGCGACGTATTGCCCTGTGTGTGCACGATGGCGCTCGCCGGATCGACGAAGATCGTGGCGAGCGTGTTGGTGTAGAAGTAGCGCCCGCCCGACGTGCCGAAGCTCTGGGGGTTCCCGGTCGCGACGTAACTGCTGATCAGCTGCGGGCCCGGAACGCCGTTGCACGCGTCCAGAAAGCCCGCCAAACCGTCTGAGCCGGGGCCCATCGTGAAGTCGTAGCCACTCTTGGCTGGCGTGGCGACCATCAGCTCCGGGCTGATGAACCCGGTCCCACCCGACGGCGCCGTCAGATCCGCCAGCGAGCTGGCGTAGAACCCGTTTGCGCAACTCGACGAAAATGCGTGCTGCGAGCTGTTGATGGCTCGCATCGACCCGATTGCTGACGCTTCGTTGCCCGACATCTTTGCTCGCAATAACCCCGGTACCGCGATTGAGGCGACGATTCCGATGATGGCCACCACGATGAGCAGCTCCATCAATGTGAACCCGCGGCTGCTTCCCCTGACCACGCCCCATGAAGAGCAACCCGTGTGCCAGCGTCGAACACCTACCCGGCTGTCTGGCAGTAACTGACTGATAGATAGGTGCTTATCGGCTCAACTTCGCTGGTAGGCCACGCCAGAATCGAGGGCTGAACGATCCGAAAACTGACAACCAATGTCAGGGAGCGCTGTCAGTTTCTGTCAAGGCGCCAAAAGCGTGAGCTCGGCCCCCAAGAGCATGTTTTCGATGACGGTCCCGTCGATCGAAGCGATCAGCGCGACCCAGACGACGCGGCGCACTACTTGATCCCGTATTTCTTCGCGAGGTACCGAAACTGTCTGAAGCTCAAGCCGAGGATTTCCGCGGCCCGTGTCTGCACACCATTTGCCTGGTGCAGGGCGCGCTCGAGGTGAGAGCGTTCGATGTCTTGCAGGTGCCGCTCGAGGTTGAAACCGGGCTCGGTCACGCCCGTCTCGCGAGCAGTGGCTGGCTTCGACGGTGAGAACTGCGTCTGAGGGTGCCCTGAGCGGAGGTTCTCAGGCAGCGTGTCGGGCTCCACGCGGTCACGCTGCTCGAGAGCGACCGCACGTTCGACGACATTCTCGAGCTCGCGAACGTTGCCCGGCCAGGTGTACGCCTTCAGCAGTCCGGCTGCTTCCGGCGAGAACCCGTCGAGCGTTTTCCCCATGTCCTTGCTGAACTTGCTCAAGAAGTGGTCGGCGATGAGCAGAACGTCGTCGACGCGATCGCGAAGCGCCGGGATCACCAGCGGGATCACGTTCAACCGATAGAACAGATCTTCGCGGAACTTGCCGTCGCTCACGAGCCTGGGCAGATCTTTGTTCGTGGCGGCGATGACGCGAATGTTCGCGGAGGTCTCTTCGGTGCCGCCGACGCGACGATACGACCGTTCCTGCAGCACGCGAAGCAACTTCACTTGCATCGTCGTGCTCATCTCGCCGATCTCATCGAGCAGCAAACTCCCTCCATCGGCGACCTCGACGAGTCCTTTCTTGTGGGTGTCGGCGCCCGTGAACGCGCCGCGCACGTGGCCGAAGAGCTCGGATTCGAGCAGCGCCTCCGGCATCGCGCCGCAATTGAGCGCGACGAACAGCTTGTCTCGCCGAAGCGAGAGTGCGTGCACGGCCTTGGCCACCAGTTCTTTGCCCGTTCCTGATTCGCCAGAGATGAGGACGGTGCTGTTGGTCCGGCACACCGTCTCGACGAGACGGAAGACATCGAGCATCAGCGGACTGCGACCGATGATGCCGGCGAACCCTCGGTCGGCGGTGGTCTGCCGAAGGACAGCGTTCTCGTGGCGCAGGTGGCGCGACTCGAGCAGCTGTCGCACTTGCATGGTCACCAGATTCACGTCGCGGAATGGCTTTTCAAAGAGCGCCTCGGCGCCGAACTCGCGGGCCTGCTTCCATTCCGCAGAGTCGCGCGTCCAGTGCGCGGTCATCATCAGCACGATCACGTCCGGCGCCATCATACGGACGTTTTGCAGCAGTTGGACGCCGTCCAGGCGCGGCATGCGAATGTCGGTGAGCACGACGTCGAGGTATTCGCGGGCCACGATGTCGCGCGCGGCGGCGCCATCCTCGGCCGTGAGCACCTCGAAGCCATTTCGCTGAAACAAGATGCGCATCCACTCGCGCATCGACTGTTCGTCATCGACGATCAGGATCCGCGGCAGCTGCGACAGGCGGTCGTCGGTCGCCCCTGGCCGCTTCGCGACCGCCGTCCGTCTGGCGTCGCTCATGATGCTTGCCTCCCCACTTCGGCGTGTCGTGCGGCGGGGAAACTCACCTCGAAGCTGGTGCCCCGCTTCTCGCGGGGACGAACGTCGATGCGGCCGCCGTAATCACTGACGATCCGATGCACGATGGCCAGCCCCAGTCCGGTGCTCTTTCCAAACGAGCCTCGGAACGGTTGAAAAATCGACTCAATCTCCTCAGGCGCGATGCCCACACCCTCGTCCTCGACGCGCAGCACTCCGACGCGATCGTCTCCAGACGACTCTTCGTGAGCGCTGATCGTCAACGTGCCGCCCTCAGGCATCGCCTTCAGCCCATTGGTCGCGAGGTTCCAGACAATCTGCCGGATCTGCCCTTCGTCGGCGTCGACGATCACCTCGCGATCGGCTTGTCGCACGTCGATCGTATGCCGCTCGCCGACGTCGGTGCTGTTTCTCAGCAGGGTGGCCGTCTCGCGCACGACCGTCCGAAGGTCGAGGTGCTGCATCTGGAAACGCTGAGGGCGAGCGTAGGCGAGAACCGATTTGATGGTCTGGTTCAGCCGCTCCGATTCGCGGAGTACGATGTCCATCAACTGTGCCTGGTCACCTGACAGCGGCAGCTCCTGCCGCAGCATCTGCATCGACCCCGACATGGAGGCCAGGGGATTGCGAATCTCATGCGCGATGCCCGCGGCCATCTCGCCGACTGCCGCGAGGCGCTGCTGCAGGCGCGCATTGTGCTCGAAGCGCTTCATGTCGGTGACGTCCTGAAACGTGTAGAGAAAGCCGCGGGTACCGTCGGGCATCGGCAGGGCGGCCACACTCAACCCTACGTCGATCAAGCGGCCATCAGGGAGGCGAAACGCATAGTCGGTGCGTCGGCTTCGGACCGTCGAGAGCTCCTGACCAATGGTTGCCGCGAAGGCCTCGGGCAATTGCAACACCTCCGGGGCCGACCGGCCGACGGGCAACGCACCCGTGATCCCTGTGATGATCATGGCCGATCGGTTGAAGGTCACGATTCGGTCTTGCGAATCGGCCGTGGCCAACCCGCTCACCAGGTTGTCGAGGACGTACTGATTGAAGGCCTGGAGGTCGGCAATCTCTTCTGTCGCGTGCTCGAGCTCCGCCTCATTCCGGACGGCGCGCTCGGCGAGTGCGCCGCTGACAAACGCCACGGCAAAAAACCCGAACAGGTTCAGGCCGACGGTGAAACGCGCGATGTCGGCTGACGGCATCGTCCTGAGCAACTCGAGGTCGATGGGCAAATCGAGGTTACCCGTCGCATACATGTACTGCGCGATGACCAGCCCGACGAACAGCACGCCACTCAAGGCGGCGATCTGAAGCCCTCCTCGTCGCGACTGGACGGAACTGGCCGCCACGATCGGCAGGGTGTACACCGTGGTGAACAGACTCGCCACCCCGCCGGTCAGGAAGACCGCGGCGGAAATGATGATGGCGTCCACCGCAAAATGCACGTCGATCAGCCAGGGGAATCGGTCGACGTACCGCAGCGACCCGATGAATCCAAGGCTGACCGCATACGTGAGGGCGATCAGAAAAAACAGCGGGTTGATCGGCAGCGTCTCCGGCGCGCGGAGCTGCACCACAACAGCCGACCCGAGCAGCATCGTCGCGACGACGAGTCGGACCGCAATGTGCGTGAGCAGCCGCTGCCGGAGCGCCGACTGTTTCATTGCGCCAATTTGCTGATCAAGTCGAAAATCGGCAGATACATCGCGATGACAATGCCTCCCACCACGGTTCCCAGAAACGCGATCATCACGGGCTCGAGCAAGGTCAGCAGGCCGGCCACCGCGACGTCAACCTCTTCTTCGTAGAAGTCGGCGATCTTCGCCAACATCGTGTCGAGTGCACCGGTCGCCTCGCCGACGCTAATCATCTGCACCACCATACTCGGAAACACGTGGGTCGCCTTGAGTGGCGCCGCAACCGTCTCACCGCGCTCGATGCCTTTTCGGGTGACCAGGACCGCGTCTTCGACGATAGAATTACCGGCCGTGCGCGCCGTGATGTCCAGGCCGTCGAGAATCGGCACGCCCGATGACATCAATGTGGACAACGTGCGGCAGAATCGCGCGACGGCGATCTTCCGCAGAATCGGGCCGAGAATCGGCATGTTCAGCAGGGCGCGATCGACCACCCGCCGCCCATTCTCCGTGGCGTAGTAGGAGCGGAACGCCCAAGCCACTGCGATCATGCCGACGATCAGGAACGGCATGAAGCGCACGAAGTTTTCACTGAGGGCGATGACGATGCGCGTCGGCAGCGGGAGCGTCGCGCCCAGGCCGGCGAAGAGGCTGGCAAACGTCGGAATGACTTTCCACAGGATCACGGCCACGACGAGGGCTGCGATCACGATGACTGCGGTGGGATAGACCATCGCCGAGCGCACCTGCCCCCTGAGCTTGACGGCTTTCTCGATGTAAACGGCGAGACGTTTCAGAATCGTGTCGAGAATCCCGCCCGCCTCACCTGCGGCGATCATGTTGCTGAAGAGTGCGTCAAACACCTTCGGATGCTTCTTCATCGCGTCGGCCAGCGACTGGCCGCCTTCCACATCCGTGCGCACCTGCAGAATCACCTGGGCGAAGTACTTGTGCTCCTCCTGGTTGCCCAGAATGTCGAGGCACTGCACCAGCGGCAACCCGGCGTCGATCATCACGGAGAACTGCCGCGTGAAGACGGCGAGGTTCTTGGAGGGGACGCTCCGGGGACGCAGTAGCTTGGTCGGCGCCCCCGCAGCCTTGGGCAACGCCGGTTGAATCCTCGTCACTTGAATCTGTTCGCGGCGGAGCATCGACGCGACGGCGTCGATGGTATCGCCGATGCGCTCGCCCGATACGATTTCGCCGCCTCGAGTGCGGCCCGAAAATGCGAAGGTGGCCATGTCCTGTCTCCGTGTCTGCGCTAGGGGAGCGTCGTCACCGGATCAATCAGTCAAGCAGTCGATACCTCACGCCGTTACTTCACGCCGACCCCAGGCCGGGCCATTCCCGGCGGCATGCCTGGCCGCGACAAACCGGCGCCCGGAACGACGCCGACGCCGCGATTGATCATTTCCTGGAGCTCTTCTCGATGAGACGACGCGCTCATGGCGGTCTCGAGCGAGATCATTCGCTTCATGTACAGCGTCGCGAGCGACTGGTTCATCGTCTGCATGCCGACCTTCTCCTGACCAGTCTGCATGGCCGAGTAAATCTGATGGACCTTGTCCTCACGTATCAAATTCCTGATGCCGGGCGTCGGAATGAGAATCTCGAGCGACACGACGCGACCGGGCACACCGGACCTCGGCAGCAACGATTGGCACACGATGCCTTCGAGGACCAGCGAGAGCTGCGTCCGAATCTGCGACTGCTGGTGTGCCGGGAACACATCGATGATGCGGTTGATGGTCGACGCCGCAGAGTTGGTGTGGAGGGTGGCGAAAGTGAGGTGACCGGTCTCCGCAATCCGAAGGGCCGACTCGATCGTCTCCATGTCGCGCATTTCGCCGATGAGCACCACATCGGGATCTTCACGAAGCGCCGCTCGCAGCGCGTTGGAGAAGCTCTGCGTGTCGTTGTGAATCTCACGCTGATTGATGAGGCACTTCTTGTGGGTGTGCAGGTACTCGATCGGATCCTCGATCGTGAGGATGTGATCGTGGCGCTGTGAATTGATCCGGTCGATGATCGCGGCGAGCGTCGTCGACTTGCCGCTGCCGGTCGGGCCCGTGACGAGCACGAGTCCACGCGGGCGATCCGAGAGATTCGAGATGACCACTGGCAGCCCCAGCTCTTCGAACGCGCGGATCTTCTCGGGAATCTGGCGGAAGACCGCGCCGACCGCGCCCTTCTGATTGAACAGGTTGCAGCGGAAGCGCGCGATGCCGCGGATGCCAAACGAGAAGTCGAGCTCGAAGGTCTCCTCGAAGCGCTTCTTCTGGGCGTCGGTCAGCACGCTGTAGGACAGCGTCTTGGTATCGGTGGGCGACAGCTCGGGAAGATTGAGCCGTTGCAGCTCGCCGTGCACGCGCACCTGCGGCGGGCAGCCGATGGACAGATGCAGGTCCGATCCGTTGAGGTCGACGGTTTGCTTCAGCAGTTCAGGCAGTGTGGACATGGCTTATCTCACCGTTTCTCGGAGCACTTCTTCGATGGTCGTGACGCCTTCTTTAATCTTCATCAACCCGCTTCCGCGGAGGGTCACCATGCCCTCCTCGATCGCTTTGCGGCGAAGCTCCAGCGCCGAAGCGCCGACCAGGATGAGCTCGCGCAGCTCGTCGGTGATTTCCATCACCTCGAACAATCCAACCCGGCCCTTGTAGCCGGTCTTGTTGCACTTGTCGCAGCCGGTGCCTTTGAAGGGCTTGATCGACGTCGCGTCCGCGGGCGAGAAGCCGACTTGCTCCAGAGCCGGCACCGGCACCGGGTCTTCGACCTTGCAGTTTCCGCAGACGCGCCGCACCAGGCGCTGGGCGCACACCAGATTCAGGGAGCTGGCCACGAGGAACGGCTCGATGCCCATGTTCATCAAGCGATTGATGGTGCTGGGCGCGTCATTGGTGTGCAGGGTTGAGAGCACGAGGTGACCCGTGAGCGCGGCCTTCACCGCGATCTCCGCCGTCTCGAAGTCACGGATTTCGCCGACCAGGATGATGTTGGGGTCCTGCCGCAGGAAGCTGCGCAGCGCCGCCGCGAAGTTGAGGCCAATCGTCTCGCGCACCTGAACCTGGTTCACGCCGACGAGGTTGAACTCGACGGGATCCTCGGCCGTCATGATGTTGGTCTCGGCGGTGTTCAGCTTCGAGATCGAGGAGTAGAGCGTGTTGGTCTTGCCGCTGCCCGTCGGACCGGTCACAAGCACCATGCCCCACGGTTTTTGAATTTGGGTTTTGAGCTTGCTGAGCGAGACCGGATCGAACCCCAGTCGCGTCATGTCGAGCATCAACTTGTCGCGATCGAGCAGGCGCAGCACGATCTTTTCGCCGAAGAGCGTCGGCAGCACCGAGACGCGGAAGTCGATCTCCTTCATCTCGCCTTCGTCCGAGAAGCGCAGCTTGATGCGGCCGTCTTGCGGCAGCCGCTTTTCGGCGATGTCCAGCTTCGCCATGATCTTGACGCGCGAGGTAATCGCGTCCCGCATTTTCAGCGGTGGCGACATCACGTTGTACAGGATGCCGTCCATGCGATACCGGATCCGGTACTCCTTTTCATACGGCTCGATGTGGATGTCGCTGGCGCCCTTCGCGATGGCGGACATCAACACGACGTTGACCAGCTTGATGACCGGCGCTTCCTCGCCCTGCCGGATGAGCATTTCGACGTTGATCTCTTCGATGTCGTCGAGCACTTGGACATCGTCGGCATCGAGCGTCGGCATCTCCTGCATGGCCCGGCTGGCCATCTCGAGCGCGCTCTCACCGGGCGCCGTTGGAAGCGTGGCGGACGGCTTCGGTGTCGGCGCGGCGCCCGCCGGGTAGTAGCGTTCAATCGCCTCCAGCACCGCGGTCTCCGAGGCCACGACCGGTTCGACGCTATAGCCCGTCATGAACTTCACATCGTCCATGGCGAACACGTTGGTCGGGTCGGTCATCGCGATGGTCAGCGTGGCGCCCGTGCGACTCAGCGGAACGATCTGGTATTTGCGGGCGGTCTCGGCGGGAACGAGCTTGATGACGGTGGAATCGATATCGAACTGGCTGAGGGCGATCGACGGCACGCCGTACTGCTTCGACAGCAGCGCCGTGATCTCGTCGTCTTTCACATGACCGAGCCTGACGAGATTCGCGCCGAGTTTGCCCCCATGCTGACGCTGGTACGCCAGGGCCTCTTGCAGCTGTTCTGCTGTGATGCGCTTCTCTTTGAGAAGCAGCTCGCCAATTCTGACCGGCATGACTAACTAGCTTTGGCCTCCAACGTTTCGGGTCGCTCTCGCAGTGCGTGCCCGATCCTCGACGACCCTTGCGGTCGCCGTCGTTGGCGCCCGCCGGTCTAGAACATGATTCGCAGCCCTGCACTCCAGGAGCGCTGATTCGCCGCTCCCGTCGCGGCCTGCGCGTCGAGGTAAATGCCGTTGGCGATTCCCGCAGACAGTCCGGAGGAGACGCTTGCCCGCCGCTCCCCAACCGTGCTGCTTCGGACGCCGCCCCTGACGCCGAGCCGCTGCCTCAACCACCACACTTCGGCGCCGACCGCGACGTCGCGGCGATCGCCATCCATCGCACGGCGACGCGTGATATCGGCGTCGGCCGCGACGATGACCCGTGAACGTCCGGGCCATCCAGATCCCCATGCCCCGCCAACCCGAACCTGCCGGTCGAGTAGGAGATCGCTGCCCAACTCGTCCAACGCGAACGCCGGCGTCGTGAGATTTCGCGCAACCGCGCCCGCTCTGACAGGCCCGGCGGTCACCATCACACCGACATCGAGATCGCCAGTCGTCTTCTCGCGGCGCGCAATCTGACCGGCGCGACGAAGCGCTTCGCGATCATTCACGACGCCGATCGAGCCGCGCCCAGCCCCTCCGCGAACAAGCTTGAGCGTCGTGCCGACGACCAAGTAATCGGTGATCGATTGCAGAACCGTTGCCCCGACCGTTGTCGTGACGACGGCCTGAACAGTTCGCCTCACTTCTTCTCGGCCGACAGAGTTCGTCACTGCAGCCTCTGGTGGTGCCGCAACGTACTCCCCCATTCGGTAGTAGGTGAGGCCGAAAGGGGGGAGTCCGAGGGCGATGCTGCCCGCGGTGTGGCGCTGACCCCCTCGACGGGGCTGGGAAACATCAGAAAACGTCTCCTCGATCCCATAATCGAAAGTGAAGCTCGCAAGCGCTCCGGTCGCCAACCCCGCCGGATTCCAATAAACGGCCGTCGCATCGTCTGCGACCGCCACGAACGCGCCGGCCATCCCAGAAGCGCGCACTCCAATAGG
Source organism: Vicinamibacterales bacterium (assembly GCA_050747925.1). Taxonomy (GTDB): domain Bacteria; phylum Acidobacteriota; class Vicinamibacteria; order Vicinamibacterales; family UBA2999; genus 12-FULL-67-14b. The sequence continues at coordinate 10,147 of JBOGIV010000534.1, forward strand.
GCTTTGGCCCAAAGCAGAGGGGCTCGTGAGCAGAACGGCTGCAACGGTCGCAAATAGACTGTTGATTGGTTTTGCCGACATAAAATATTGTTTTTGCTTGGGCAAAATTTGACCGACGTCCAGAATGGTCGAACGAAAAGTCCATCGTATTCAGCAGTTTGGAAGCCTGTCAACGAAACCAGCGCCACCAGGCCGTCGTATTAGACTCTCAGGGACTTCGTAGGAATGCGGCGCGCAGTGGGAGTGCTGTGGCACCCCCGCCAGACCATGGCGGCAGTCGTTCAGGACCCGTCATTCATCACGGTTTGGGTAGTGGTGCTGCTGGTCGTTGCCGCATGCGGAGTGTCGATCCTCTCTACTGCCGTCGGCCAGCAGGCGCTCGTCGACGAGCGGGTCCGAACGACCGAGATGATTGGCGGTCACGTGGACGACGCGGCGTACGCCGAGTTGCTCGCGAGGCCGCCGATTACTGCGTACCTGACCAGCGGAGGACGCTTGTTGGTGACGCCACCGGCAACCTTGATCGTCGCCGCTGGCCTGGTAGGGTTAGCGGCGATCGGTCGCATGCGGTTGTCTTTCATGGTCGTGTTGGCGATCGTCGTGCACGCCTCGACGGTGCTGGCGCTACAACAGGTGATTGCGGTGCCGGCGCAGTTGGTTCGAGAATCATTGGCTAGCCCGACGAGCCTGGTGGCGCTGATGCCGATGGCGGAGGACGGGACTTGGTTCGCTCGTTGGTTGGGCGCGATCGATGTCTTCGGGATCTGGTGGGTGGGCCTCATTGCTGTCGGGTTGGCTGCGGCCACGGGCCGCTCAGCCGTCGGGTGGCTGTGGCGTTTGAGCGCGGCGTACCTGGTGGTCGCTGCGATTGTGGCTGGCGCTGTGGCCGTCTTAGATACACAGGGGATCTGACGAGTCCCGGTTGGGAGGGGTAGAGAAGGTGTTCCGTAGGAAATGGCTCTGGGTGTTGATCGCGCTTCTCGCAATCGGCGGCGGGGTCAGCGCCTACTTCAGAAGTCAACGATCTGAGGGCGTCACGGTCACGGCTGAAACGATTCAGGCGCGCGATCTCGAGGCCATCGTCTCCGCGTCGGGCAAGATCGATCCCAAGAAGACGGTCAACATCAGCGCTCAGTCGATGGGGCGGATTACGAAGCTCGCGGTTCGCGAGGGAGATCGCGTCAAAGCCGGCCAGTTCCTGCTCCAGATTGACGCCGTCAACGCCGAAGCCGCGGTGCGGCGGGATCAGGCCGCCGTCGCCGGCGCCAGCACGGCCCTCGAGCAGTCGCGCGTCAGCCTGCAGAGCGCAACCGCGAGCCTCGAGAGCGCAAGGCAGGCGCTGAAACGCCAACAAGAATTGTGGCAGGCCGGTCTGACGACGCGAGAGACCCTCGAGCGCGCGCAGACCGAAGTCGAAGTTCGAGAGAGCGATCTGAAAGCGCGCGAGCAGGAGATCAAGAACCGCGAGACGATGCTTCGGCAACAGGAGGCCGGGCTTGCGAGCAGCCAGCACACGCTTTCTCAAGTCCGCTTCGAGGCGCCCTTCGACGGCATCGTGACGCGCCGAAACGTCGAGGAAGGCGAGAATGTCGTCGTCGGCACGATGAACAACGCCGGCACGGTTCTGCTCACGGTGGCAGACATGTCGGTGATCGAAGCGGAGGTCGAAGTCGATGAGACGGACATTCCGTTCGTGCAACTTGGCCAACACGCCAAGATCACGATCGATGCCATCCCCGACCAGACATTCACGGGTCGAGTGACGGAGATCGGCAACAGCCCGATTCAGACCGCGAACGCTGGACCCGCTCGAACCGCCACCAACTTCAAAGTGACGGTCACGATCGAGGGCCAGATTCCCGATGTGCGCCCGGGTTTCACGTGCACGGCGGAGATCACCACGGCGATGAAAGCGAAAGCCGTATCCGTCCCCATTCAGTCATTGACCGTGCGCGAGCTGCTCTTCGATGAAAAGGGGAACATCGTCCATGAGCCACGTCCGCCCAGGCCTCGATTCCAGTTCGGTCCGGCGGCGGCGGCGACGACCCCGGTCAACACGGAGCTGAAACCCGGACAGAAGCGCGAGGAGATCGAGGGTGTCTTCCTGATCAAGGACGGCAAGGCCGCGTTTGTCCGGGTCAAGACGGGCATCGCTGGAGAGCGGTATCTCGAAGTGCTCTCCGGACTCAGGGAAGGCGACCGCGTCATCACCGGACCATTCGACTCGGTGCGCGGGATGTATGAGAGGGACGCCGTGAAGGAAGCCGCTCCGCCAGGCTCAGAACAGGGATCGGGGTTCCGGATTCGTTTCGGCGGGTAGGCCACAGATGACGCAGACTACGCAGACGCGCTCCTAGGGTCGCCGGCTCGTGTCTCAGATTCTCGAGTCGGTCCGGCTGGCGCTCGCGTCGATTTGGGCGAACAAGCTGCGGTCGTTGCTGACCTTGCTCGGCAACATCGTCGCCGTGTCGTCGATCATCACGGTTGTGGCGCTCATCACCGGCGTCAACGGCGCGGTGACCGACGCCATCGTCTCGGATCTCGGGGCCGACTCGTTCACCATCCAGCGAACCGGCATTACGCAAAACGAAGATGACTTCGAGCGACAGCGGAACAACCCGAATGTGACGCTGGACGATGCGGAGGCGGTCAAGCGATTCGCGTTGTCGGTGAACGCCGTCATGGCACAGGCGCAGACGTCGACGCGCGTGGCCTACCGTGACGAGGAGCTCGAATCGATTCAGGTTCAAGGTGTGAGCGAGGAGTACCTCGACTTCACGACGTTCGATGCCGAACGGGGCCGGATGATCAGTCCGGTCGAGATTACGCGCAAGCGGCAGGTGGCGCTCCTCGGCTTTCAGGTCGCCGACCGCCTTTTTGGGTCTGCCGATCCGCTGGACAAGCTGGTGCGGGTTGCGGGCGTCCCGTTCCGTGTGGTCGGTGTCAGCGCCAAGAAGGGTGCGGCGTTCGGTAATTCGCTCGACGAGTTCGTGGTGATTCCGCTCGGGGCGTACCAGAAGCTGTTCGGCGCCCGGCAATCGCTGCAGCTGATGGTGCGGCCACGCAACGCCACGCTCGTTCAGACTGCCAAGGACGAGGCACGGGTTGCCCTGCGAGTCGAGCGCCGGTTGACGCCGTCGGAGCCCGACAACTTTGGCATCCTGGCGTCGGACTCGGTGCTCGGAATCTTTCAACAGGCCACGGCCGGCATTGCCGTCGTCCTGGTTGGCATCGTCGGACTATCGCTGCTCGTTGGCGGCATCGTCATCATGAACATCATGCTGATGGTAGTCAGCGAGCGCACGCGCGAGATTGGCCTGCGAAAGGCGCTCGGCGCCAAGCGCCGCGACATCATGTCGCAAGTGCTGACCGAATCGATCACGCTCTCGCTTTGTGGCGGCGTCGTGGGCATCGCGCTCGGCACCGTGTTCTCGACGCTGATCTCGAGTCTGACGCCGGTGCCCTCATCCGTGGAGATGTGGTCGGTCGTGCTCGGCGTCATGATCACAGCGCTCGTCGGCCTGTTCTTCGGGTACTACCCGGCCCGGCGCGCCGCCATGCTCGATCCGATCGAAGCGCTGCGACGGGAGTAGTCGTGTCGGCCTTCACCAAGCAGATCGCGCTCCTTCGAGAAACCGCCGATATGGCGATGGGGACGCTCCGCAGCAACAAGATGCGGTCGGCGCTCACCGTCCTGGGCGTCGTGATCGGGGTCACGTCAATCGTCGGAATGACGTCGCTGATCCGCGGCTTCGACACGTCGCTGCGAGACTCGATCAGCGCGCTCGGGCCCAACACCATCTTCGTTCAACGGTTCGGCGCGGTGAGTTTTTCCTCGGGCGCCTCATTCATGCAGTTGATTCGCCGCCCGAGCCTGACGGTGCTGGACGGCGAGGCGATCAAACGGCTGGCGTCCTCAGTGGCCATCGTCGACACGTGGCTCGGCGCAGGGGGGCCACAGCCGACCATCGAGCGGTTCTTCTATCGTGGCGAACGCACGCGCCCGGCCGCCGTCATGGGCACCAGCGAGCAGTTCGTGGACGTGAACTTCGCCAAGATGTTCGCGGGACGCTCGTTCACCGAGCAGGAGGTGGAACGCCATCGCCGCGTGGCCGTGATCGGATACGGACCGTATGCCGCTCTCTTCGAGAAACGCAGCATGGATCCGATCGGCAAACAGATACGAATCGGCGCAATTGCTTACACCGTGGTCGGCGTCATCGACAAACGTCCCGCGGCCGGTGGCTTCAGCTTGGGGCAGGACGACTTCGCGATCATTCCGTACACGGCCTACCGCAAGCAGTTTGGCAACGAGCGCGTGCGCCGTGGCCCATTCGGGGGCATGGCCGCAATGATTGCCGTCGTCCCGCGCGAGGATGTCAGTCGCGAAGACGCGATGAAAGAGGTCGAAGCCATCATGCGCATTCGCCATGGCCTCACGCTGGATAAGCCGAACGATTTCGACCTGGTCACTCAGGACGCCATTCTCAAAGTCTGGGAGCAGATCTCTCAGGCGGTGCTGCTGTCACTCGTGGTGATTTCGTCGATCGCGTTGATGGTCGGCGGGATCGGCGTGATGGCGATCATGACGATCTCGGTGACCGAGCGCACACGTGAGATCGGCGTGCGCAAGGCCATCGGCGCGCGGCGCCGCGAAATCCTCGTTCAGTTCCTGATCGAAGCCGCGGTGCTCACCAGCGTCGGCGGATTGCTTGGCGTCCTGATCGGCAGCGGAATCGGTCTGCTCGTGAACGTGCTCTCGGGCTTCCCGGTCTCGCTGCCGTGGTGGTCATTCGCGCTCGGCCTCGGCTTCTCCGCCTCCATCGGCATCTTCTTCGGCATGCTGCCCGCCTGGCGCGCGTCGCGCCTCGACCCGATCGAGGCGCTTCGCTACGAGTAGCGGCCGTCAGAACACGAGCTTTGCGCCGAGTTGCACCTGCCTGGCCGTGGTCACCGTCGAGGTGATGCGACCCCATGTCGGCGCGACGATTGGGGCGCCATCCGCGTTCGCACCCGTGAACACCGTTCGCCCCGATGGCACGGCAAAGTTCGCGCGATTGGGCACATTGAACACTTCAACCCGCGCTTCCACTCGGCGTCCGCCTCCAATCGCGAACGATTTGACGAAGGACAGATCGATGGCGACGAGCCCGGGTCCGATGAGCGAGTTTCTCGGGGCGTTGCCGCGCGTATTCACCACAGGCAGCGTGAAGCAGGCGATGTCGAAATACCGATCGGGCCCGCCGCGAATGGCGTCGCAGTTCGGGACGACATCGGGCCGCTCGTGTTGCGAGAAGCCGGTGGTGTTGAGGTTCCCCGACCGATTAAAGCCCAGCTGCACGGTAAATGGGTTCCCCGACCGTATCGTCGTGATGTTGTTGACGGACCAGCCGCCGAGCAGCGCGCCCAGCGCGCCCGGCCTCGACCGGAAGAACGGCAGCTCCCATGTGCCGTTCAGTGTCAGGTTGTGTCTCACATGGAACGCCGACAGGCCACGGTCGAACGTGGGGTCGTACCAATCGAGGCCGTATTGCACAACGTTGCTGAAATCCTGCGAGTTGATTCCGCTGGCATCGTCGATCGACTCCGAGAGAGTGTAGGAGGCCTGCGCCCGCCAGCCGCTCGAGAACCGTTTCTGTACCCCGACCTGCAGCGAGTCGTAGAACGACTGGGCGTCGGTCTTTCGCTGCCACACACCTGCGAAGTTCGGATTGCGGCGTCCGAGTTGGGGTTGATACGTCTTGACGCCGTTCACGATCGTCTCCGGCGCGAGATTGGCGTCGCCGAGCCGAATCAGGTTCTTTCCGCGCGACCCGACGTAGCCGGCGGTGACGTCCCAGTTGCCTGGCAACGAGCGCTGCACGTTCGCGTTGAACTGCATGATGTAAGGCGTCTGCAGGTCGAAGTCCACCGTCTGAAGCTGCGCACGAATGAACGCGTCGGGATTGAAGTTGGCCACGACGTTGGGGAAGGGCGGGTTGGTCAGTGACGTCCTCGTCGTGAACGGCGGATTCAGGCTGCCTGAGAAGAAATAGTACTTGGGCAGAATCTCGTCGTAGAAGAGGCCAAACCCCGCGCGAACCGACGTCCTGCCGCTGCCCGTCGGATCCCACGCGAATCCAAGCCGGGGTGCGAAGTTCTTGAGCGACGGATTGTCGTGCCAGGGATCGCCGACAACGAGTTGCGTGTCGGTGACCGAACGCAGATTCGAGATCTTGCCGTCCGCTTCGGTGGGGGTCGTGATGAACTCGTATCGCAACCCGAGGTTGGCGGTCAGGCGCGTGCCGATTCGGAAGTCGTCCTGAACGAACAGGCCCACCAGCCACTGCCGGTAGCGCCGGTCTGGATCGATCTTTCCAGGCACGGCGAAATCGACCGTCTGTGGCTGGCCCTGGAGGAAGCCCTGCAGGTTGGCGAAGTTGACGATCCCGCCCTTCTGACTCGTGGTGTGCTGGTTGAATTGGATGCGCTGAACCTGAAAGCCGGATCGAATCGAGTGACTGCCTCGGTCCATGATCAGCGTGTCGCCGAACTGCCAGTTGTTCAAGCGGTCGTCGCGCGGCAAGCGGAAGTCGCCCGCCATCTCGGTGACGAGCCCTCGTATGGTCAAGTATCCGAAGGGCTCGCCCGGCAGCCACGACATCGACGGCGGAATGTCGATCGTCCGCAAGTTGTCGGCGAGCGAGATCGACCGATTCAGTCCGGCGCGAAACAGATTCACCGTACGGGGCGTGAAGATCCGCTGATGCTCAACTGTGATGTAGGTGTTGCGCGTTCGCTCTTCGATGATCGCGATGGGCGGCTTGTCGGGAGGAGTGCGATCGACGTCGCCACGGTCGTACGTATACCGGACGAACAAGCTGTCGCCGCGCGAGAACCGGTGATCGATGCGGCCCTGGAAGAAATGCTCATCGGTGGGCTGCGTCTGTGAAAAGAGGTACTCGGCGCCGCCGCCGCCAAGGGAACGGCCGTTTGCGCGCGGAAACATCAGGTCGAGGTAAGCCGGGACAGCCGGATGCAGCGTGACTGGACCGGCCGGCAGGATGCCACGCCTCACGGCGTCATCAGGAACCGCGGTGACGCCCGTGATGCCCAGCCGTTCGACGAGGCCTTCGTAGGCCGCGAAGTAGAACGTGCGGTCAGACTTGAGCGGTCCACCGACCACGGCGCCGAACTGATGACGCCAGAAATCGGGTTTCGGCGCGCCGGCGGGATCGAAGAAGTTGCGAGCGTCGAGCGCGTCGTTTCTGTGGAACTCAAACGCCGAACCCCGCACCGTGTTGGTTCCAGAGCGGGTCACAGCGTTGATGACCCCGCCAGCCGATCGGCCAAACTCGGCGGAGTACGCGTTGGTCAGCACCTGAAATTCGAGCACCGCTTCGACACCCAGCAGCACTCCCGCCGCCGAACCCGGCGTCTTGTTGTAGACGTTGTTGATGTCGGTACCGTCGAGCAGGAAGTTGTTCTGCTCGGGACGGGCCCCGTTGATCGAAATCTTCGGCGTCCGCCCGCCGACGACATCGTTGCCGGCCGCCAGCGCTGCCTGCACGCCTGTCTGGAGCAGCGCGAGCTGTTGAAACGAGCGCCCGTTGAGCGGCAAGTCGCGGATCTCCCGCTCACCGACCAGACCACTGATCGCACCAGAGGTCAGGTCGATCCGCGGCGCATCGGCCGTGACCGTGATCGTCTCGGCGATGGTGCTGGTCTGAAGCGTCGCGTTGACGATGGCCTGCTGGCCAACGGTCAGGCGAATGCCGTCGCGCGCGACGGTCTGAAATCCGGTGAGCGAGATCGTGACGCTGTACTCCCCGGGCGGCAACAGCGGAGCATGGTAATAGCCGCCGGCGTCTGACAGGAGCTCACGAGAATCGCCCGTGCCACGATTCCGAACTCTGACCGTCGCGCCTGGCAGAGCGCCGCCAGTGGCATCCACGATCGTGCCCTGGATGCTGGCGCTGACGTTCTGCGCGTTTGCGCTCGAGGCCGCAAACACGAGTGCGAGCACAACGGCAACACGCGTGCCTCGTCCAGTCATAGGGACCTCCTGCCGCGCCGAAACTTGCTCTCGGGGGTGGATCGAATCCTAGCAGAGCAGACGTCACCTGACACGGCAACCGGCCCGGCCTTCGCTGCACGGTTTGTTGCGAGCTTCGGCGCGGTCGCGCCGGAGCGGTCTGCTGCCGCGCAGGCGAGACAACCGCCGTCCGGCGAAAAACAGATTGCGCTTATCTGATGCCGGGTGCCGGATCCCCGATGCCGGATCGCGATCCCAGATATATGATTCGGGTTTTGGGGCGGCTCGCCACCCCGGAGGGTTTCCGACTATGAAGGTCTACGATGCTGCCAGCATCCGTAACGTGGCCGTCGTCGGTCACGGCGGATCTGGCAAGACACAGTTGGTGTCCGCCCTGTTGTTCGCGGCCGGAATGGTCAACCGGCTGGGCAGGGTGGACGATGGCACGACCGTCACCGACTACGACGACGAAGAGATCGCCCGCAAACATACGCTCTCGGCCAGCCTGGCCTATGCCGAGTGGCAAAAGACCAAGATCAATCTGATCGACACCCCAGGTTTCGGCAACTTCTTCGCCGAAACCCGCGCCGCGCTCGCCGTTGTCGACGCGGCAATGGTGATCGTCGACGCAGTCGCCGGCGCCGAAGTGCAGACCGAGAAAGCCTGGTCGACGGCGGAGGAATTGCAGCTGCCGCGGCTGGTGGTCATCAACCGGCTCGACCGTGAGCGCGCCTCCCTCGACCGCACGTTGGAATCGCTGCGCCAGGTCTTCGGCCGTGGCATCGTCCCCATTCACCTGCCGATCGGCGAAGAGCGAGAGTTCGCCGGCGTCGTCGATCTCGTTTCGATGAAGGCCTTCACGTTTGCCACCGATGGCTCGGGAAGGCTGACGGAAGGCGCGGTGCCTGACGGTCTGACCGACGCCGCAGGCACGGCACGTGAGGCGTTGATCGAGATGGTGGCCGAAGCCGACGAGTCGTTGATGGAGAAGTTCTTCGACGCCGGCACGCTGACCCAGGAAGAGCTGGTGAGCGGACTGGCCACTGCGACGCGGGCGGGGAAAGTCTTCCCTGCCGTCTGCGCCTCCGGGCTGCAGACCATTGGCGCGCAGCCAGTGATGGACGCGATCCTCGCGTATCTGCCTTCACCCGTACAACGGCCGTTCCCGGCCAAGGCCGGCAATGAGACGGTGACACTTGTGGCTGATGAGAAGGCGCCGTATGCGGCGTTTGTGTGGAAGACCGTGGCGGATCAGTTTGCCGGGCGCATCACGATGTTTCGCGTCGTACAAGGCGTCCTGAAAGCCGACTCCACGGTTTACAACGTCACGCGCTCGACGCCGGAACGCCTCGGTCACTTGAACGTGATGCAGGGCAAGACGCCGGCGACCGTGCCGGAGTTGAAGGCCGGGGACCTCGGCGCAGTGGCGAAGCTGAAGGACACACGGACCAACGACACCATCGCGGACAAGGGCGCCGGCATCATCTTTCCGCCGATTCAGTTTCCGGAACCCGTGCTTTCGTACGCGATCGAGCCGAAGAGCCGCGGCGACGAAGACAAGATCAGCACCGCGATGCACCGTCTCGAAGAGGAAGACCTCAGCATTCACTATCAGCGCGATCCGCAGACGCACGAGCTGCTGCTGGCGGGTCAGGGGCAGATGCACATCGAGGTCACGGTGGCGAAGCTCAAGCGGCGCTTTGGCGTCGAGGTCAACCTCAAGCCGCCTCGGATTCCGTATCGCGAAACGATCCTCGCCAAGGTCGAGGCCCACGGTCGCCACAAGAAGCAGACCGGCGGACACGGACAGTTCGGCGACTGCAAGATCAAGATGGAGCCGCTGCCTCGCGGCGCCGACTTCGAGTTCGTGGACGAGATCTTCGGTGGATCGATTCCACGCAACTTCATCCCCGCGGTCGAGAAGGGCATTCAGGAATCACGTCTGCGCGGTTATCTCGCCGGGTACCCGGTCGTCGACTTCCGCGTGATCCTCTACGACGGCTCCTACCACGACGTGGACTCGAACGAGCTGTCGTTCAAGACGGCAGGGTGGCTCGCGTTCAAGGACGGCATGTCGCGCGCGAAGCCGACGCTCCTCGAACCCATCATGAACGTCGAGATCTACACGCCTGGCGACCATGCGGGCGATCTCATGGGCGATCTCAACGGCCGCCGCGGCCGGATCTCAGGCATGGAGGCGCGAGGGCAAACGACGGTGATCAAAGCCCAGGTGCCCATGGCGGAGATGCTGACCTACGAGCAGCACCTCACGTCGGCCACGGGTGGACGCGGGTCGTATCACATGGAGTACTCCCACTACGACGAAGTGCCGTCGCATCTGCAGACGAAGATCATCTCCGCGCACAAAGCGGAGAAAGGACAAGCGGAGGAAGAAACGGCATAGGCACCATGGCACAAGGTGCCTAAATAAGGTGCCTAAATGGTGCGTACGGGTGCCTGTGTGCCGAAGGGCGAGTGCCAAGTGTGCCAGGCACCAACCATTAGGCACCTTCAGGCGCCGTACGCCCGGGCCGCTTCTTTGCTTCGACGCGGCGATGAGCGCTTCAGGCGCGCCCGATCGGAAGCCTTCTCATGCGATACCGCGCGTCCTCGACCAGGATCAACGCACCTGATTCAAGGTCGGCGAGCCGCTCAGCGAGAACTACGGACAGACGGTGGTTCACCGAGTCGGCGCGTTCATCGGCCAGCCGAAAGATGATGACGCTGGGTTTGTCCAAAACGCCGAGCGCGAGGACCTCGCCGAAGTCGAGATCGAACGTCAGAACGACGCTGGAGTCCGCGCGGGCGCGCTCAGCGATGGCGGGGTCCTGGGCGCGCTGGAGCCCCAAGGTCCGGACGTGGACGGCCTCGTGACCGAGTTGCTTCAGGAACTGGACGGTTTTGGGCGAGACCCAGCATCCGCCAGAAACCGCATCGGTCAGGCGCGCAAGGGGTGAAGTTCGTCCTGAGCGAGGGCAGCCGCGTACGCCAACGCCTGACGGACGTCTTCCTCTTCCAGGTCAGGCAAGTCTTCGACAATCTGCGCCGGCGTCATGCCGTTGGCGACGAGGTTAACGACGTGAGCGACCGAGATGCGAAGACCGCGGATGGTCGCCCGACCGGCCAGGACATCCGGGTTCTGTGTGATGCGATCAAACGTATTCGCCACAGCCCCTGCAGAGTAGCACGCCCAAAAGCCGAAGGCGGCCAGTGGGTACGGATCTCCGGCATGGAGTCGCGCGGGCAGACCACGGTGATCAAGGCGCAGGTGCCGATGGCGGAGATGCTGACCTATGAGCAGCACCTCACGTCGGCCACGGGTGGACGCGGGTCGTATCACATGGAGTACTCGCACTACGACGAGGTGCCGTCGCATCTGCAGACGAAGATCATCGCCACTTACAAGGCGGAGAAGGGGCAGGCGGAGGAGGAATCCGCGTAAATCACGCGGAAAGGTCGACGGTCCCGACGTGGCTGCCATCGAAGTCAGGGGTCACCACGTCGGACCGCCGTCATCGTCTCGTCCCTCGATACGCCTTGTCAGGCTTGACCATCCCAGGGTTACGCCCTAGAGTCGGACGTGCTGGCCGCTCGGTGCGAGCGTCGAAGGTCTCATCGTCGAAGCCGCAGTCGCATCGCGGTCGACTCACACAGCCTCGTCGGCCCCACAGGAACGGAGTTGTTATGTCTACTCGGCGGCTTGTTGTCCTGCTTTTCCTGGTTGTGCTTCCCTGGTGGGTCGTTCCCGGTCGCGCGTCCGCGCAGCAGGGCACCGCAGAAGTTCGCGGACGGGTCCTCGACGCGCAGGGTGGGGTGTTGCCTGGCGTCACCGTCGTCGTGACCAACCAGGCCACCGGCATCTATCGCGAAGTGGTCAGCACGGCTGACGGCTCCTACTTCGTCACCGGCATCCTCCCTGGCACTTACCAGATCTCGGCAGAGATCACCGGTTTCAAGAAGTCGAGCCAGCGCGACGTGATCCTGTCGATCGGCAAGACCATGACCGTCGATCTCAAACTCGAGGTTGGCGGCGTCGAGGAAACCGTCACGGTCAGCGGCGAATCGCCGATCATCGACCTCACCTCACAGGAGATCGGCGGCAACATCACCAAGGACGAAATTTCGGAGCTGCCCTCGGCGAACCGTAATTACATCGAGTTCGTTGGTCTGCTGCCCGGCGTGGTTCCAATCAGCTCGACGACCTCGTTCGGCGCCGATGCCCTGAACGTCAACGGTCAAAGCGCCGCGAGCAACAACTTTGCGGTGGACGGCGGCAACAACAACGACGACTACCTGGGCCAGGGTTTCGGGTCACAGGCGCGGACGGCACTCGAATCCGTGCAGGAGTTCCAGGTCCTCACGAACCAGTTCGAGGCACAGTTCGGGCAAGCCACCGGCGGCATCGTCAACGCGATCACCAAGCAGGGCACCAATCGCGTCGGCGGGAGCCTGTTCGGCTATTTCACCGACTCGACCATCACGGCGCCCGACTTCTTCGTGAAGCGAGGCAATCTCACCAAGCCGGACACCAGCAAGCAGCAGTGGGGCGGCACTGTCGGCGGGCCAATCATCCGTGACCGGGCACACTACTTCCTCAGCGTCGAACGCATCACGGTGGACGAAGGGCGTACCGGCTTCTACCCCACTCGTCCCGAGAGGAACTACTCGATCGCGCAGCACACGGCCGTCTGGAATACGCTGGTCCGGTTCGACAACCAGCTCAGCCCGTCGCAGACCTGGGCGGTGCGCTGGCTTCGCGACGTGTCACCACAGAATCCGCAGGTGATCGGCAACGTCACGCTCGACGCGTTGCGCGAGGAGAAGGATTACGACGACACCGTCGTCGGCACGTTGAGCTCACTACTGGGCAACACGCGGTTCAATACGCTTCGTTTCGCCTGGACGCGCGAGTACATCGACCGGTCCAACCCCGCGTTCTTCGACAACGGCCGCCACCAGGAGCAACTGCAACCGACGCTGCGGTTCCCCGCCTTCGACGACCAACAGAGCGCCGCCACGCAGCTGCGCATCAACAACAACTGGGCGCTCGAAGACACCTTCGCCTGGTTCATCCCGGGCCGACGCGGCGACCACGATGTGAAGATGGGCGTGCAGCTCGCGTATGTCAATCACCGGTTCGATGAACAGTCGAGCGCCAACGGCGTCTTCAGCTTCCGGACCGACCGCCCATTCAACGTGAGCGACTTCTCCACCTATCCGGAACGGCTGACCATCCGCGTCCCGGCGCCAGACACCACGGGAATGCAATCGAAGACGATGGGCCTGTTCGTCCAAGACAAGTGGAAGATGAACGGTCGTCTCAGCCTCAATCTGGGTCTGCGCTACGACCTCGAGGTCCTCCCGATCACCGGACCCCTGCAGCCGCTGTTCGACGACGTGACCGACTTTCCGGTGGATAAGAACAACATCGCGCCGCGCACCGGCTTCGTGTACGACGTGAGCGGCAACGGCCGTCGTGTGATCCGTGGCGGCTGGGGAATGTTCTACGACCGTACCCACCTCACACTCGTGGACGAGTACAACCGCCAGGGTGTCTACTCGGGCTCGTTCCTGGCGTTGTTCCCGGCCAGCCAAATCGACGCAGGTCCGTCTGCTGGTGTGCGGCCGACCGATCCGCTGCTCGCCAACGGCCCGGTGCTCAATCGCACTCTGCTCAACCAGTTAGTGCCGCCAGGCACGTTTGCCCGCAATACGGGCATCGTGTGGCTGGATACACCGGACCGCAAGATTCCGTACGTGCACACGGCGTCGCTGGGTTACGAGCATCAGATCGGTCCGGTCATGTCGATGAGCGCGGACTATATCCACACGTTCGGACGCGATCAGTTCATCTGGAACAACCTGAATCCCGCGCTGCGGGTGAATACGACGCGGACCGGCGCGCTGGTCAGAACCGATCTGCAGAACCTGGCCCAGCGCCTCGGCATCTCTCCGTTTTCGAATGACGTGCGTGTGAGGCGGAACATCGCCGCAACGGAGTACGACGCCCTCAACGTTCAGCTCGACAAGCGCTTCAGCGGCTTCTGGGGTGCGCGCGTGTCCTACACGTTGTCGTCGGCGCGCGGCAACACGAGCGGGTTCACCGACGGGAACAACTTCCAGGTGCTGGATCAGCTCAATCTCGATCTGAACGAGGGTCCGACTGATTTCGATCGGCGGCACAATTTCGTCCTCAGCTGGCGGACGATCGTGCCGCGGACCGGTGGCTTGCAGATCACGGGCGTGTTCCGGGCGCTCTCGGGCCTGCCCTTCACGATCCACGATACGAACGTCGACGGGGATCGTAATGGCGTCGGCTTCGACCCGCTGCCCGCGGGGGAGTACAGCGGGACCGGACCCGGCGCGATCACTGTCAAGAGCGAAGGCGGGCGCAATGGCGCCTACGGACCGGGCTTCGCGCAGCTCGACATGCGGATCGGCTACCGGCGGCGCATCGGCGCGCGCACGCTGGATCTGTTCGCTGAGATCTTCAATGTCGCCGACCGTGCCAACTTCTTGAATCCAAGTGGCGATCACCGGCTCGCCACGTTTCTGGCGCCCAACGAGTTGCGCGGCGGTGGCTTCCCACGACAGCTGCAGGTCGGAGCGAGACTGGGATTCTGAAACGCGCCGCTGCTTTCGGCTGTCAGCTCTCGGCTTTCATCGGGCGCTGATGGCTGATAGCTGAAAGCCGCTCATTCTCGCTCGAGTGACCGCCGGGCTTAGTTTGGCTTGATCTGAGCGAGCAGCTCGCGGGCCCAACGCTTGTCGGGCCCGAACCTCGCGTCCGGCGCCTCTCGGATCAGGCGCTCAAGGTAGGGTTTCGCCCGCGCCGGGTCTGACTTCGCGATCAGAAACGCCAGGCGCGCCAGCAGCTGATAGTCGCCGGGGGCCAGCCCGGCCGCACGCTCCCACGCTTCCATGGCTCGCGCTGGATTCGCCGTCTCCTGCGAGGCGCCCAAGCCCTTCCACGCGGCCACCGAGCCAGGATTGCTGTCGAGCGCCCGCTCGAAGGCGCGGCGCGCGTCTTCCATGGCGCCACGTTGGAGGTCGAGCGTGCCCAGATTGGTCCACGCGCCGGGATCGGTTGGAGCGAGACGGACGATGGCCGACAGCGTTTCCCGCGCGCGGGTCAACTCCCCGGCCGCGATCAGCGCCAGTGCCAGAGTGTGATGCACGTCGACGGCATCTGGCGCCGTCGCCGCAACGTTCTCGAGTATCGCGATCGCTCCGCGCGCATCGCCAGACGCCAGCAGTGCCGCGCCGAACCGCTCTGCGAGCGCGCGATGCCGCAGGCCACGCGACCGCGCCTGTGACAAGAGCGTGATGGCGTCACGGGCACGACCCGACTCCAGGAGCAATGTCGCCGCTGCCTCGTAGGCGGCGGCAAATTCCGGCCGCTCATCGATCAATGCGCGCATCTGGCGTTGGGCCGCGTCCGGAGATCGACCGGCGAGCTCGACGGCCTGCTGAAACCGCAGGTGTAGCGGCAGAAGCCGCTTCGGATCGTCGTCCACCCGCCACGAACCCAGATGGCTCGAGGCACTTCCCGCATAACCCAATGCTCGCAGGCGCTCTCGAGCGTCGGCATCCGCCAGGGCGACCGCCCTCGTGGAAACTGCCGACGCGTTCGCGATCCGTCGAGCGAGCTCACGCATTCGCGTCGCGCGGGCGTCCTCGTGCGCCACTCGGTTGGAGCGCTCGGCGCGATCGGTTTCCAGGTGGTACAACTCGGCGATTGGCAAGTCGATGTACTTCCACCCCTCAGAGATGACACCGGTCAACGGCGCCCAGCCGCGGGTCAGCCCGGCGTCGAGCGCCTCGAAGTAGACGGGGCGATTGGTCAGCGCGCTGCCACGAAGAGCGGGAACGAGCGATCGGCCGTCGGCAGTTGCGAGGCCGCCGACGCCTGCCAGCTCGATCACAGTGGGCATGAGGTCGATGTGCGACACGGTCTCTGTGGCCACGCGCGAAGCAATGCCAGGACCAGCAAGAATCAGCGGCACGTGCAACGTCGCGTCATAGGCGAACAGGCCGTGCGTCGTTTCACCGTGTTCGCCGAGGCTCTCGCCGTGATCGGCGGTCGCCACGACGATGGTCCCGTCGAGGGCCGCGCCGAGGTGCTCGAAAAATCGGCTCAGCGAGGCATCGACATAGCCCACTTCGCTGTCGTACGCCTGCGGCGGGTGATTGTTCGAACGGCGCCGCGCGTCGTCAACTGCCCGATACGGCGCGTGCGGATCGAACAGATGCACCCAGGCGAACCACGGTCCCGTTTGACGGCGAATCCACGACGTGGCCGGCGTGAGCGTTTCAGGGGCACGTCTTTCGGTGAATCGGAACGCCGTCTGACTAGCTTGTGGCAAACCGGGCGGTGGCCGATCGTCGTACACATCGAATCCCTGGCTGAGTCCGTATCGGGCGTCGAGCACGAATGCGCTCACAAAGGCCCCGGTTGTGTATCCCGCTCCCCTCAAGACTTCCGCCAGGGTTGTCGCGGCTGGGTCGAGCCGGAAAGCGCCGTTGTTGCGCACGCCATGCGACGGCGGGAGCAACCCGGTGAGCATGGACGCATGCGATGGGAGCGTCGTCGGCGCATGCGCGTAGGCACGGGTGAAGCGGGTGCCCCGGGCCGCCAGCGCATCGAGCGCCGGCGTCAGGTTCGCTCGACCGAGCCGATCGGCCCGCATCGTGTCGATCGTGATGAGCAGAACATTCGGGCGCTCAGCCGCATCCGGCGCACGTCCCGCCGTCAGAGCCAGCAGCAGCACGGCGCCAAACCCGCGTCGCATCAGTGCAGTCTAAGCCCAGAACTCACTTGAGTCGGTAAGCGCCAACGGCAATGGGCGCGACACCGCGTCACAATGGGCGATCCGGTTCAACCCACCCTCGCCGGGCTTCTACGGAAAAGGGCCGCTCCTTGGAGTAGAAGCGGAGCGGATAGTCCCTGGCCCCGATGCGATCGATGACGAGCGTCGCGAGCTCGTCAAGTGATGCCCGCGGGTCGCGATCGGCGATCGTCGCGGCGATCGCGCGCACGTAGAACGCGGTCACCGTCTCGTGATAGCCCGAGTCGTCCGTGTTCATCGTCCCCACGCTCTCGTTGTAGCGCGAGATGCGCTCTCGCAGCAGCGACAGCGCCTCTTCAGAACCGTGCGTCACTACGTGCCAGAGCCCGACACGCAGATGCGCGTGATGCGTCCACTCCCTTCGGAAGAGTCCGCGCGATGAACGCCTGAACAGTCCGATCCGTCTCGAACATTGCTGCTCCTCCTACCAGGGCCAGGCCCTCGGTGACATTCGGTGACGGGGCCTGGCCCTCGAACCTCGAACCTCGAGCGCGCCGTACAAGCAACGAGCCCGGCGGAAGGATCCGGCCGGGCTCGTTGAGTTCGTGAAAACGAAGCGCGCTAGGAGCCACCCGCCTTTCGAGGCGTGGTGGTTTGCTTGGACGCGGCTCGAGCTGGCTTGCTCGCCTTGGCCTTGCCGCCCTCGTCGCCGCCCTTGGTTTTCTTTCCGCCGCGCAGCCGCTGCGCCGCGGCCTTGAGGCGCTCGCCGACGCTCTTCTGCACCTTGGCCGGCTCATCGCCTCCCTGCTCGGCGGCCTGCTTCTCCGCTTCGGCCTTCTTGGGATCGAACTCGCTGCCGATGAGCTCGATCTGCGCGATCTCGGCGGCGTCGCCGCGCCGATGACCGACGCGGAGGATGCGCGTGTAGCCGCCCGGGCGCTCGATGAACCGGGGGGCGAGGTCGTCGAACAGCTTGGTGACGACCGTCTTGTCCAGCAG
>JBOGIV010000535.1:0-7639 GCA_050747925.1 Vicinamibacterales bacterium
GACGACATCGGCGTTGAGCGAATCCGCGGTCGCCACGAGCCATGCGTCATTTTCGCCCTTGCGGCGCGATGCGCGACGCTGCAGGAGGGCGCACCGCTGCGCCTGTGCGAGGTGCAATCCTTGAACCGCAAACCGTTGCAATGACGCGAAAGCTGCTGCTTCGTCCGCCGCACCCTCGAGCACCTCTTCCACACTCACGATCGAGATGACGAGCTGACGACCACGTAGAGAAGGCAGGAACTTTCGCGCAGGACCATTCTCGTCGCTGGCCGTCTCGCGTTCGAGTGCGACGAGAAAGGACGTGTCCAACAAGACCGGACGGCTCACGGTTTGGTTTGAGCCAAGCCTAGACCTTTACCCGCCGCGTTTTCGACCCATTCGATGAGATCCTCTCCGGTCTCGATCGGTCCAGCGCGATCAATCAGAGCCCGGATTACTTCTGACTTCGGGACCTTGCTCTGGCGCGCCCAGCGCGCCAAACGCGCGGCGCGTTTCTTGTCGAGCTTGACGGTGATCGTCGGCATGGTAATACGCTGATATTACCACGACGAACGTGTCAGGGACGGTTCTCACTCCTGATGGTGAAATCCTCTGCCTTGAGATCGCCAACGCGGCGACCATCGCTACCGGCGGCGGCGACACTCAGCGTGACCAGCTCGACGTTCAAGCGAAAGGCCGGTTGTTGCGCCACCAGAATCGCCGCGGCCTGGGGCGTGACAGCGAGGGCAGCGAGGATGAAAACGGAGCGCGCGCATGATGCCGTGAGCCGGTTCTGAGACTATCGTTCCCCGGTACGGTTACGCAAGATTGATGCACGCGGCTTGTTCGGGAACCACGCGCGGAATGTCGTAGAATTCTGGCCTCCGAATCTGCTGCTCTGGTTCATTCGCAAGGAACGGAGGTTCCACATGTCGAGAGTCCCTCGCCTGTCAGTCCTCGTATTCGGCGTGTTCGCGTGGACGGCGCCAGTCTTCAGCAGCGTCTCCGTCGTGGTCGTGCAGCAAACGGCTGCGCCCGAGAGCGCCAAGACCTGGCTCGACCGGCGACAGGCGATGGAGGACTACTTGCGGACCGCTGAGGTCATCAAGATGGAGGACATCGGCCTCGGCGTGACCAAACCGAGACGCGCGTATCTGGCCCAGGGCGGCCCCTTCGATCGCATGGCGTGGAAGACGATCAAGCCCGGTTACCATTCCGGTTTTTGGGAGAGCTACAAGTCGGAGATTGCGGCCTACGAACTCGACAAGTTTCTCGGGCTCGACATGATCCCTCCGACGGTCGAACGGAAAGTCAAGAACGAAACCGGGGCCGCCGTGATGTGGGTCGCTTCGGCCAAGAGCTTCAAAGACCTTGGCGGTCCGCCGACGGCGCCCCCAGCCCAAGTCGGCGCCTGGAGCCGGCAGCTCGTTCGCGCCAAGATGTTCGACAATCTGATTTGCAACATCGATCCAAATCTCGGAAACTGGCTCGTCGATCCAGCGTGGAACCTCGTCTTGATCGATCACACCCGGTCGTTTACGACAAAGAAAGATGTTCCGCACGAGGTCACTCGGATCGATCGGGAGCTGTGGAATCGGATGAAGGCGCTCAGTGTCGAAACCCTGACGCCGGTTCTCGGAAAGTGGATTGGTGAAAAGGAGATCCGCGCGATCATCGAGCGGCGAGACCGCCTGCAGGGTATCATCGACAAGCTGGTCTCTTCGAAAGGTGAAGCAGCAATCTTCCTACCGTGACGATGGCGGGGCTCGCGCCGAATTCCCACCTTCCGAGACGCAGCTGGACAGGCGCGGTTGATTGAGAGGAGGAGAGCCAGATGCTGCTCGGAGCATTTCTTGTGTTGTCACTCGCTCAGGGTGGGGTCAGCGGCACCGTTCGCGATACCAGTGGCGGCGCGGTGCCAGGCGCGATGGTCATCGTGCGGACCAGCGCCGGAATTGAAGAGCAGGCCGTGTCCGGTCCCGATGGACGATTCATCCTCACCAAAGGCCACGGCGCGGAAGTGACCCTCGTCGTCCGTGCGGGCGGATTCGCGCAAAAAGAGCAGCGCATCACGCTCGCCGACAGCATCGAGATCGTGTTGTCGCCAGCGCCCCTGCTCGAGACCGTCACCGTGACGCCAACGCGAAGTGACGAACGGCTCGGAAATATCGCGGCCAGTATCAGCATTGTCGATGCGGACGAGATTCGCCTCTCGCCTGCGGTCGTGGCGGACGACGTCCTCCGGCAGGTGCCAACGTTCAGTCTGTTTCGACGGACCAGCAGCTTGTCGTCACATCCAACCGCGCAGGGCGTTTCGCTACGCGGGATCGGACCAAGTGGCGTCAGCCGAACACTCGTGCTGGTGGACGGCATTCCGTTCAACGATCCGTTCGGTGGATGGGTCTATTGGACGCGCGTGCCGCTCGAGAGCGTCGATCGCATCGAAGTCGTGGACGGATCGAGCTCGAGTCTTTACGGGAACTACGCCATGGGGGGCGTCATTCACATTGTCGGCAGTGCGCCAACGCGTCGCGCGATCGAACTTCGGGCACAGTACGGCAACTTGCAGAGCCCAAAGGTGGACGTGTTTGGCAGCGATGTCTGGGGCAAAGTCGGTGTGGCGGTCACCGGCAGCTTCTTCGACACCGATGGCTTTCCCATCGTGATCGAAAATGAACGTCGTCCGTCTGCGATCAATCCAGGACCCGGAGTCGATACGAAGGCCGCCGTGACCTTCCGCAATGTCGGCGTCAAGCTCGATTACGCGCCGCGCAGCGGGGTCAGCGTGTTCTTCAAGGGGGGCCGCTTCACAGAAGATCGGGACAACGGCAAGGCCAGCACGATCGATGACACGCCCGAGGCCAACAGCACGCGCTGGACCTCCGCCAGCGGCGGCGTTCGAATCCTGCTGCCGGATCAGAGCGATCTCCAGGCGCGCGTCTTCACCGATATCGTGACATTCCGCAGCAACTTTCTGGCGGTCCCGGCGCCGCCGCAGGTGACGCTGCCGCGAAGCCTCGGCCGCATGACGCTCAATCAACGCGTGCCGACCAAGAGTGTCGGCGGCATGGGGCAGTGGTCGCGCGTGTTCGGCGCCCGGAACTACTTCACCGTGGGCGGCGACTTCCGTTGGGTTGACGGTGACAGCGAGGAAGACGGCCTTGACGCTGCCAGGGGCCAGACCGTAACGTTGCGCCGCGTGTCTGGGGGCACGCAGCGCAGCCTCGGCGCATTCGTCCAGGATGTGTTCAATCCCGTTGACAAGTTGGTTCTCACCTTCAGCGCACGCATGGATCGCTGGCGCAACTATAACGCGCACAATCTGGAAACCAACGTCCCTGCGGGGACACCAGCGGCCGGACATCGACCCTCGTTGCCAGAGACGAGAGACACCGTTGGCAGCCCGCGAGCGGCGGCGCTCTATCACGTGACCGACCGCGTGACGGCGTGGGGTGACATCAGCTGGGGCTTTCGTGCGCCGACGTTGAACGAGCTCTATCGTCAATTCCGAGTCGGCGCCATTCTCACGCTCGCCAACGATCAACTTGGACCTGAGCGCTTGGTTGGCGGCGAAGCCGGCGTGCGCGTCGAGCCCATCGACCGCCTCACGATTCGTTCGACGTGGTTCGATAACCGCATCAAGAACCCGGTGTCGAACGTCACGAGGCTCGACCTCACGAATACGCTTCAGCGGCAGAATCTCGGCCGCACACGCGTCTGGGGTGTGCAAAACGACGTCGAGTACCGCCTCGGCACCAATTGGCGCGTCTCGGCGGGGTACCTGTTCAACCAGGCCAAGGTGAAGGCATTCGCGTCGAACCCAGCCATCGTTGGCAAGTTCCTGCCCCAAGTCCCCGAGCATCGAGCTTCGGTGCAGGTCAGCTACGCGAACCCGGACATCGCGACGCTTGGTTTCGGTGTTCAGTTCCTTGGCCGCCAGTTCGACGATGATGCGAACACCAGGGCCGTGCCTGGCGTGAGCACGCCTGGGCTCCCCGGATATGCGATTGTGGATTTCACGGCGTCGCGCGCGCTCGCGCGGAAGTTCGAGGTGTTCTTCGGCGTTCAAAATCTCATGGACAGGGAGTACATCGTCGGCACCCTGCCGACGACGATCGGTTCGCCACGCCTCGTGCATGCCGGTGTGCGCGTGCGATTCAAAGGGCGATAGGCCAGCCGCTTATGTCCGCTATATCCGCGCGCGTCCGCTTCACGGTGGCGCTCATTTTGTCCGCGGCGTTCAGTGCGACGGCATTCGGGCAGCGGTTTCGTCTGCCGGAAGGGCCGAACGTCCCAGCGCGATTTCCGCCTCCCACCTTCAACCATGGCGGCTTCACGCACTGCAAGATCATGTACAGAAGCGTCCGGAGCGAGGCGAACGGCATGGGCTGGGCGACCGACTATCCCTTTGCCGCGATCAACCTCCTCACGCGGGTGAAGGAGTTGACCAAGACCCGTGTGAGTGTCGATGCACGAGGTGAGCCCAATTACTGGGTCGTTCGACTCACCGACGACGCGCTTTTCCAGTGCCCGTTCACGATGGCAACAGACGTAGGCACGCTCGAGTTCTCGCGCGCTGAGGCCGAACACCTTCGACAATATCTGCTGAAGGGTGGTTTCTTGTGGGTGGATGATTTCTGGGGCACCGCGGCGTGGGAGCAATGGTCGTCAGAGATGAAAAAGGTCCTTCCGGAATTCCAGATCGAAGACGTGCCGGCCGACCATCCTATCCGGCGAACGATGTTCACGCTCCCCGAGATTCCGCAAGTCACGAGCATCAACTTCTGGCGCCGCAGCGGCGGCATCACGTCCGAGCGCGGATCGGACAGCGCGCACCCGGATTTCCGCATGATCGCCGACACCAAGGGACGGATCATGGTGCTCATGACGCACAACACCGACATCGGCGACTCGTGGGAACGCGAAGGAGAGGACCACGAGTTTTTCCTGCAGTTCTCGCCCGACGGCCATGCGCTTGGTATCAATGCGGTGTTGTACGCGTTGACCACACTAAGACGCGACGCCCTCATCGACGTCCTTCGCTTCGGGCCTTCGTCATGCGGTGTTCTGTGGTCTCCGGTGGCTGCTGAGCGCTTTCAGCAGCACGACCTGGAGCGAATGATGGTGTGACCCGCAAGCAGTTCGCGTGCTCAATACGTGTCTCTATCTCGGCGCTGCGGCAACGATGAAGACTGTTGATCGTGCGAGCTAGGCCGACCACGAGCCGCCGGCTACCAATGGAGGCAAAAGAGCGAGGAGAATGCCGGCGAGGAGCACCGCAGGGCTGTACCGCTCTCCGAATCGCTCGACGAACCACTGTTGAGTGCCCTTACGTTCCTGAGCTTCCTCCACCATCTGGATGATCCGAGCGATCGTGTTGGTTGCGGCGGTTCGCGTCGCTCTGACTTCCAAGGCTCCTTGGGCATTGATGCTCCCGGCAAACACCTCATCATCGACCTACTTCTCGACGGGGATGCTCTCGCCGACGACTGGCGCCTAGCTGACGCTCGATGTGCCGGACACGACGACGCCATCGGTAGCGACCGCCTGACCGGGCCGCACGAGAAAGACGTCACTAACGATCAATTCTTCGACGGGAACCTCCACCTCTCGTCCGTCGCGGCGAACGATTGTTCGTTTCGGCGTGAGATCCATCAGCGCGCGCACTGCCGAACGAGTCTTTTCCTCCGTGTACCCCTCCGCGGCTTCGGGCATGGAATAGAGGAAAACGAGAATCGCACCCTCGTCGGGAGCTCCGAGGATCGACGCCGTAACGACGGCAGTCGTCATGAGGAGCTCGATTCCGATCTCGTGTTCGAAGACGAGCACCTGGAGCGCTTCGCGACCAAAGTAGTACCCCCCGATACCCATCGCGCCGACATACGCCGCCAGGGACAACGACTCAGGGTTGTTGAGGCTTAACAGCCATCCACAGAGGACGAGCAGGCCTGATACGGCCGAGGTCACAACCTTCGGGTTGCGCAACGGGCTCGGCCGGGCGGCGTGGGTTGTGACCTCGCGGGCGGGGAACCCGGTGTCTGCGAGCTGCTTGCGCAGAAAGGCGCTGGAGGTCACGTCGGGATCGAACGACACCGTGATGCGGCCGGCTTTTGGCAGCACGCGTAACGACTCGACACCTGCGACCTGAGCAAACGCCGGTTCGAGCGCGCGCGCATCGTGCTCGCAATCAAGGTTCTGCACGTGGACGTCGTAAGTCTCTGTCGCCATTGCCACACTCGCTGCGTCTGCTGCGGAATCGGGAGTCAAAGAACGTGCCGCCTGGCCGGTTCTATTCCGGAAGTGCGGTCGGGTTGGGCGGCACGGCGCCGAGGTCGCGGATCCGCGTGAACCGCTCTATTGGCACAACGAACACGATGCCGTCCCCTGCCCGTCCCGTGTGCCCCGCCTGCGTGATCGCCGCGACCACCCGGTCGACGAGTACCGCTGGCACGACGATCTCCAGTTTGGTGAAATCGCTCTTCAAACCTTCGTGCGGCATCTCGGTGGTTCGGGATCGAGAGCCAGAGTAGGCATGGACTGGTGACACCGTGATACCCGGCAGGTTAGGGATTTGATGTAGCGCCTAGACCACCTGATCGAGGCGCTGCGGCCGAACCCTTGCTTTCACTTCGCGCATCACAGTTCCACCTCCGGTCGGTCGCGCTCGAACCAGCGATAGAGGGTCGGGAGGACCAGCAGCGTGAGCGCGGTGGACGTCATGAGGCCGCCGATCACGACCGTGGCCAGCGGCCGTTGCACTTCAGCGCCCGTTCCCGTCGACAAGGCCATCGGCACGAACCCGAGACTGGCCACGAGCGCGGTCATCAGCACGGGACGGAGCCGTGTGAGGGCACCTTCCCGGATCGCCGCCTCGATCGGTTGGCCCGCGTCGCGGAGCTGGTTGATGAACGAGACCATCACGACGCCGTTGAGGACGGCGACGCCGAACAGCGCGATAAACCCGATACCCGCGCTCATCGAGAAGTACATGCCGCGAAGGAAGAGCGCGAAGACACCGCCAGTAATCGCGAAGGGTATTCCGGTGAACACCAACCCCGCCTGCTTGAGCGAGTTGAATGTGGTGAACAGCAGCAGAAAGATGATCGCGAACGTCATGGGGACGACGATCATGAGCCGCCGCCGCCCACTTTCGAGATGCTCATACATGCCGCCCCAATTCATCGTGTAGCCCGCGGGCAACTGCACGCGCGCCTCGACGAGTGAGCGCGCCTCTTGGACGAATGAGCCGATATCGCGGTCGCGGACGTTGACTTCGACCGTGATGCGCCGCTGGCCGTTCTCGCGGCTCACCTCGGCAGGGCCTTCACCGCTGCTGATGCGTGCGAGCTGCCGCAACAGCACGCGCGCGCCATTCGGCGCGCTGACGAGCAGGTTCCCGATCGCGGCAGCATCCGACCGCACCTCCGGCGGGAACCGCACGACGAGACCGAATCGCATGAACCCCTCGAGGACCGTCGTGGCATCCGACCCGGCAATGGCGGTTCGCACGACCTCCTGCACGTCTGCGACGTTGATGCCGTAGCGAGCGATCGCGCGCCGATCAACCGCAATCTCGAGCACGGGCAAGCCGGTGATCTGCTGAGCCTTCACATCCGCGGCGCCAGGGACGGCACGAACGACGCGCTCGACTTCATTGGCC
>JBOGIV010000536.1:0-4698 GCA_050747925.1 Vicinamibacterales bacterium
AGACCGATTGTCAGACGTGTTGGGCTCGTCCGATTTGTGCAGGCGGCTGCTATCACGAAGCCAACACGCGCTATGGATCGACCAACCGTCCGAATCTGCACTACTGCGAGTGGATTCGAGGTTGGACGCACACGTGTCTGGAAATCTACGGCGAGCTGGCCGAGCGGAACCCGGCGTTTTTGCGCCAGTTCGATGACGAGCCCGTTGAGGAGCGAGTGTCATGAAGCATCTCACCCCAGTGAATCGCAAGGCGTCGCGGATCGAGCAGGCGACGCAGGACGTTGTGGCGTTACAGCAGCCAGGCGGCGGTGGCGGAGCGCCGCAACAACCGGAGCCGCACATCCCCAGCGGCTGCTCGCTGGTGTTCTCGCCCGGATGGGAAGCCGATCGCAACGGCGGCACGGCGGGACTCTGCCAGCCGGTGGAGCGCGACCTGTTCGATTGCCACATGGGCTGCTTCTGGCCGGCGCAGGTGCCCGATCAGTTGAACCACGTGCCCGATTGGACGGCCAAGTGCGCCGCGGCGCAGAAGGATTGGCGGAAGATCGACCTCGTGTTCCCGGACAAAAAGTGATGCGTGCCTTGCGAATCGTGCCCTACGTACTGGCTCTCGCTCTTGGCGCAGTGACCCTGCAAGCGCAGCGCCCGCAGCCCGCGCCGTCCCTCGGCGGAGGCAATCAACTCTTCTACGTTGGCACCTACGCCGGCACGATTCAGATTTTCGACGAAGCGACGGAAACCAAGATCGACGACATCAAGCTGAAGACGGGCATTCCCCGCTCGCTCACGTTGTCGCAGTCGCGGACGAAGTTCTACGTGGTCGACTCGACGTTCGAGAAGATCGAGATCGTGGACATCCCGTCGCGCTCGACGCTCGACACGTTCACGTTGAGCGAAGGGAACAAGCGGACGCGCATCCGGGCGATGCAGGTCGATCCGCTCGAGCGATTCCTGCTCTTGCTCAGCCGCTCAGCCACCAAGCTGGTCGATCGGTGGGAGATTAGCGACATCACGCTGCAGCTCTACGACCTGGCGCAGAAAAAAGTCACCCGCACGATCCCGTGGCCGCGCGGGGAAGAGCGCGAGAACGTCAACATCCGGTTCTCCCCGGACGGCAAGCTCCTCTACTTCTTCGGTGACGATGTGCTCATTCTCGAGACGACGAACTTCACCGAGGTGGACACGTGGGCGCTCAGCCGGCCCATCGAACCGGGCCTGGGCCGCATCAACTTCGGTCAGGTGGACGACTTCAACGACGATCCCGGCTTCTTCACCGGACTGTTCACGGTGACCGATCCCGTGCAGAACCGGCGCATCATGGGGCTCGGCCGCGTGAATCTCGTGGCCAAGAGCATCGACTTCACGCCCATTGGGCCCGCCGAAGGCGTCGGCTTCGCCATGGCGCCCGATCGCAAACGCGGGTACGGGCTCATGCAGCAGATTGGCCGCTACGAGTTCTGGGCCTTCGACATCGAGCAGCGCAAGCTGATCGGCCGTACGGAGTTCGCGGGTCGTCCTCGGATGGCGCTTCGCGTCTCGTCGAACGGCAGGCTGCTCTACATCTTCCAGGCGGGCGCGACCATCGACGTCTACGAGGCGTCGACCTATAAGTTCTTGCGCACGATCCAGATGAACGCGGACCAGACGACGAACCTGTTCATCCTGCCAAGGCCGGGGACGTCGAAGACTGCCCAGTGAAACAGGTGTAGTGGCGACCCTTCCGCCTTCGCGCGAAGCGCTTCGGCGGACCGCCGTAGCCTTGGCGGAGGCTGGTCAGGGTCGCCGACACAAATGCCTGAACCCGAAGGCGACCCTAAAGGGTCGCCTTTACACTGAGCTCCCATGGACCGCCGAGCCTTCGCGTTTCTCATCCCGTACTGGCGCCGGCTGATCCTTGTTCTGGCGATCAGCCTCGTGAGCACGGCGACGACGCTGGCGATGCCGTATCTGTCCAAGGCGCTGATCGACGAGGCGCTCATCGGTCGCGACCTCGCCGCCCTCCGTCGCATCGTCGTCTGGTTCGGCGCCCTCGGTGTGTTCAGCTTCGTCCTGAACGTCGTGAGCGGCCTGCGATATACACGCGTGTCGGCGGAGATTCTGTTCGACATGCGGCTCTCGTTGTACGAACACTTGCAGCGACTGTCGCCGCGCTTCTACGCACGCACCCGCCTCGGCGACATCGTCTCGCGCCTCAACAACGACATCGGCGAGATCCAGAGAGTCGCCGCCGAAGCGGCGCTGGCGTGGGTGGGGAACGTGCTGTTCCTCGCCGGCAGCCTCGCCATGATGCTGTGGCTCGACTGGCGGCTGTCGATCGTCGCGCTGGCGCCGATGCCGATCAGCTTTGCCGCGCTCGTGTTCTACCGCCGCCGGCTCGAGTCCCGCGTCGCAGACTTGCGACAGCGAAGCGCCGACATCGGCAGCTTTCTAATCGAAACCCTGCAAGCCACCACCCTTGTCGTCGCGTCGAACGCGCAGCAGCGAGAGGCCGGGCGGTTTCGAGGGCTGAACAACGCGTTCATCGACGCGTTGATGAAGATGCAGCGGCTCTCCTATTCGGCCGGCGGGCTGCCGGGCACCGTGCTGGCGCTTGGCTCTGCGATCGCGTTTTTCTACGGTGGCCTTCGCGTGATCGAGGGGTCGCTCACATTGGGGACGATGGGCGCATTCCTCGCGTATCAGATGCGAGTGTTCGCCCCCGCGCAGGCGCTCATGGGTCTTTATGCCAGCTTGGCGACGGCCCGAGTGTCCTGGAGCCGAGTGCTGGAGATTCTGGATGCGCCGGTCGATGTGACCGAGCGGATCGACGCGCGGCCTCTGCCGAGCGCGCGCGGCCATCTGAGGTTTGACGAAGTCACGCTCACCACCGAGCGTGGCGTGAACGTCCTCGACCACGTGAGCTTCGATGCCGAACCTGGCGCCATCGTCGCGCTGGTCGGCTCGAGCGGCGTCGGGAAGTCCACGATTGCGTTCCTGGCGACGCGAATGCTCGATCCAGACAGCGGGGTGGTCCAGCTCGACGGACACGATCTCCGCGCGCTGAGGCTCTCTGACGTTCGGCGCCATATCGTGCTGGTCGAGCAGGAACCGACGCTCTTGCATGCCACGATCGGCGAGAACATCCGCTACGTGCGTCCGGATGCAACAGATGCAGACGTTGGTCGGGCCGCCGACCGAGCCGGTCTCGCGCGTTTCGTCGATAGCCTGCCGCAGGGATACGCCACCATCGTCGGTGAGCGCGGTCTGGCGCTGTCGGCCGGCGAGCGGCAACGCGTGGCGCTGGCCCGCGCGTTCCTCGCCGATCCCGCCGTGCTGGTGCTCGACGAGCCGACGGCCGCGCTCGATGCCGCGACCGAGCGGCACGTGATCGACGGCTCGCGGAACGTGATGCGCGGCCGCACCACGCTGATCATCACCCATCGCCTGGAGCTTGCAATGGCGGCCGACCACGTGGTTGTGCTGGAAGAGAGTCGTGTCGTGGATCGGGGCCGGCCGTCGGAGCTCGCGAGCCGCCCTGGTCCGTTCGCGTCGCTGTTTGCGATCGATCACGTACAGGCCACAGAGACACAGAGACACAGAGTCAATCTATCAACTTGACATCAAGAGTCTTGAATCGGCTTTGCATGTCTCCGCGGCTCCGCGGCAATGTACGCCCCGCGTTTCTGGCTTTGTATTTCCAAAGCTGTTCTCTGTGTCTCGGTGTCTCTGTGGCCTGTACGTGATAGTGCGGGTTGCGGTGATCGATAGCGGGGTTCATGCCGCCCACCCGCACGTGAACGGCGTCGCGGGCGGGGTCGGCATCGATCTCGAAGGCCGCGAGCACGACGACTTCGTCGATCGACTCGGGCACGGGACGGCGGTGACTGCCGTCATTCGGGAGAAGGCCCCGCTCGCAGAGATCCTGGCGATCAAGGTGTTCGACCGCGAGCTGTCGGCGAGCGGCCGCGCCTTGGTGGCGGCGTGCGAATGGGCGCTGAAGCACCAGGCCCGTCTCTTGAACCTGAGCCTCGGCACCCTCAACGGAGATCACGAAGCAGCATTGATACAGGTGGTCGCGCACGCGCAGGCGGCTGGCGCGGTCATCGTCGCAGCGGGTCCCGAGCCGGACAGGCGCTGGCTGCCGGGATCGATCCCCGGGGTGTGGCGGGTCACGCTCGATTGGCGACTACCGCGCGATCGCTGTCGAGCTCAGATTGTCGAAGGCAACCCTAAAGGGTTGCCTCTACATAAAGAGGTTCCTCCGTATGTCGAGATTCGCGCGTCCGGCTTCCCTCGACCAATTCCCGGTGGACCATCCGAACGAAATCTGAAGGG
The DNA here is from genome assembly GCA_050747925.1 of Vicinamibacterales bacterium. GTDB lineage: Bacteria > Acidobacteriota > Vicinamibacteria > Vicinamibacterales > UBA2999 > 12-FULL-67-14b. The sequence continues at coordinate 4,315 of JBOGIV010000536.1, forward strand.
CTTGAGCTTCGCGGTCGCCAACGCCACCGGGCTTCTCGCCGCGCTCTTTCACGAGCGGCTTGGCGAGGTGGTGCCTATCGAGCTTCTGTCGCGGGCAATGACAGAAGGATGGGGAACCTCGTCCTGAGCCTGCACTCTCGGTCAAGAAGGTGGCGACCCAAAGCGACCTCCCCGATCGAGATTCTGCTTCTAACCGCAAAGCTCAGCTCGCTTGATAACTCTGTGCGATCTTTCCGACCAGCCCTACCCGGCCTATCCGCCTTCGCTCGCTGAGCGTTTACGCGCGAGCTTCGGCGAGACCTCGCCATAGCGGCCTTCAGCCGCGTAGGCGGGCCTCCCCACCCGCCCACCGGAACTCTCATCGATTCACGGACGTTCCGGTTT
>JBOGIV010000537.1:0-10922 GCA_050747925.1 Vicinamibacterales bacterium
GGAGGGGTATCAAACCAAGCGGATCGCCGTCACGACAAATACGTCACCGTAATCATGAAATCGAGTACTAAGCTAGATTACCTAATCATGATCAGCGTGAACATGCACGAGGCCAAGACGCGGCTCTCCGAGCTCGTCCGGGCCGTCGAGGAGCGGAACGAAACCGTGGTGCTCTGCCGCGATGGCCGCGAAGTGGCCGAGATCCGCCGGCGAGTCAAGCGGGGTCAGCGCCGGAACCTCACGCCCGACCGCCGCTTTCGGGCAGAGTTGGCGCCCGGCTACAACCCGACCGAGCCGCTCACGGAGGACGAGTGGCCCGACCAGCGGCGATGAACGTGCTCCTGGATACGTGTGCGCTTCTCGCGCTCGCGCGCGGAGAACTGCCAAAGGTTGCGGCCGCAGCATTGCGGATGGCCCGGACTGCTGACGTGTCGGTCGTCAGTCCGTGGGAAGTCGCGATCAAGGTGGCCGGCGGGAAGCTCCGCCTGGCGGCCCCCTGCCCAGTGGTTCCAGGGATTGGCCGAGCGTTACGATCTGCCCGAAGTCCCGCTCGAGGCGGCCGTCGCGTGCGCGGCGGCCGCGCTGCCGCCCGTCCACCGTGATCCGTTCGACCGCGTGATCGTCGCACTGGCGCGGGCGCATGCGCTCACCGTTCTCACGTCGGACGAGAACATCCCCAGGTATCCCGGCGTGACGACGCTGTGGTGAGCGGGTTCAGGGTGATCCATACGGGCCATCGACGCGCATTCATGCGAGTGACTACTCGGTAGGTGCCTTCGCGCCGGCCTTCCATCATCCAGAGTGCGCCGTCTGAAGCCTGCGTGGACCGCCAGCCCCGGGTCGTCCAAAATTCCGCTTTATCAGTCGCCTCTAAAAATGTGCGGACGGCATCCACAGCTTGCGGGCATGTCGCCGCGATCGTAAATCCCGATCGAACAAAAGGCGGCTGATCATTGCGGCATGCACCTCCGACTGCCAGCCACAGCACGACGGCTGTGAATGCCAGCAGTGAGAAACCAAACGGCCGTCGCACAGCTCCCTCGGTTTTCACCAGGTTCACGATAACGACGCCGCGAGCGAAACGACCATGAGCAACACTCTGCGCGTTCACGGCCGCTTCCCCAACACGTACCAAACGATCGGGTCCGCCAATTGGATGAGCGTGATGAACATCACGGGAAAGTAGACGAGCGTTATCGGATACCAGTCGCGCGGAAATCTGCGAGCGAGCGGCACAACACCCAGCAGCAAGAGCACAGGGGATGCCGCCACCGGGACTCAAACCCGGATTATTCACAACGAAGTACAGCAGGACGACCTCGCCAAGGATCGGCCCCCAGACCGATACGATCACGGCTCGCAGCATTGAATCTCGGGTCGTCACTCTCGTCGTTGCCGGTGACTCCTCATCCTATGCCCCACACACAAAATTTCTGACATTCTCCTCCTTTACTGCTTCGCGGTGGATCGATAGAACACGCGAACGAACTGGCCCTCGCTGCTCGCGGCGCTATTGCACTCGTTTTAACGCTTCGACCACATTGTCGACATTGCGCCCCGGAAATGCACTTGGCGGCCAATCTTCTGCGCCATTCGAGAACTTGAACCGCTCCAATATCCCCTCGGACGTGATCCGGAATGCCGCCCCAAGACCCAGCCCTTTCGATTTGTCCGGATTCAGAAACACCAAGTACCGCTTCCCGACTTCGAACTTCGGATAGACACCTGCAATTACTCTTACGCCTCTCAGAACGGCTTCTCCGTTCTCATACCAGAATTGAAGAGACGCTCGCTGCCTTTCCTCGGACGTGCCTCCATTGATAAACTGACTCACGATTCCCCTCACGTGAGAGCGCAGCCACGTACCCTTGTCGATCCATACCCCTCTGTCTGGCATGTCGATGTCAGCGAGATGGACGAATACACGCGCCGCCTCGAAAAATTCTTTCTCCCCGCTGTCCAGTCGCGTCACCACCTGGTACCTCGACGCACGACGCGCCTCGAGCCTCATTCTCCAGTAACGATTGGGCCGAAGAAATCCGGCAGGTCAAGATCGCGAGCGATGTCAACGATCTGCACAGCCCCAACAATCGATTGGGCCGGCGCACAACACTCAGCGAGCGTGGGCAGCCGATTCCTCACGACATCATGACCGGCTCAAACGCCGACGGCACGCTCGCGGAAGACGACGCCACGTGTCGCAACTGGACCAGCATTGCAGAGAAGGCGATGGTCGGACACAGCGACAAGCAGGGCGCGTGCTGTGGCGAGAGCGCGCGGCCCTGGAATTCAGCTCACCAGTCCGAAGGGTGCACGCTCAGCGGTCTCCAGGCGATTGGCGGGGCCGGACTCTTTTACTGCTTCGGGGTAGATCGCTAAAATGCGCCGCCGACTCGCTGCTGCAGTTAACAACCCTGAGCTCTTCGCAGCTAGTGCGCTACCGGCGACGCTGCAAAGCTGCTGTGGCGAGGCTCAAACGCAGGCCGTTAACATGGTCCGGGCGTCCTCGGTGATTCCGGCACGCCAGCTCCTCTAGCGTATTTGTCCTCGTGATCTTGTAAGCGGAAGCAACATACCAGCGATCCTCCTCAGGATTGTGCTGAAAGAACATCAAATATCGCTGACTCGTCTCGACTTGAGTACAGGCGCCTGCTCTGACCAACACACCTGTCAGTCGCAATTCGCCACCGTCGAGAATCGCCTCGAATGTCTTGTCGGCTGGGTTTGAGAAATTCGCCCTCTTGAACACTTGCTCGACTCGGCCACGCACACGACTTTCTATCCAAGTCTCATCCTTCGTCAGCTCACTCTGAAAACCTGATACATGGACGATGGCCACAGCGTCTGTGATTTCAGAAAGGCTTCTAAGGGCCTCCTCCGCGGTTTGAGACGACATTTCGACACCGTCTGCGATCGCCCACTTATTCACTTGGACAATCTCATCGCCTGCTTCCAGTTTGTCCACGAGTCGCACAGTGTTGTGCGGAATCGTCCGAAGCTTTTGAGCGGCGATTACGTCGGCCTTACCGGCCACGCCGATGCAAATCGCGGCGATCCAGGCCGCGCTCCTAATCCAATCGCGAAAGTGTTTCCGCATCGTCGCCTCGCCTCCAAACTAGAAAATCTGGAACTGCGCCAACCAGGCGGCATGGCGGTCGCATGGGGTTACGTATATGGACACCTTCTTTAGACCGTCATCTTTGTCGCCTAGTTGATTCATTACAGACGATCCCTGCGTACCGGACGTGTCGTCTAAACCGAGTGTGTGCCCGATTTCATGCAGCGCGGTCGTCCGATACCCGCGCCAGTTCGACAACAGAGCTGTATTCGTCGTCCAAGCGATGGTCGCACTGAGTAAATTGCCGCCTGAGTCGACTACATAGCCCCCGAGAATTCCAGCGGCGGTTGGCTTGTTGTTCTGCGGCGGTAGGAAGATATTGCGGAGGGTCAGCACAGGGGTCCCGGTCGACAATTCCACGAACGTCGTGTGGAGTCCCGATTTCTGATTCGCGAGACTCCAAAGGTCAAAGGCTGCAATTATTTCAAACTTGCGCTCAGGTAGCCACGTGCCAACGAAGCTATATGTCACAGTCGACCCAGGAGTTAATCCTTTCCAATTAGGCGTAAACGGCGCGATCTCGCACGTTGAATACATTTGGTTCTGCCCCTGGGGATTTCCCGTCGCTACCGGCTGAAAAAGGTCCCTCGCCTTTTCCACGATCGGGCCAACGACGGACTCCAGCACTGCTGCTTCAATAACCGCATTCCAGACAACGCCAGCCCATTCTCCCTGCCGGACGACAGACGTGGGGAATTCGATTGGCATTGCACTCGTTACCATTGGCTGACCAAGAGCGTCGCGCAGCATCAGATTGCCAGTCGCTTGGTCGTGGACGGCCACGCCGCCACCGTCGAGTGCCATCACAGGGTGCCCTGTCCATGGCACCGTCCACTTCGACGTTAGCGTCGCGACGTCTAGTGCCTCTAGGAGCTCATTGCGATAGACATATGCCGTCCCCGCATCGCCGACCAGAGGTCCGGTATCTCCGGTCATGAGAATAGTGCTCTCGCCAGAAAGATCGATCCGAGTTCCATTTGCGGCGAGACGCGATAGCGTCCCCTCCACGGGTCCCGACACCTGATGTCGCGACCATGTCGCCAAGGTTCCACCAAGACCATCTGGCACCGTCTGTCCCACGCTCGGCCACCAGGCCGTATTAGGTCCCGTGTATTCGTATAGGCTCGTAAACGTCGCCGTACCGGTCGGCGTTATCTTCACCAACTGTAGGCTGCGATGGTCAACGCGCGAAATGTCAGGTTGGTCGCAGTAGCCGTAATCGACCCTCGTGATCCGCCGGAACTGGAAATAAGCCGCGCCGTCCGAACCCACCACCGGATCGCTCACGTGCGGGGCACTCCCGCCGTAGCCGCTGTTGCAGCCGATGCCGTTGATGATCTGTCCATCCAACTCGGACGTGAATTCCACGAAGTCGCGCGGCAGCGCGACTCGCGCGATCAGTCGCCCCGTGTTGCCGTTGATCACGACCGCCGACAAATCCGGGAAGGCATAACCGCCGCTCCACGTCTTCTCAATGGCGTAGATCGTCCCATCCGATGCTTGTGCAGGCCGTCCCACCGCGCCCGTCGGCTCGTAGCGCCACGGCGGCGCACTCGTCGGCCCGGCCACACGCGCTAACCCCGCCGGCGTCCCATCGCCATCGGGGATGAACGTCACCACACCGCCAAAGCTGTCACCCATCACCGGCTGACCAGGCGCGGCTTCGACCCACTTCTGCTCACCTGACGCTGACAGTGCGCGCATCGTGAATACGTCGCCAGTCGAGTCCGCTTCGACGGTGAACAGATCGGGCACGCTCTCATCCACGACGTGCGTGTAGATCGGGAAATCATTTCCAGTCCTGGTGTCGGCGGCACGCTCCACCGCGTCGTGCCATCCGCCAAGCTGGTTCCCACCGCGACGGTGATCGTCGCCGTCGCCGACAGCCCATTCTTCGTCGCCGTGATCGTAGTACTTCCCGCCGCCACCGCCGTCAGCACCGGCGGGTCGTCGGTCGATAGCGACACAACATTTGGGTCGCTCGAGTCCCACGTCGCTCCTGCAACGGTGAGGCCGAAGTCGTCTTGCAGCGACAGCCCCGCCGTTTCGTCAACCAGCAACGTTCGCGTGCCTGGCGAGAGCGTCAGCATTGTGGCTGTCTCAGTGCGGGTGACGTTCACCCCAGCAGAAACGTTATGGCCTGCGGCGTCACGCGCGACGAGCACGGCGCTGTTGCGACCGAGTCGAAGTGGCACAGTGCACGTGACCACGCCATTGACCGGCGTCGCCGCACCGCCGTTGCACGAGGCCACGGCCACGCCCGAGCCTACGTCGCTCACGGCGCCAGTGAGCGCAATTGTGCTCGAGGTTGTCGTGACGTCTGCCGTCGGATTTGTGAGCTGCACCTCCGGTGGCGTCATGTCGAGATTGACGGTCACGTTCGCCGATGCCGTATTGCCCGCCAGATCCGTCGCGCTTCCTGACACGTTTGTAGTGCCCTCTTGCGAAACCGTGATCGGCGACGTACAGCTCGCGATGCCATTCGCGTCCGCGCACGTGAACGACACGGCGACGGGTGCTGAGAACCAGCCTCCGACGTCGTACGGGAACGTCGCGGCACGAATGGTCGGCGCCGTGCCATCGAACGTGTAGGTTACGGTCGCTGTGGCGCTGGCGGTCCAGTCGGGATGAAACGCCCTGGCCTTCAGCGTCGTCGCGCCCGCGGGGAACGACAGCGGCCCCACGTACTGATTGGACACCGCCGACGGGTCGCTGCCATCGGTCGTGTACCGAATGGTCGCGCCCGATGCCGCGGTCAGCGCGATCCCCTGCGTCGGCTGATACACGCCGCCCTCGGGTGACGCCACAGGTGGACTCAACGCTCCGTAGTTGAACGTCAGCGTTGCCGTTGTCACCGCGCTCGGCGTCCAGCCGTTCGATGGGAACGACTGCGCCTTGATGACCAGACCGGTGCCGACGACGAACGGCGACGTATACAGCGGTGAGGTTGCCGCCGGATCGCTGCCGTCGAGGGTGTAGCGGATCGCGGTGGGCGGACCCGCGACCGCAAGCGTCACCGTTTGCGCCGTTGGGTAGGTGCCGGTCCCGGGTGTGATGCTTGGCGCCGCCGACTGCAGTACGTAGTCGGCGCGCGCCACACGGCCCGGCACGCGGCCCGCCACCAACGCCCGGACGCGGAGCAGCGACGAATACGCGATCTCCACCTCGCCGGTCGCCGGCACTTCGGGATCGGCCGCTGTCGGGTCTGATCCACTGAGCGCGTAATGCACCGTCGCGCCGGCGATCGACGGGCCGATGGTGACGGTTTGCGGGGCCGCTAAGGTCCCCGATGCGAGATTGAGCGTCGGCGCGGCTGGTGCCCACAGCGGAATATCGGCGATCACCGACACCGGCGAGGAGCGATCGGTGGTGCCGTTGTCTCCCACCTGGCCCGATCCGGCCTCGCCCCATCCCCACACGTCGCCCTCTGTCGTGGCCGCGACCGAATGCAGATCGCCAAGCGCGAGGTTGCTGATGCTAGTTGGTCCGGAGATCGCCGTCGGCCGCGTGCGAGTGGTTGTGGTCCCGTCGCCGACTTGTCCCGACGCATTCGCGCCCCACACCACGAGCGCGCCGTCACTGCGGATCCGGCGCTGTGGTTGTTCCCGGCCGCAATCGCACTCGTTTGCAGTCCGGCGATCACGATCGGTGTCGTCGACGACGAGGTCGATCCCTGACCGAGTTGGCCGCTCGTGCCGAGGCCCCACGCGTACACCGATCCGTTCCCCGTCAACGCCAGGCTGTGCGCCGATCCGGCCGCGACGGCGACGGCGTTCGACACCGAAACGAGCACAGGACTCGCGCGCATCGTGGTCGTTCCGTCCCCGAGCCGCGATGATCCATTCGCGCCCCACACCACCAGTACGCCATCACTGCGGATCGCGGCGCTGTGGTTGTTGCCGGCGGCGATCGCGCTCGCTTGCAGTCCGGACATGACAATCGGTGTGGTCGATGAGGAGGTCGATCCCTGACCGAGTTGGCCGCTCGTGCCGAGGCCCCACGCGTACACAGATCCGTTCCCCGTCAACGCCAGACTGTGCGCCGATCCGGCAGCCGCGGCGACGACGCTCGTGACTGCGATCCGGTGGAGATCAGGAAACCTTGGTTTCTTCTGTCGTCCTGGTCTCCTGTTTTGCTGTCGGGCTTTCTCGAGGCAGGTGACCTGATCGGCGTTGATTTCTACCGCTTCCCGTCGACCTCTGGAAGCAGAACGCCGACGCTGCCGGCAACAAAGCGGGCCGCTCTCTCAAGCGATGCGTCCGGCGTTACCCTGCTTACAACTCTGTAGCGCTTTCCCTGACGTGCTTCGATTAGCCATAGGCGCCCTTCACCTGCGGGAATGTCGAGCCAGACCGGCATCGTCCAGAAACCGGCTGCGTCGAGGAGCTTCCCGATCTCTGCCCCCTTCGCGGCATCAACGGTACCCGCCGATTGATCTGCGATCACGTACGGTTGCCTGCTGGATGGGGGAAGAAATCGGGTCACGCTGAACCGGCGATCCGAGTCAAGTCCGATGACTGACACTACGATGGTGCCAGCGGCGTACCCTTCGACCCACGTCACGCGATAGCCCTCCACCGGTTTAGCACCGCAAGACAGTGAGACCTCTGCAGCGGCTGTCAGGTACGCACTCAGAATCTGCCGCTGCGCGAGGTCTTGACTGGGGTTTTGAGGAATCAGTGAACCCTCCGGAAAAAAGTACACCTCGCTGGTCGACCCAGTACAGTCTGACTTCACGGCGATTGCGGCGTGCGGTGCAGGTAGAACGGCCCCATTGCAGGCAACGCTGAAGAGAGTCGCAAATAGCGGCCAAAATTGCGGTCGCTTTCCTCTAACCTTCACATACGGCTCGAACTGCGACGCGTTCATTGAGGGTACGAGAATAGTTGCCACTGACCATTGATCCACTTGAACGTGTTGTAGTACGCGGTCCACACGATATTCCCGCTGCCGTCCGGCAAGGGCTCCGCCTGGTACCTGAAGGTGGAGGTTGTGCCAGGTGTCATGCCATGTGTTTTCAAAAAGAACTGGAGGTCCGGTCGTTGAGCAGCGTTGTTCAGATCGTTTGGCGCGATAGCACCGGCGATGTAGCCCGATGGATACAATTGGCCTGCTGCGCCGGTAACGTGCGTGTGGAACGTGGCAACAGGCTGGGAAGCGCCCCCATAGGAACCGCACTGCGGCAAGGTCGCTCGTTGTTCTGCCGTGAGGCCTGGAGAATCAATGGTGATTACTTGGCCGTTATCTTGATTCGTCACTACGCGAGACCACCAATAACGTCCTGCCCGAGGGCAGACGACTCCGCCCCACTCCCATCCAGTCACACTCGTGATGTCGTAGATGAAATCGAGAGCGGATCGGGCCGCCTCATCGATCGTCGAGTACCCGTTCAACCGTAGCGCACTCTGCCCGAGTGGATTGCCGCCGGCCGATGCGTACGAAACGGGCGACTGGTTCAAGGGAACGGTGCGTTGGGCGACTAGGCCCGTCTCCCCTACGGGCCCCAATGGCGCAGTTCCCGTCCAGATGCCAAACTTCACCTGCGTCGGTGACGTGACGAACAATGGCGACGCGCCGATCGTCGTCCCGGTCGCATCATGGGTCGTCACCACTCCAGTCGTGAGGTCGTGCAGCGCCACGCCGCCACCGTCGAGTGCCATCACAGGGTACCCTGCCCACGGCGTCGTCCACTTCGACGTTAGCGTCGCGACGTCTAGTGCCTCTAGGAGCTCATTGCGATAGACATATGCCGTCCCCGCATCGCCGACCAGAGGTCCGGTATCTCCGGTCATGAGAACAGTGCTCTCGCCAGGTAGATCGAGCCGTGTTCCATCTGCAGCGAGCCGCGTGAGCGTAGCCTCCTCCGGTCCTGACACCTCGTGCCGTGACCACGTTGCCAAGATCCCCCCGAGCCCATCCGGTACCGTCTGCCCCATCTCCGGCCCCCATGGCGTATACGGCCCGGTGAATTCATACAACGTCGTGAACGTTGCCGCACCCGACGGCGTCACCTTCACCGACTGGACACTGCGATGGTCAACTCGCGAAATGTCAGGTTGGTCGCAATAGCCGTGATCGACCCGCGTGATCCGCCGGAACTGGAAATACGCCGCGCCATCCGTGCCGACCACCGGATCCGTCGCGTGTGGTGGCGTCTCTCCGAATCCGCTGTTGCACGGGATGCCGTTGATGATCTGTCCTTCCCACACCGCGGTGAATTCAACGAAATCGCGCGGCAGGGGCACTCGCGCCACGAGCCGCCCCGTGTGGCCATTGATCACGATCGCTGCCAGATCCGGGAAGGCATAACCAGCGCTCCACGTCTTCTCGATCGCGTAGATCGTCCCATCCGATGCTTGCGCAGGCCGTCCCACCGCGCCGGTCGGGTCGTAACGCCAAGGCGGCGCCGTGGCCGGCCCGCCCACGTGTGCCAGCCCCGCGGGCGTCCCATCGCCATCGGGCGTGAACGTGACTACACCGCCGAAGCTGTCACCCATCACTGGCAGACCGGGCGCGGCTTCGACCCACTTCTGCTCACCTGAGGCTGACAGTGCACGCATCGTGAATACGTCGCCAGTCGAGTCCGCTTCGACGGTGAACAAATCCGGCACCGTCTCATCCACCACGTGCGTGTAGATTGGCGACGTCATTTCCAGTCCGGGCGTCGGAGCCACACTCCACCGCGTCGTCCCCTCCGGCAGACTCGTGCCGGCAACCACGGTTATCGTCGCTATCGTGGACAGCCCGTTTTTCGTCGCCGTGATCGTGGTGCTTCCCGCCGTCAGTGCGGTCACGACTGGTGGGTCATCTGATGAGAGCGACGCGACGGTGGGATCACTGGCCTCCCACGTCGCTCCTGCAACACTGACGCCGAAGTCGTCGCTCAAGCTGAGCGACGCCGCTTCGTCCACCAGCAGTGTGCGCGTCCCTGGCGCGATCGTCAGCATCGTCGGTGTGCCCGTCCGCGTCGCGCGCACACCGGTGGACACGGTGTTCCCGGCCGCGTCGCGCGCCACCAGCACCACACTATTGCGCCCGGGTCGAAGCGGTACGGTGCAGGTCACCACGCCATTCGTAGGTGTGATCGGCACGCCGTTGCACGATGCGACGCTCACGCCCGAACCCACATCACTCACGCTGCCAGTCATTTCAATCGTCGTGGCGGTCGTCGTGACATCGCCCGTAGGACTCGTCAGTGCAACCTCGGGCGGGGTTGTGTCGAGATTGACGGTCACGCTCACCGACGTAGTGTTGCCGGCCAGATCGGTCGCCGTGCCTGACACGACTGTCGTTCCTTCTTGCGAAACCGTCATCGGCGGCGTGCAGCCGGCGACGCCAACCGCGTCCACACAGGTGAACGACACCGTGACCGGCGCCGAGAACCAGCCACCGACGTCGTACGGGAACGTGCCGGCGCGAATCGTCGGCGGCGTACCGTCGAGCGTAAAGGTTTCGCTGGCCGTTGGGCTCTCCGTCCAGTCCGGGTGAAACGCCTTGGCCTTGAGCGTCGTCACACCAGCCGAGAATGACAGCGGCCCCACGTACTGATTGGACACCGCCGACGGGTCGCTGCCATCGGTCGTATAGCGAATCGTCGCACCCGATGCCGCCGTCAGCGCGATCGCCTGCGTCGGCTGATACACGCCGCCAGCGGGCGAGGCCGCGGGCGCGCCCAGCACGCCGTAGTTGAAGCTAAGCGTGGCGCTCGTCACCGCGCTCGGCGTCCAGCCGTTCGATGGGAACGACTGCGCCTTGATGACCAGACCGGTGCCGACGACGAACGGCGACGTATACAGCGGTGAGG
>JBOGIV010000538.1:0-4528 GCA_050747925.1 Vicinamibacterales bacterium
GGCGAGCTGCCGGTGCCTGCGGGAGCCGACCGCATCGATCTCGCAGGGAATACCGTCATTCCTGCTCTGGTGGACGCCCATTCGCATCTTGGCTACATGAAAGGTCTCACCAGCGGACCGCAGAACTACACGCGCGACAACATCCTCGATCACCTGCATCGGTTTGCGTACTTCGGCGTCGCGGCGAGTCAGGCGATGGGCACCGACTTCGGCGAGATGCCCTTTCAACTCCGAGACGAGGTGCTGGCTGGCAAGTATCCGGATGCGGCGCGGTTCCTGACGGCAGGTCGCGGCCTGGCCCCGATCGCCGAAATCAGCGCGGACAACATGCGGCACGCGGCATACGCGGTGACGACGGAGCAGGGGGCCCGGGCGGCCGTTCAGGAGCTGGCGCTCCGGAAGGTAAAGCTCATCAAGACGTGGGTCGACGACCGGGGCGGGACCATCAAGAAGCTGACTCCCAGTCTGTACCGCGCGATTATCGACGAGGCGCACAAACTCAAACTCAGGGTGGCCGTTCATGCCACGCAGTTGACCGACGCCAAGGAGTTGCTGCGCGCGGGAGTCGACGTGTTCGCGCACATGATCACCGCTGTCGACGAGGAGCTCGTCGATCTGTTCACACAGCATCCGAACACGGCGGTGCTGACTGCGCTCGGTGGCCCGCGGCGGACGATCCACGCACCATGGCTCACTCCGCCGCACCCACTGGTGATCGAGACCGTGTTGCCGGCGCAGATCAAGAGGCTGCAAGACCGTTTGGCGGCTGCGACGCCCGACGAGCTCGAACGCGGGCGTCAGGCCTGGGCTCGCGTAGTCCGCGGCATCACGAGGCTGAACCGAGCAGGCGTGAAAATCGGCGTCGCAACCGACGGCGGAGGACAGACAGGCGATCAATTCGTCGGCTGGACGATGCACGCCGAGATGGAGAATCTGGTCGCCGCCGGCATGACGCCGGCTCAGGTCCTGGTGGCGGCGACTCGGACCTCCGCCGAGATCTTGGGACTCGACGAGCTGGGCACGGTCGCGCCGGGCAAAAGCGCCGACTTCGTCGTGCTCGACGCCAACCCGCTGGATGACATCACGAACACGAGAAGAATCGGCAGCGTTTACCTGCGCGGCAAGCTGGTGGATCGGGCCAGGTTGAGGTCGGCGTGGACGGGCGGCGCGAAAGGACACTGATGATGTCGCGAATGTTGATGCTCGGTACCGCTCTCATCTGGACGTCTGTGACGGTGCTGGCCCAGTCGGGCGCCCCAAACAGCCTGGTCCACCGTCCCCTCGGCGAAGGCGGAGAGTGGCGCACCTACGGCGGCGATCTCGGCAACACGCGCTACTCCGCGCTCGATCAAATCAACGCCGAGAACTTCCACACGTTGGAAGTCGCCTGGCGCTTCAAGACCGACAGCCTCGGGCCGCGGCCGGAATTCAAGCTGGAGTCAACGCCGCTGATGGTCAACGGCCGGCTGTTTTCGACCGCCGGCACCCGACGCGCCGTGGTGGCGCTGGATGCCGCGACCGGTGAAATGCTCTGGATGCACAGCGAGCACGAGGGTGCGCGAGGTCAGGCGGCGCCGCGACAACTGTCCGGCCGCGGCCTCGCGTATTGGAGCGATGACAACGAGGAGCGGATCCTGTATGTGACGCCCGGATATCGGCTCGTGGCGCTGGACGCGCGCACCGGTCAGCCGATCCCCGGCTTCGGCAAGAGCGGCATCGTCGATTTGAAGCAGGAATTCGATCAAGACCTCGATCTGACGACGGCGCCCGTCGGACTTCACGCCACGCCGCTTGTCGCAAACGACGTCGTCATCGTAGGCGCCGCGTTCGAGACTGGCGCCAATCCCAGGAGCAAGACGAACGTGAAAGGGTACATCCGGGGGTACGACGCGCGAACCGGGAAGCGCTTGTGGATCTTCCACACCATCCCACGGCTCGGCGAGTTCGGCAACGACACGTGGCTGGAAGACTCGTGGTCTTACACCGGCAACACGGGCGTGTGGGCGCAGATGTCCGCCGACGAGCAACTTGGGCTTGCGTACCTGCCGACTGAGCTCCCGACGCACGACTACTACGGCGGATTGCGTCCGGGCAACAACCTGTTCAGCGAGAGCATCGTCGCCGTCGATCTGCGGACCGGGCTGCGGAAGTGGCACTACCAACTGGTGCATCACGGCATCTGGGACATGGATATTCCCGCCCCGCCGATCCTGACCGACATCACCGTCAACGGCCGCGCGATCAAAGCGCTCGCCCAGCCGACCAAGCAGGCCTTTCTCTATGTGCTCAATCGAGAGACAGGGGAGCCGATCTGGCCCATCGAAGAGCGTCCGGTGCCGAAGGGCGACACGCCCCGCGAGTGGTACTCGCCCACCCAGCCCTTCCCGACGAAACCGCCGGCCTACGACGGCCAGGGCCTCTCCATCGATGATCTGATCGACTTCACGCCGGCGCTTCGCGCCGAGGCCGTGAAGCTCGTCTCGAGGTACCGGCTCGGGCCGATCTTCACGCCGCCGTCGGTGAGCAGAGCCGAAGGTCCCATTGCGACGTTGACGATGGGCGCGCAGGCCGCGGCGTCGAACTGGCCTGGCGCCTCATATGATCCGGAGACGCATACGGTGTTTGTGGCATCGCAGAGATCGATCGCCACGCTTGGTCTCATGCCGCCTCCGCCCGGCCGGTCCGACATGCCCTACTTTCAAGGGACAGTGCTCACCGGAGCGAGGCTCACCGGCGGGTCTGGGTCAGACGCGGGCGCCAGCGGCGGCGAGGTCGTCGGTGGTAGTCTCACGGTTCAGGGCCTTCCGCTGGTGAAGCCGCCTTACAGCCGTATCACCGCAATCGATCTCGACAAGGGCGAGTTCCGGTGGCAGGTGCCGTTCGGCGCCACGCCAGACGCCATCCGGAATCACCCCGCGCTCAAGGGTTTGAACCTCCCGCCATTGGGCCGGCAGGGCAACAACTCCGGGACGCTGGTGACCAAGACCCTGCTCGTGGCTGGAGAAAGCAACTTCGGCCCGACGCCGTCGGGTGCACGCGGCGCAATGCTGCGCGCGTTCGACAAGGCCACCGGAAAAGAAGTCGGCGCGTTGTACATGCCCGCGCCGCAGAGCGGCTCGCCGATGACCTACATGGTCAACGGCAAGCAGTTCATCGTCGTGGCGATTAGCGGCGGCGCCTATTCCGGCGAACTGATGGCGCTCAGGCTGCCTTGAGTTGTAGAAGTTCCAGATTCGCCTTCTCGTGGTTGATCCGTCTCGTGGTTGATCTTTCTCGTGGTTGATCTGTCTCGTGGTCGATCTGTCTCGTGGTTGATCTGTCTCGCGGTTGATCTGTCTCGTGGTTGATCTGTCTCGTGGTCTCCAGTTCGTGGTGTCTTTTTCGTGGTTACAGCGACCAGCCTCTGCGGTATTCGCGGCTCAGGAACTCGTTTGCACCCGCCGCGTTCGTGATCCTCATGTTGGCCGCGTCGTAGTGGATCTTCGTTCCTGCCCGTAACGCCACCACGCCGAGCAGCATCACCTCGGTCAATTTCGCCGCGTAGTCGATTGGCGTTGATGCCTGGCCCTTGCCCTTGGCAGCGTCGGCCCAGTTGATCTCGTGGCTGGTCTGGATCCGCGGCAACGTGGTCGCAGGAGAGCCGGTCGACTGCTCGAGCGAGTGCGGCAGCAGGCGCGGGTTCAAGCCATACGTGTCGTAGATCAGCTTGCCCTTGCTGCCGACCAGGATCGCGCCGCCCTCGCCGTTCAACAGCTGTTCGCCGACTTCGGGTGGTCTGGGTGGCGTCAGGCCGCCGTCGTACCAGGTGAGCTTCACCGGCGGCATCGCGCCTCTCGCCGGAAACTCGTAGTACGTCGTGGTGGCCATCGGGAAGCACGATTTGTTGAACGGAGTGGACACCGTCTCGATGCTCGTCGGGTACTCGAGATTGAGCGCCCAGAACGCGTGATCGATCAAATGCGCGCCCATGTCGCCAATGGCGCCTACACCCCAGTCCACCCAGCCGCGCCAATTGAACGGGTGATAGACGGGGTGATACTCGACGTGAGGCGACGGGCCGAGGAACAGATCCCACGACAGCGTGTCGGGGACCGAATAGAGTCCCATCGTGTTGGCCAATCGCGCCATCACGCCCGACATGTTCCATCGCAGGTCCGTGGAAATTCGCTGCGGCTCTGGTTTGGGAATCCCCTGCGGCCAGTAGGCGAGCGGCCGGTTGGTCCAAATGTGCACGTCGCGGACTTCGCCGATGGCGCCTGACTGAATCCACTCGACCACCATTCGCCCGTCATCCCACGAGTGACCCTGGTTGCCCATTTGCGTGGCGACTTTGGTCTGCCGTGCTTTGCGCGACAGCTTGCGCGCTTCTTCGACCGACCAGCAGAGCGGCTTCTGCACGTAAACGTGCTTGCCGAGATCGAGCGCCGCCATGGCGATCGGCGCGTGCATGTGATCCGGCGTGGCGACGACCACGGCATCGATGTCCTTCTGCTGTTCGAACATCAGCCGGTAGTCGCGATAGCGCTTG
>JBOGIV010000539.1:0-6932 GCA_050747925.1 Vicinamibacterales bacterium
CCTGGCCGAACTGGAACCAGCGGCCCGTGCCCGAATACTCAATCGATCTGGTGGTTGCCGCGCCGAGTGTCTCAGCCGCGCCTTGCAAAGTGCCCGCCTGCGGGCCACACGCGGTCAGCGTCGTCGCAAAGGCGAACCCGATCATCAGGATGCTCAGCCGTCGCATAGGTCCTCCTGTCGTGAAGTGCAAGTCGTCAGCATAACCCGGCTGAACGTCCGAAGTCGGCGCGCGAGCTCTCGAATCGTTTCGACGCGATCCAGCTGCCGCAAGAGTGGCCGGCGGAGCGTGCCCGTCAGTGGTGGGAGGTCCTAGGCCCAGATGAGATCGGCCTAAAACGAACCGTAAAACCAGTTCCCAGGCGCCGCCTGATCGTCAGAGTTCCAATACTCCCACCAGTCCGCCGCCAACTCCTCCCGCGTGATGACGTCATCGCCGTCGCGATCCAGGTGGTGGAAGGCTTCATGGGCATCGTTGGCCGACACACCCTGCGCCTTCAGGAACAGCACATACTCCCGCTCGCCAATCTTCCCGTCGCCATCCACGTCGATGGCGTCGAACGTGACGGCGTTGGTCTGCAAGCCGATGTCCTGCGAGTTGGGGAGCTGCGCGAACTTCTCGTGCGCGTCGAGGTACTCGTCGAGCGTGATGGCGTTGTCGCCGTTCGCGTCGGCAGCCTTGCCGTACGACGCCCACAGACTCAGGAACGCGTCCACGATTTTGTCGTGTTTGATGGTGTATTCCGGCAGATTCAGCTGCTGCGCGACGCGGCGCCCGAGCGTGCGGAGGTCGTCCTGGGAGACCAAGCCGTTTCTCGTGAGATCGAATCGATAGAAGGCGAGCGCGACCTTCCGGCGTACGAAAGGCGACAGCATAGAGACACCTCCAACAGCGCGCCTGAATTGGCTTGGGGGAGGGGTCAGTATATGCCCATTGCCGAACGACTGAACGACCGACCGCGACCACCCGACAGTCGGTCGCTCGGTCGATGAATCAATCGGCCATGGAGTGTCCCCTAACTCATTCCGCTGAGTCCGAATCAGGACATCCGGCGCACGTTTGCGCCAGGGAATCGATGGCATCGTCCTTGATCATTAGGGGGTCAGGAAACGTACAGAGTCTTGACGGGGGCCATATGAAGACGGTCATTGGAGCTATTGCCGGCGCACTCGCAGTCAGCGGAATGCTGTTCGCGTTCGACCTCGGCGGTCGTCGGGCCATAGAGCGCGCCACGATGATGCCGACGACGCAGATGATGATCGGGCCTGATGGCGTCGCGCGGCCGTATCTGGTGAGCCAGCCGTCGTACGGTCAGCTGCCGTACGCAACGTCGCCGGGCTGGTCGCCGTACGGGGTTGCGCCGGCGACTGTCGTCCCCTACGGCGCAGTGCCCGCACGCGTGCAGTACGCGAATGAGCAGATCGTCACCGAGCGGCCTGTCGTCCGACGAGTCTCAACGCAACGACCGGTCTACTCTGAACCCGTCGTGAGGCGGACGTGGCAGAAGAGCGCGCTGCTGATCGGCGGCTCGGCCGGTGCTGGCGCTGGTCTTGGGGCGCTGATCGGCGGCAAGAAGGGCGCGTTGGCGGGCGCGGCGATCGGCGGCGGCGCCGCAGCGATCTACGACCAAACGAAGCGCCGCTAAGCAGGGGCTACCAGTGGCGCCGCTCGAAACAGTGGCGGCGCTCGAAACGCGGCAAGGTCTTGCCGCACGAGCCGGATGGGATGGTCGGGTATGCCGATCGCACTCGTCCGGCTCGAAGTCGTTTCAGCGCCTTGTCGTCATCGCGACCGCCACGCCCGCCAGTCCCTGATGACGACGTCGGCCATGTCGCGTGCCGCATCGCGCAGCCACGCGTTCGGGCGCGCACGCAGATCCTGCGTGATGGGCGACACATCGTTGGCCAAATGCAGATTGCCCGTCTCCCATCCCATCGCGCGCAGCAGCTTCGCCTCCTGGCCCTTCGGCAGATCGGACATCTCGATCTTGGTGCAGTCCGGCGCCAGGCGGCGCACCACCCATTTGTCGGCCACGCGATAGAACGGATCGGGGATGCGGATGGCACGGTCCAGCAGATCCGAGATGTAGGCGCGGTTCGAGCGCTTTCTGCTCGCCCACACGGCGGCTGATGGAATCAGCGCCTTCGCTTCGCGCGCGATGCGGGCGCCGCCCCACTCGGTGAGCGCGACGAATCGCGGTCGTCCGAGGCTGCCGACGCCGGCCCTTCGTGCGATCACGCGGTAGGGCACCTTGGCAGGCAAGAGCGTCCGCAGCGCCTCGCGGGGGATGCGGCCACGAGTGGTCTCGGCCGACGTGAACTCCTTCCAGAACGTTTGCGGGTCCCGCAGCTGCCGGATCGCAATGCGACGGAGCCAGCGGCGACGTTCGGCGAGGACGATGGGCTGGCCGCCTCGACCGATGGCGTCCTGATAGCCCTCCAGGATGGCGTCACACGCGGTGCGTGTCGACACCTGCAGCTCGCCTCGGCGCGCGGCGAGCACCGCGCTGGTCGCGAGGCGGACCAGGTCGCTTGTGTAGGCAACCGGATGCGCTTCGTCGAGGTCGTTGATCCCCCACATGAGCCGGCCTTCGGTGTCGCGCCATGTGCCGAAGTTCTCGAGATGGAGGTCTCCGACGCCGAGGATCGTTGGCGCTTCCGCGTGATGTGGGCACGCCGTCGGCCAGAGTTGCACCCACCGATAGAACGTCGCTCGCAGAAACTCGAAGGGACTCTTGTCCATCCGGGCGTGTTTTTCCCGGAGATCCGTCTTGACCACGGCCGTCTGCTTCGACAACCAGGATTCGTACGACCGCGTCGCGTCCACGACGTTCATGGTTGGAGTGTAACCAACAATGCCGTACCGGGCGTGACATTGCCGATCGACCGATCGACGCAGGACCTGCAGAAGAAGCTGGCGACTACGTGACGAACCCGCGCCTCACTCTTGTCTGAGCGCTGCCAGTAGATCGGCCCGCGCGGCGCGAACTGCGGGCAGCAGGCATGTGCCGAGCGCGACGATGCCAAAGGTCAGCGCGGCTGCGCCGACCGAGATCGCGTCCGCCGAGGCCACTTCGAAGAGCAGCGCGTCGAGCGCTCGGCCAACGAGCGCGGCGACGACAGCGCCCGCCCCAACCCCGATCAGGATCATTCGGCCACCCTCGCCGAGGACCGATCGGAGGATGTCTCGCTGCTGCGCGCCGATGGCTTTGCGCACGGCGATCTCCTTCAGGCGCGACCCGACCGAGAGCGAGAGCACGCCGTAGATGCCGACAAGAGCCAGCGCCGTGGCGACGATCGAGAATCCAAACAGCAGACGCATCGCAAAGGTGCGCGGGGCCAGCGACTCCCGGCGGATCTCTTCCATCGTCGTCGCCCGTTCGACCGACGCGGTCGGATCCACGGCGTGGATCTCGCGCCTCACCAGCGCCACCAGCGCTGCTGGATCGGACTGCGCGCGCACGACGAGATGCTTGGAAAACGCTCCGTTCTGCCAGAAGGGGAAATAGATCTCCGGCTCTACCTGCCGGCTCAGCGCTTCGGTTCGTGTGTCGGTCACGACTCCAACGATCTCGATCTGCCGCTTCATGTCACCGGCGAATCGCATCTGCTGTCCGAGCGGATCGACGTCCTTGAAATATCGCGCGGCCATCGTCTGATTGATCACCATGACCGGCCGAGAGTCGCCCTTGTCATCGGCCGTGAACATGCGACCAGCGACCATGGCAATGCCCATGACGCCGAAGTAGTCCTGCGTGATCGATCGAAGCGCAAAACCGACCTGACCGAGCTCAGGCCGTGCGATGAACTCCATTTGGCCTGGCCACTTGTTGCCGGTGAGCGGCACGCCCCACGCAAACGCGGCTTTCGACACTCCCGGGAGGGCAGAGACCCGCTCGAGCACCTGCGTGTGAAACGGCAGAAACGAGTTCGGCGTGACGGTCGTGACCGTAACCGCCATGATGTTCTGCACGTCATATCCGGGCCGGACGCTCGCGAGCTTGACGGTCGTACGGATCAGCAACGCCGCGCCCGTGAGCAGCGCGACCGTCAACACGATCTGCACCGTCGCAATGGCGCTTAGCAGGCGACGTTCGGCGCGACCGGTGGAAGCGCGCATGCCCTTCAGCGTATCCGCGTGTCCGGGCGAAGCGGCGCGAACAGCCGGCAGCACGCCCGAGACCAACGCCGCCAAGAGACCGGCTACGAAGCCGAAGGCAATCACCGGCCAGCCCATGGTCACAGCGTCGGCGCGGGGAATCGCGCGATCGCCGATAGCCAGAAACACCGTAACAATACCGATCGCGAAGGCGGCGCCGATCACCGCGCTCAGCATCGAGAGCGCAACGCTCTCGGTGATCGTCTGGCGGAACAGTCGCGACCGCGATGCTCCGATGGCTGCGCGCATCGCGTACTCGCGATGCCGCTGGAGTCCGCGCGCCACGAACAAGCCGGTGACGTTCACGCAGGCGACGAAGAAGACGAGGACGACGAATCCAAATAGCGGAAGCAGGAGGCTGCGTCCTTCGCGGTTCAGGTCCTCCAGCACGGGTCGAACGTTCACGGTGAGCGCGGCCAGCCGCGTATCGGCCTCGACCTGCCGGCTGGCGAGCGTCGTGACTTCGGCTTGCGCCTCTTGAAGCGTCGCGCCGGCTCCCAGCCGCGTGACGGCGTTCCACCCTCGGGATCTCGGCTGTGTCTCATCCGGCACCGTCATCAGCCAGAAATCCACGGGCGCGTTCACGTCGTAGTTCGGCTCAGCGGCGCCACCAGGATCTGGAAGAAAGCGGACGCCTGGCGGCATCACGCCGACGATGGGGAGCGAGGTGGGGTACCGGCTGAGCTGCAGCGTTTTGCCGACGATGTTAGGGTCGCGATTGTATTGGCGCTCCCACAGGTTGTGGCCGATGACGATGGCGGACGCCGGCACTTTGGGGCGGCTCGCTTCGGTGTCAACCGGCTCGCGGCCGAGGATCGGTTTCAGTCCCAGCGTCTTGAAGAAACCACTGGTCACCACCATCCCGCCCATCGACCGGCTGCCGTCGGGAAGGACGAGGAAGTTGAACGTCCAGCGGTAGAGCGCCGGCGGCTCGAGCGTGCGGCTCGAGGTGCGCCAGTCGATCCATTGGCCGATGGTCGAGCCCTGCGTGTAGGGCTGGCGATCCTGGCGGCTGGACGAGATGAAAACGAGGCGATCGGGATCCTCGTAGGGCGGGGGAGAGAGGAGGACGCCCTGGATGAGGACGAACATCGCGGCCGCCGCGCCGATGCCGAGCGCGAGAGTGACGATGGCGGCCGAGGCGAAGCCGGGGCTCTTGCGGAACTGCCGCAGGGTGTAGCGAAGGTCCTCGATCACGTGGTCGCTCCTAGAAACTTAACCCAGGCGAAGCCTCGCCAGGTGTTGCGAGTTTGGACGAACGGTAACGTGACCAGGTTGGCTGGTCGGACCCATAATCTTCCTCATGTGGGCGCTCATTCCGCTCCTTGCCACCGCAGCTGTCGCAAACAGTCGTACCTGCTGACCCTGAGGCCTTGTTCGAAGCCGCTCGAAGCGGCGATCGCGCCGCCGTCGTCTCAATTCTCGATCGCGGCGCCGACGTGAACGCGCGGTCACGCTACGGCGTCACCGCGCTTGGCTTCGCTGCCGACAAAGGCCAGCTCGAGATCGTCCGGCTGCTCGTCGATCGCGGCGCCGACGTGCACGTTACCGACTCCTTCTACGGCTCTCGCCCAATCGACTTCGCGCTTCGTGGCGCACATCCTGACGTCGCGCTGTTTCTGCTGTCGCGAGGATCGAAAGGCGCGGCCGGCGCGCTCAACTTCGGCATTCGCAACAAGAACATGGCGTTGGTCGAAGCGGCGTTGGCGACCGATGAGATCGAGGCGGCAAGTCTCGCTCCTGCGAGTGTGCTGGCAGATCGGCTGGGCGGGCCGGACATCGCGGCAATCGTGAAAAAGGCTGCGGCCTCGAAGCCGGCGACGGTTCGTCCCGTCATCACACTCGACGCGTCGGCATTGTCGGCGTTCGTCGGTCGGTATCTCAACCCGACGACGGGCGCCGCTGTCACGGTGCCATTGCTGGCGGCGGACTCACGATGGCGGCACCAGGTGAACCGACCCTCGAGCTGCAGCCGTTCGAGGCGCGTCAGTTCAGAGCGGCCAACGCGCCCGACGTGACCATCGTGTTCGCCGGACGCGGAGGTCTCGTCGAGCGGATGGCGATCACTCGCGGGACGACGTCGGTCGGATACGCTCGCGAGGGATTTGCCGACGCGACATCGACCGCCGCGCTCCCAGCCGCGCCCGTGCCATCTGCCGGGGCTTCGCCAGCGACATCGACCGATCCTCGATCTCGTGTGGAGGCAACCCCAGCGTTGCCGAGGGCGCTCGCCCATGGCCTGCGTTTCGTGGCGCAAACGCTGCCGGCACTGCGGACGGTCAGGGCGCCGTCACCGATTGGGACGTCACGACCGGCCGCAACATCCGGTGGAAGACGCCCATCCCCGGTCTCGCCGTTTCCAGCCCGATCATCTGGGGCAACCGCGTCATCGTCGTCTCCGCGGCGAGCGACGAGGATACGTCGTTTCGCACGGGACTCTACGGCGACGTGGCACCGGTGGAGAATCTGTCGCGTCACAGCTGGCGCGTCCACGCGCTGGACCTGCATACGGGCAAGGAGCTGTGGAACCGCGAAGTGTTTGCGGGCGCGCCTCGCACGAAGCGTCACACCAAGTCGAGCCAGGCGAATGCGACGCCTGTCACGAACGGTCAGCGCATCGTCGCGGTCTTTGGCGCGATCGGTCATGGTCTGCTACGACATGAACGGCAAACTGCTGTGGAAGACGGAGCTCGAACCACCAATCGGGAACCACGAGAAAGATCAACCACGAGGATCGATAACCACGAGGGCGATCAACCACGAGAAAGATCAACCA
>JBOGIV010000540.1:0-2668 GCA_050747925.1 Vicinamibacterales bacterium
GCGCACGATTCAGCAACGTAACTTGGACGCCGCCGTGATCCTGCCCGAGCTCCTCCGCAGTCCGCAGCCGAGGATCGCACTCGCGCCGCCCGCAACGGTCCGGTAGACTCACCCGCTAAACAAAGACCTTGCTTCTTTCTTCTTGCTTCCCTAGAGACCGCCGGTCGTCGCAGCCTTGACGGTGACCCTGATGTACGCCGTCGTCCAGCAGCACTGGAACCCACCACCACCGACGCCGGATGCGTCGTTGCCTTCGATGCGAATGAAATATTCGCCGGGGGCGGAGAAGGTCGCGTTCGTGGTGGCCTTACCGTCCTTGCCGATCGTCGGCGTGTTGTCGTCGAACGTGACGGTGCCCGTCCCGCGATACTTGCTGAAGACGACACTCAAGCGCGGCCGCTGCGCGCCGGCGAAACCGGCGCCGCCGCCCCCACCACCGCCAGCCGCCGTCGGCGTCTCGGCATGCATGTCGTCGTTGATCCACACGCTGAGCGGAGTCGCTTCTCCCGCCACGGCGGCCGCTGAAAGCGCCTGAGCGAGCGGTGGAGGCGGACCCTGGATGCCCTTCTCGGTGGGTTCGAACTTCAAGATCGCCGGCTCGTTGCCCATCGCCGCGTCCTTGAACGGCTCGATCTGATAGCCCTTCACGACTCCGAGCGGAATGGAAACGGTCTTTCCGTTGGCCGTGAGCGTCCAGGTCAGCTTCTTGTCGCCGAAATCCTTGGGCACCTTGATGGCGACCGTTCCCCACCCGCGGCCGACCAGGAAGTGCGTGGGCTGACCCTGATCGGGACCTCCGGGCTCAATCCGGTTCTGCGGGCCGATGGGAATGTCGAGGATCTGCTTCTTGTTGCGGTTGTAGTACCCGACGAGCAGCGTGAAGCTGCCGTCAGGGTTTTTGTACCAGCCCTCAAATGCCGGGTAGACGTTGAGCCCCGAATCCTTGAGCGGCTCCATCACCAGTTCCTGCTGAGCGGACGTAGCGCCACCCGCGAGAAGACCGGTGAGCACGAGCGTGGCGGCCACTCGCGTGAGCCTGAGGTTAGACGACATTGGAAAACTCCCGCGTAAACAGTGAAGGGGCGCCGGCTGCGGCGCCCCCTCATTTCCGATCAGATTCCCGGCGACCTCGGACCTCTACTGCTGCTGCCGCTCAACGGTTGTCGTCGCGGCACTCAGCTTCGCCTTTCGCGCCTCGACTTCCTTGTTGAAGTCGTCGTCGCTCATGTAGGTGATGTTGATCCACGCGTGGGCCATCTCGTCCACGGTTCGATCGCCCCACCCAATCCACTGGCTCGGATCGGGATTGTTCTTGTTGGCCGACGTGTTGTCGTGCCACGCGGTGATCTTGAGAATGGTGCCCTTGGGCAACAGCGGCGCGTAGTCGTCGTCGAACACGTAGTTGTTCATCCAGTTGAACTCGAACCGGTTCACGTGGCCCAAGACCTGCGTCTGACCGCTCGGCAGAATCGCCTCGACCATCATCGCCTTGCCGCGCAGGTGCATGTGGGGCTGGAAGTTCTCGACCCGGCCCGCCTTGCGCATCACGTGGAAGTTCTGACCCACGCTGATGGTGTTCGGCGCGATGTCGAGATTGCGGTTCCCGCCGGTCACACCACTGTAGAGCGTGAGCATCGTGCGGAACTTCGGCTCCTGGCCTTTCGGATAGAAGTAGATGCCGAGCTCCACTACATCGGTCACGTCCTCGCCGGCATCGCTGAAGTGGATGTCCCAGCGGATCTTGGAGCCTGGCAGCATCAGCTTGCCGGTGTTCGGGCGGAGCTGCTCACCCTGCTTGTTGACGGCCCACTCCATGAAGAGACCCGCGCCGCTGTCGGCGTCGGAGCTCAGCAACGCGGAGGCTTCCTTCTCGTCCTGAAGCAGGAACGCCAGCGCGTGATGGGTGATCTTGCGGCCCTTGATCGTCCCAGGGCGCATCTCGATGGCGCGCACCCAGCGCGGTTCGGTGAGGCCTGTCTCGATGACCGGCTTATACCAGGCGTCCATCGCGCCACCCTTCTGGGTGTACGGCGTCGATTTGATCACGAGATCCGGAGGGCCATAGAACTTCTCGTAGTTCCAGCCGTTGCCGTCTTCCCACTTCGCCGGCTTGGGCATGTCCCTCGGATCGCCCTTCGGCGCGCCCGCCGCCACCCACTGAAGGATGGTGTCGTACTCCTTCTGGCTGAGCGAACGGTCGTTCTTGTAGTGCTGAATGCCTACGTTCGGGTCGATGTGCCACGGCGGCATGTTGCGCGAGGCCACGCGGTCGCGAATCGATCGGGCCCAGGGCCGTGCCTCTTCGTAGGTTTGCAGTGACATCGGCGCAATCGACTCCGGCCGGTGGCACGACTCACACTTGTTCTGGAAAATCGGCGCGACGTCCTTGGTGAAGGTCACCGACTGGGCCGTCTGAGCCGACAAGGTTGCTGGGACGGCCAGAGAGGCGACGAGCCCAACCGCTCCACCGAGTACCCGGCCGACAGTATTCCTCTGCGCCATTACGGGCCTCCGAAGATGAATAGCGAACCGAACGCGTCGAGGAGTATAGGTCGCCGCGCCGCCCAATGTCACGCCGTATGGCCTGATGAGCGGCATCTCCAGTAGTTATCGGTCTGATCACCCCTCAGTCTAGCCTAATCTCCTCAAAATGAAGCACTTGAGATAG
>JBOGIV010000541.1:0-4578 GCA_050747925.1 Vicinamibacterales bacterium
CAGTGTCGTGTCGTGGAAGATGACGTACGGCGGCACGCCGCGTCGTCTGGCGAGGCTCAACCGAAGCGCACGCAACCGTTCGAAGACGGCTCGGTCGACTCCGTCCCACGATTCCGCTTCGATCCGAGACCGTCGTGGCCACCGATCGCGTTCTGGCCGCTTCTGTCGCGCAAGCGAGAGGTCCGGCTCGGCGCTGGGGTCTTTGAGCAGCGCGACGCCCGCACTCGTCAGTTGCAGCACCGGATATTCATCGCCAGCTTGCTGGAGCAGCCCGTGCGCGAGGAGCTGGTCCAGATAGCCACGCAGCTCGTCGATTGTTGCGTCCTTCATGAGGCCGAAGACCGACAGCTCGTGATGGCCGCGCGACCGTACCTGTTCGCTGTCACTCCCCCGGAGGACATTGGTCACGTGCGCGGCGCCGAACCGCTGACCGACTCGCGCCACGCCAGACAAGACTTTGCGCGCGACCGTGACCGAGTCCGGAACGGCCTCCAGTTCGCCGAGGCAGTAGTCGCACGCTCCGCAGTCCTCTTTGTCGAAGGCTTCGCCAAAGTAGCCGACCAGGCGTTTGTGGCGGCAGCCGACGCTCGCAGCGTAGCGCTCCATGTCGCGCATCAACAGTCGCCGCGCATCGGACAGCTCGCCGTTCTTCTCGAGCATCATCCGCCATTTCAGAAAGTCCGCGGCCGAGGTGATCAGTACGCACTCGGCCTCGAGCCCGTCACGGCCGGCGCGCCCCGATTCCTGCTGATAGTGCTCGAGCGACTGGGGAGCGCCAGCGTGAATGACGAACCGCACATCGGACCGATCGATGCCCATGCCGAACGCCACTGTCGCGACGACGATGTCGATCTCTTCGTTCAGAAACGCATCCTGATGCCGATGCCGCTGCTCGTCGTCCAGGCCGGCGTGGTACGGACGGGCGCGCCAACCCGCGTCCTGCAGCCATTGGGCCAACGCATCCACCTCGCGTCGAGACGGGCAATAGATGATGCCGGCCTCTCCACGATGTCGCTCCAGCACGTCGAGGATCTGGCGTTTGAGCGTCGAGCGCGCCAGCACGCGGTAGACGAGGTTGGGGCGATCGAAGGATCCCACGAGCTCAACGGCGTTGCGAAGCTGCAGCTGCGACACGATGTCGCGCCGCACGCGCGCCGTGGCGGTGGCCGTGTACGCGTGAAGACTCACATCGGGCCAGCGGTCGCGAAGTTGGGCGAGCTGCCGGTACTCCGGCCGGAAGTCATGTCCCCATTGGCTGATGCAATGCGCTTCGTCGATCGCGAGAAAGCTGAGCGGTCGCGAGCCGACCAGTCCGAGGAAACCGTCGCTTCCCTCTCCGACCAGACGCTCGGGCGCGACGTACAGCAAACGGTATCGACCTTCGCGTACGCCTCTTGCGACCTCTGCTCTCCGATCCGACGGTAAGGCACTGTTATAGCAGGCGGCAGGCACGCCATTGCCTTCGAGCGTGTCGACCTGGTCCTTCATCAGGGAGATGAGGGGCGAGACCACGATCGCCAAACCATCACGGGCCAGCGCCGGCGCCTGGAAGCAAATCGACTTGCCGCCGCCCGTCGGCAAGACGAGCAGCGAGTCGCGACCGTCGAGCACGGTCTGCATCGCTTCACGCTGGAGCGGACGAAACGAGGTGTAGCCCCAGTAGCGTTCGAGGATGTCGATGATTGCTGAGGATTCCAAGAGTTTCACGAATGTGCCACGAAGCCACTCGTCACACGAACCGTCCCGTCGCCGGACGTCGGTAAGGGAGATACGGTATTGTGGCGACCCACAGTATGACCAATTCGCGTCGAGCGCGGGGGCTCGCGATCGCGGCCGCGGCCGGACTGTGCACTTGCGATAGCGCGCCTCAAGGAACGAAGACGGCACCCCAGGGAGAATCACCCGCTTTCACTCGCGCGACAACGGCTTGCGTCGCCACGTCAACAATCGACACGTCGTTCGAGGGACCGTTCGCCGTGTACAGCGTACGGCCGTCAGGCGACAGCGCAATTCCCCACGGACGCTGACCCACTTCCACGGATCCGACCACGGCATCCGTTTTGGTGTCGATAATCGTCACCGTCTTTCCGCGCCCGGTCGTGACATACAACCGTGTGCCGTCAGGGGCGACGGCAATGCCCATTGGTCGCAGCGTATCGTTGGCCAGCTTGATGGTCTTGAGCACGCGATGGCGGCGCGTGTCCACGACATCCACTGCGTTGCCGTTCTCGCAGGTGACATAGGCACGGGATCCATCCGGTAAGAAGCCAATCGATCGCGGCCGCGGCGCGGTCTTGAACTGCGCAACCACGGACGACTTCGACCCATCGATGACGAACACCTCGCTATGGGCCTCCGAGGTCACGTAGACCAGCGTGCCTGCAGGATTTCGCTCGACGCCTTCAGGTTCGTCGCCCACTTTGACCGCGGACTCGATCTTGCCCGTCGCGACATCGACAATACTGGTTGTCGCGGCATCCTCGTTCGCGACAAACAGTTTTGTTCCGTCTTTACTGACCGCGAGTTGTTCTGGATCCGATCCGGCGGGAATGACCTTCAGCAGCTTCATTTGCACTGTATCGAACACACCGATCCCGTCGGCCGATCGATCGGGTGGCGGCAACGTCTTCTCGTCGACGCCAGGCCCGGCGATCGGCGAGCCGCTCAGCGCGACATACAACGTCTTGCCGTCCGGTGCGAGCCGGATTCCACGCGGGCGCTTCCCGAGCGCAACGGTGGCGATCGCCTGATTGGTTTTCACGTCGATCACCGTCACATCGCCCGATCGTTCGTTGGTGATGTAGACACGTGGGCCGCGCGGCAGTGTGGCCGGATCGACGGCAGGGGGCGTCGCCGGCGCCGACGTACTGGCGGGTGGCGCCGTTGTGCTGGGCGAAGGCGTGCACGCGTGGACGGCGATCAATGTGATCACGATTACTGCTAGGCGAACCGGCTTGCGGATGCTCATTGATCACTCCATGAGTTGGCCGAGATCGCAGCGGTTTTGCGCCGCGAAACGATCGGAGTCTCGAGCAAACGATGTGCGATCTATCGACCGTAGAATGGCCGTTGACGACACGGCGCGTCTCAGCGTCAGCACCTTCACGGTCAAAAATTGAATCGATCGATGTTCGCCTTGGTGAACTTGATCGGCTCACCGAGGATAATCTCGTCGCCGCGAACGTCCACCGTGCCGATCCGACCCGCCGCGATCGAACGCACGCCGCTCGCCACCTTTCCCTGCGCCAAGAGCGTCGACGCGTAGACGGTGAGATAGCCGAGGTCCTTGGTGTTCCAGAGCACCACGGTCTGAACCACGTTGCCGTGGACGTAGGGTTTATTGATGTTCGGCAGCGAGAGCCCAATGACGTTGAGGTCCTTGCGCCCGGCTTGACGAACGGCCTCGGCGGCGCCGGGAACGGCCGGTGCCGAAATCGCCATCACCAGCCTGACCTTGGGGAACGCTCGCATGATTGTCTGGGTCTCGGCGAACGCCTTGTCGCGATCGTCGTCACTCGGCCGAATCGTGGCAAGTGTGAGGCCGGGATGTGTGTCGGCCCGCCGCTTTTTGATGTTCGCAATCCACTCGTTTTGATTGGCGGCGCTCAAGGCGCCGGTGATGATGGCGAACTCCCCGTTGCCGTTCAAGAGCCGGGCCGCTTCATCGGTGAGCGTGTTGGCGATCCCCTCAGCCGTTGCCTGATTGACAAAGAAGTCGCGGGCGTCCGGCTCTGCATCGGCGTCCCAGGTCACCACCTTGATGCCTCGCTCGCGGGCCTTCCTGAGCACGGTGGAAATAGCGCTACGGTTCTCGACGGCGATGGCAATGACGTCCACGCCTCTCGTAATCCAGTTTTCCACCATTTCGTTCTGGCGCGCCGCGTCGAGCCCGGTTGGACCATCCCAGATCAGTGCGACGCCGAGCTCGCGTGCAGCCTCTTCAGCTCCAGCCAGACAGCTGACGAAGTACGGATCGCCTTTGGCCTTCGGCATCATCGCGATCACGAGCCGTTCACCAGACGTGGCGGTGACCGACCGGGCTGACGGCTGCGCGTGCTCGAGGGATCGCACGAGCCACACGTTGGTTGCCGACGTGATCAGCGATCCCGCGAGAATCGCGCCGCACAACACCGCCACTTGAGTGTTCCTCACGTCCCCATCCTCTTCACGTGACAACGCGCCTGCCCGCCGCTGGCGCTCGAATCGATCGATCGCGATCGTGATGATCAGAAGCGCCCCGGTCAAGACGCCGGTCAGTTCGGACGGCAACGCGGAGAGTTGCAGCCCGTTCTTCAGAACCGACAGCGAGAACAGTCCGAGAAGCGTTCCCCAGAGCGTTCCACGCCCGCCGTAGATCGACGTGCCACCGAGGACCACGGCGGTCACGGCATCGAGCTCGTAGCCGTTTCCCGCGTCGGACCGGGCCTGGCCGAGATGGGCCACATAGACGAGCGCCGCGACGCTGGCCATGATGCCCGACAGCAAGTACACGAGCGCGACCCGGCGGACAACTGGAATCCCGGCATACCGGGCGCCCGCCTGCGCAAATCCGATCGTAAACCACGCGCGCCCGAGTAC
>JBOGIV010000542.1:0-4248 GCA_050747925.1 Vicinamibacterales bacterium
GAATGTCCCGCGAGCAACAGGGCCGGCAGCATGCTGAGATCCGCCCAATACCAGAGCGCCTGAGCATCAGTTGCGAACTGTGCACGTGGAGGCCCTACCTGAATGAAGGCGAACGGCAGCAGCGTAACTACGAATAGCGTTAGAAGCGATATGGCGAGCGCGTCCTTGCGGCGGCGGGCAAATCCGGTGATTGCGCTGGCCCAGAGCGTGACGCCCATCAGCGGATCCATGAACGGGATCTCGTCGAATTCGTTCGCGTGAGGAACGCCCGCTCGATCGAACAGCTCGCCAAAGTAGAAGTAAAAGGGCTCGAGATTCAAGTCGATGCCGCGAAACCTGGACAGATGATCACCGTACGACATATACAGACCGTTTTTGACGATGTCCTGGTCGGTCCACATAATCCCTCGTTGCCGCAGCGCGTCCTGGTGACGCGCGAGCAGCTCCATCCGAGCGGCTCGAGTCACCGTGAGATTCGAATAGAGATCGGGTGCGATCAGGAGCCCGTACAGAGCAGCCGCAAGCCACAGCTCCCGGCGGCGAAGCCACCCCGCCTCGCCCACCAGGGCGAGACTGACCAGGAGTCCCGGCACGAGAAGCGCCGTGAACTCCTTGCACAAGAATCCGAGTCCACAGGCGATCGCCGTGCCATAAAGCCATCGCGGCCGATCGGCGGCTGGCGAGTTGCGCGCGTGCAGGAACCGGGAGAAGCAGAAGGTCGCAGTCGCAGCAAAAAGGAGAGCGAAGGGCAGATCGAACGCCCGCGCCGACACTTCGACGTGATAGCGCTCCATCGCCATCAACACCGCGACGGTGAGCCCCGCAATCGGCCCCCACCACCGGGTCGCGACGGCGTACAACAGCGCGATTGTCGCCAGGCCAGCGATGATGCTGAATGCGCGTAGGCCCACGTCCGACTCGCCGAAGACCAACGCACTCGCCCGTATGAGGTAGATCGGCACCGCCGCGTGTTGCGCAACGCGAATCGGGTGATGCTCCCACGAGAGCGTCATCGCAGCCGGAATGAACTCGATCGCCTCGATCTCATCAAGGGGCGATGTCCGCGCATTCAGCAGCCGCAGCGATGCGGCGCCGAAGAGGATAAGGACCAGCGCCCACCGCGCCCGCGTCACCTCAGTCATTTCTCCTCTGAACGGAACCGCCGCGGGCGGTCCGCGCTTCGAGCGGGCCAGTATACTCAACAAGCTTGAAGGCCACCGCCAACCTGGGGCTGCCGGGGCTGAATCGCTCAGCCTTCGCGGCGGTCAATCTGGTTTTCGCACTTTTTCACCCGTCGATTGTCAAGGTCGTGCCACTGCCCGAGGTCGTGAGGTGGCTGGTCGTGCCGGCCGTGCTGTTGGTTCTGCCCTCGGCAGGTTGGAACCCGCTGTTTGGGCCCGCGCCGCGAATGCCAGGCTTGCGTCTGGCGCGGGCGATTCTGGTGTCGACGGCTGTGCTCCTTGTGTCGTTGCTGGCGATTCGACTCGCGGGCGCCGCCCTCACAGACGTGAGCGCATGGAACGCGATCTGGTTGATAGCCAACCTCGGGTTTGCGACTTCGGTGTGGGGAGCTCGCCGCATTGTGTCCCGACGTTCGCTGCTGCGACGAGAGGTCGTGCTGGGTTCGGTTAGCTTCGTGGCCGCCTTCGTCCTGTTCCTGTGGGGGGCGGCACGAGTCGTCCCACCGCAGCAAGACCAGGATCTCGAGGTCATGGCGACGGGGTTCGGCCTCCTGACACGATTTGAACCTCTCCTGCTGACCGATCGCCACAGCGTCTATTTTTTTGCCCATCCGCCCCTGCTCCATTTCTACGTCGGTGGCGTGTTTCTCCTCGGCGGCGCATTCGATGACCTTCGGTACTACGACGCCGCCAGTCGGCGTGTACGCGATGTCTGGGAAGGGCGTTCGATTTCCCCACCGACAGGACCGATTCACCTGGACGGGGTTGTCGGGCCTGTTCGTGAACAGCGACTGGCTGGCACGTACGAGATCGTCGGAACCGACAAGACCGACTACCTACTGACTCGAGCGAACGAGTCGCAGATTCGGCTGGCTGTCGAAGCCGTCGAGCTGGACCTGATTTATTCGCGCTACTACAAGCGCCCGAGCCTCATCGAAGCGCGCATCACCAACATATTCTTCGGAGCGTGTACGGTTGCGCTCCTCGGTATCTGGGCCGGACGGATCGCGCGGAGGTCGTGGCTCGGCGCGCTGATTGCTGCCGTCTACGCAACCAGCCCTGAAGTGTTCGTGCGCTCCAGCTACGGGGGTTACTTCGCCGTTGGTGCCTTCGCCAGCCTCCTCATTCTGCTGGCCGCCGAACATCGCCAGCGATTTCCTGGACGGGGCCGCCGAGAGCTGCCGTTCCTTCTCGGCGGGTTCGCCGCCCTTGTCGACCACAAACTCGTGCTTCTACCCGTCGCCCTCGCGCATGTTCCGCTTCTCCATCGCGGGCAGTCCGGCCACGGCCTTTCGCTCGAATGGGCCCATCCTGCCGTCGGTGGATTCGCCGCCGGAACACTGATGTTCTGGCTCTGGGGTCTCGCCATTGCGCCGACAGCGTTCATAGAGGATCACCTCCACCATCACCTGCTCGACCGCATCACGCATCACAACCCGTTTGAGTACGCGGGCTACCCGGCGCCACTCGATTTGTGGTGGGAGTTCTCGAGTCACACGGGGTACTTGCTGGTGCCGGTCGGGCTCGGATTGCTGCTGTTGGACTGGTGGCGCCCCGCTGCTCAAGGACCCACGACCGTGATGTCCAAGACGGGATGGCTGCTCTGGATCGGCTTGACTGCGGTCGTGTTTACGATCGTGGATTGGCGAATGACGAAGCATCTCGTGCTGCTCATTGTGCCCCTCTGCCTGGGATTGGTGCCGTCTCGCCCAGCGCCCTGCTGGCGCGTTGCGGTCGCCGCCGCGACCTCGCTCGCACTCGTAGCGTTCAATATCTTCACGCTCGCCAGCCTCGCGGGCAACTTCTCAGGTTTCCAGATCACACCAGCCTGGTAAGGTTGACTACCCGGACCGGCCGAAGCTGTCCGAGCACGGCACTGACGCTGGCGCCCGTCAGCAGCAGTGCCGGCAACATCGAGCGGTCCACCCAGTACCACAGGGCCTGCGAATCGGTAGGGAACGTAGCGTGTGGCCGGCCAAGTTGCACGAGGGTGAATGGCACGAACGCCACGAAGAACATCGTCAGAAGGAACACCGCGGCCTGGTCTTTCTTTGGCCGGGAGAGCGCCAGGGCAACACCCACCCAGAGTGTCAGGCTTACCCGCGGGTCGACGAATGGGATCTCACCAAAATGGTTGGTATGGTCGATGCCTGCCCAATCGAGCCACTCGCCGAAATAGAAATAGAAGGGTTCGGAATTGAACGAGATCGACCGAAATCGCGACAAGTGGTCCGCATAGGACATGTAGAGACCGTTTTCGGAATAGGAATCCTTCAAAGCCAGGCCTCTCTGCCGCACCGTATCGCTCTGCCGCGCGTAGAACTCCATCCGTTTGTCTTGGTCCGCGGTCAGGTTTGAGTAGAGGTCCGGAGCGATGGTCAGTAGGAACAATGAGAGCGCGATCCGCGACTGGCGGCGTCGGAGCCACTCGGATTGTCCGGTGAAGACGAGGCTCAGAAAGAGCACGGGCACCAAAAGGGCGGTCAACTCCTTGCAGAGAAACCCGACTCCAGACGCGACGGCCGCTCCGTAGAGCCAACGGCTGCGACGATCGACCGAGTCACTGGTCTGGCTCCCGTGCAGAAATCGCGAGAAGCAAAAGATCGTGAGCGCGACAAAGAACAGGTCGAACACGAGGTCGATCGCCATTGCCGACACCTCGGCATGGTAGCGCTCGGCGGCAAGAAGCACCGCTACTGTCAATCCCGCAAGCGGGCCCCACCAACGTTCTGCCACGGCATACAACAAGAGAATCGTGAGCGTACCGACGATGACGCTCAGCATCCGGAAACCAAGGTCCGACGTGCCGAAGATCTCAGCGCTCATGCGGATGAAGTAGATCGGCACGGCGGCGTGCTGAGCGACCCGAATCGGGTGGTGCTCCAGCGAAAGCGTCATGGCGGCCGGGATGAACTCGACCGCCTCGAGCGCATCCAACGGCTCCGTCGAAGCCTTCATGAACCTCAGCAACGCTGCGCCGAGCAGAATGTGGACGAGCACCCAGCGAGCACGCGTCATGTCTCGTCCTTCTTGCGAGATATCAGCACCTGAACACCGAGCTTTAGTG
>JBOGIV010000543.1:0-20976 GCA_050747925.1 Vicinamibacterales bacterium
GGTTTACCCTGTGGATGTGGAGCTAAGTCGCGTGCCGCTGCTGGCGTATTACTATCCATCACTGCCAGCCGATGTCCCACATGAACATGGTTCCCACCTGGCTCACAGGCGACCAGAACCAGTTCAACGCTCGGAACGATCGCTGTACTCAGACTCCGCACACCAACCCGATAACGCCGCTCCGCCATCTTGGTCACAATGGTGCGCTTCCTCCTCAAGACTGGCGACGACGACTCAGGAAACGGCTGAAATTCTGCGTGGTCCTCAAACTTGATGATTTGCAGGTACGGCCGACTCTCCTCGTCGCCAGTAGGTTCAAACACAATCTCGAACTTCGGCTTGGTAGCATCTCGAAACAACTGCGCTTCCCAATACTGGGTCCAAGCCAATCGCCCCACGAAGAAGACAGTCGCCATAAAAGCCACTGGTGTAACAAACGTCGGTTCAGCGTTCGATACCCACGACAGAACCTCTGCAACGGCACTCACAACTGCGGCCCAAAAGTTCGTCCTCGAGCTGTCGAGAAATGCTCTAACTGACGGCCTTGGCATCGGCCCAGTCTAGCAGTTTTCCCACGTCTACTATATTGTTGCCCCTAAAGGGTTGCCTCTACACGTGACTTTTGTAGAGGCGACCCTTTAGGGTTGCCTCTCGTCACTAATCACCCGGCTGTTTCGGCTTGAGGATCACGTAGGCCGGCAGACCCACGGCGTCGTAACGCTGCATGACGCTCTTGGCTGGCTCCTCGTCGGGTTGCTCGGCCTGAAACTTGATCTTCACGTACCCGTCCAACGCCGCCTTGACTTCGGCATTCTGCAGCGTCGTCTTGTCCATCGTGAGGCAGTTCTTGCACCACGTGGCCCACATGTCGATCAGCACCGGCTTGTTCTCGCGCGCTGCGGCTTCCAGTCCGCTGGCGAGCGAGGCGTGCCACCCCTCCTTCAGCTTCTCGTTCACGCTCGACGACACCTCGGTCGAATCCACCCAGCGGCTCGAAAAGATCTCGTAGGCGACATAGCCGTAGTACATCGCCGTGCCGATGATCAGAACGCCAAACGCGTGCTTCACGCGGTTCATCCATGGCCCCGGCTTCGGCAGCGATGCGAGCCCGGCGCCGGCGATGGGCCAGGGGATGGCCATGCCGATTCCCAGGAAGAAGGGCAGGGCGAGCGCCATCGACGTGCCGGTGGAGTAGAGATTGCTGGCGAAGAGCACGACTTGAATGACCACCGGCGCAACGCAGGCGCCGGCGAGCAATGCGGCGACCGCGCCCATCGAGAACGCCAGCAGAAAGCTACCGCGACTCGCGCTCGGGTTGAAGTGGCTCGACCAGCGCGAAAAATCGATGGTGACCACGTCGAACATCGCGAGCCCCAGGAGGACGAAGAGCACGGCGATGCTCAGATTGAACCAGGGCGACGCGTTGATCGTGCCGAACGTTCCGGCGGTGAGAATCACGATGAGCCCGAGCACTCCGTACACGACGGCCATCGCGCCGCCGTAGGTTGCGCCAAGCAGCAGCCCGCGCTGGCGGGATCCTGCCTGCGCGCCCGCACCGATAATCGCGAGATTGATTGGAATCATCGGGAGTACGCATGGGGTCAGGTTCAGCGCGAAGCCCCCGAGTAAAACCAGGAGCAGGATCGCCAACGGGCCGCGGCCTTCGAAGAGCCCCGCTTCCTTGATACCGGCCTCGGCATTGCGAATGAACTTGAGAAAGGCCGATGAGCCAAGATAGCCGCCGGTCGTGCCGGCCACAGCGAACTCGTCAAGTCGAGCCACCCCGGCATCCAGTGTTGAACCAGCCGAACCTGTAGAACCCGTCGATCCTGCAGCACCCGCGGACCCTGCAGAACCTGAATCCCCCGTGCCCCACGCGATCGTTCCAAGCACCTCGCCATACTGGGTGGTCAACGGAGTGCCCGCGGGGACGACTTTCAGATTGAGCGCGGTGTTGGCGCTGGTTGGCGCGAAGCACATTTTGTCGTCACACGCCTGATAACGGAGACGGAAGGGAACCGCGAGATCGCCCTGCGGCAGGCTTCCCGCGAGCGTCAAGCGGACACCAATCGTGAAATCCCGTTCGAACACGGCAAGCGGTTGATCCGCGCCTTCTTGTTTGAGATCGATCGATGGCGGAAAGACAATCTCGGCAACGTTGACACCCTCTGGGGGCGTCACCCGCAACTCAGTGGGGATGAGCAGCGGGTCGCGGGGTTTGTTCGATTGCACGTGAAACCCTTCCGGCAGCTTCACGCCAAACGCACCACGAACGGTCGATCCGCTGTGCACGCCGTCGGTCTCGACCATTGGCGTAATCTCGGGGACGACCTTTCGCAATTGCGCGTCGCTAATCGCCGCCCACAGTGCGATCAGTCCGACCACTCCCCCCGCCACGCGTATCTTTCGCATCTTGACTCTCTATTGAACCACCCTTCGACTCGTTGCCCAAATCTGGGCAACTCGATCCAACTTTCCTTGGTCCGGCGGTGTCCAATGTGTCGATGGACACCTTACTCAGAGACCTGAAGCACGCGCTGCGGATGTTCGCTCAGAGCCCCGCCTTCGCACTCGCAGCGGTCGCGGCTCTCACGCTTGGCATCGGCGTCAACACCGCCATCTTCTCTGTCGTCAACGCCGTGCTGCTCCGGCCGATGCCGTTCCCCGAGCCGGATCGGATGGTGTTTTTCATGACGACGTCACCGCAGGGGTCAGGCCCGGCGGCGTCGCCCGCGAAGTTCCAGCATTTCCGTGAGCAGAGCGACGTCACTGAAGCCGTGTCGGCATTCAATCAAGGCGTCATCAATTACACCGATGGAAGCTTCCCCGAGCAGTTTCGATCGGGACGCGTTTCGTCGGAGTTCTTCCGATTGTTCGGGGCGCAAACGATTCTGGGGCGCACGTTCAGCCCTGAGGAGGACCGGCCGGGCGGCGATCGCGTCGTCGTCTTGAGCAACGGATTATGGGAGACGCGATTCAACAGCGACCCCGCGATCGTCGGCAAACCGGTTTCGCTTGGCGGCTATCCATACACCGTGATCGGGGTTCTCGGCGAGTTCCACTTCGAGGACTTCGGCGGCCAGCCGCCACAGCTCTGGATCTCATTTCAATTGGATCCGAACACGCGCGACCAAGGTCACTATTTTCAGTCGGGAGGCCGCCTGAAATCAGGGGTGACGCTGGAACAGGCGCAAGCCAAACTGCAGCTCTCCGCCAAGGCCTACACCACCAAGTTTCCAAACGCGCTCGGTCCCAACGGTGGATTCTCCGTTGAACCGGTGGGCCAGGTTCTCGTGCGCAACGTGCGACAGTCCCTCTTCGTCCTCGCCGGCGCGGTCGGGTTCGTGCTTCTCATCGCCTGTGCGAACGTCGCGAATCTGTTGCTGGTTCGCGCCACGGGTCGAAAGCGAGAGGTCGCCATCCGGGCGGCACTCGGCGGATCGCGAGGCCGGATCATTCAGCAGGTGCTGACCGAGAGTGTGGTTCTGTCGATCACCGGCGGCGTATTCGGTCTAGGGCTCGGCACGCTCGGCATTCGCGCGCTCCTCGCGGTGAATACCGCCGGTCTACCCCGGGTGGGGCAGAGTGGGGCGTTGGTCGAGACCGATTGGCGCGTGCTGCTCTTCACGCTGGGCGTGTCGGTGGCGACAGGCGTGATCTTCGGACTGATTCCCGCACTGCAAAGCTCGAGGACCGACGTCACGACGACGTTGAAGGAAGGTGGTGGGCGATCGGGCACCGGCTTCCGGCAGAACAAGACGCGCTCGGTGCTTGTCGTCACCGAGGTGGCGCTCGCGCTCACGCTGCTCATCGGTTCGGCTTTGCTGATTCGATCGGCCATCGCCCTCGGTGGCGTGGACCCGGGCTTCGACTCCACGAGCGTCCTCACCATGCGGATGTCGATGACCGGGCCGCAGTACCAGACCTCGGCCAACGTCGATCGAGTCGTCCGTGAAGGTGTCGATCGACTGCGGCTGCTCCCTGGTGTCGTCGCGGCTGCCGGAACGTGCTGCGTTCCTCTTCAAGGCGGCTACGGCTTGCCATTCGTCATCGCGGGCCGGCCCTTGACCGAGGGACCATTCCACGGCGGCGGCGGGTGGATCAATATCGCCCCCGGCTATTTCGATGTGTTCCAGATCCCCGTCAAGAAGGGCCGCGCATTCAACGAACGCGACGACAGCCTCGCGCAGCCGGTGGTGATCATCAACGAGGCCATGGCCAAGCAGTATTGGAAGGACCAGGATCCGTTGAACGAGCGCATCACCATTGGCAAAGGCGTGATGCGTGAATTCGCCAGCGAGCAGGAGCGCGTGATCGTCGGCGTGGTCGGCGACACGCGGGATGGCGGGCTCAACCGGCAGCCAGGACCAGTGATGTACATTCCGCAGGCGCAGGTGCCCGACCTGGCCAACGCGCTCAATCTCAGCCTGGGGCCGATGGCCTGGGTCGTTCGAACCTCTGGCGATCCCAGCGCCGCGAGTTCCGCCATCCAAGAGGCGCTTCGCCAGTCCACCGGTCTGCCGGTTTCGAACGTGAGGGCCATGAGCGAGGTGGTGTCGATCTCGACGTCGCGTCAGCGGTTCAATATGTGGCTGATGTCGATCTTCGGCGCCTCGGCGCTCTTGCTGGCCGCAATCGGCATCTACGGGCTGATGGCGTACACGGTAGAGCAGCGAACACAGGAAGTCGGGATTCGTCTGGCCCTCGGAGCGGAAGCCTCATCGGTCAGACGAATGGTCGTGCTGCAGGGTATGCGTCTTGCCGCTGTCGGCGTCGTCGTCGGCCTGGCCGCGTCGTTCGGCCTGGCGCGGCTGATGACGACGTTCCTTTATGAGGTGACCCCTCGAGACCCGCTCGTCTTTGCGGGTGTCCCAATCGTGCTGTCGCTCGTCGCACTTTTCGCCGTCTGGCTGCCGGCGCGACGGGCGAGTCGGGTCGATCCGATTGTCGCGCTTCGGTACGAATAGCGACGATCGTACGAATTGCGACAATTGTAGAGGCGACCCTTTAGGGTCGCCTTACCCTTGGGCGGAGGCTGGTTAGAGTCGCCTTGGTATTGCGATCTTGTCGAGACGGTCGCCTGAGCCCCGAGGCAACCCTGAAGGGTTGCCTCTACAAGATTGGGATTCTGCGTTAGACTGATGGCTCCGTCGGGGCGTGGCTCAGCTTGGTAGAGCGCTCGGTTCGGGACCGAGAGGCCGCTGGTTCGAATCCAGTCGCCCCGACCACTTCATACGCTGTTCAGCTCGTAAGAAAGTCGTAAGAACGGGGCGCTCCGGCGGGCGCCCCGGTCGTTTTTCCGACCGCGTGGGACCGACCCGACAGCCGAGGAGCCTCGGAGAGGCTCAGTCATTCGGCCGAGCCTGCGGCCTTCGACCTGTTCATCGTCCAGGCACGACGCCGAGCTCCCGATGCGCACGGAGATTGTCTTCGAGATCTGCCTCCGTGTAACGAAGCGGCACGTGGCGCTCCTTGAGCAACGCATGTACCTGGAAGCGAGTCTCGAGTTGAAGGAGCCGGCGGACCTGGATCTCCGTCAAGGCACTGGTCCGATAACCCTCAACGGCGATCGCCTCGAGCGAGCGTCTCGGGACGTCGTCCCATCGACCCTTGAGCGCCGCCGAAACGTCTTCTGACAGGTCGATGGTGACCTTCATGATGACTCTCATTTTACCGTGCTGGTGCTCATGGGTCGGCACGTTGTCCTTTGTCGATGCGGGCCAAGGTAAATCGCTACTCTTGACGTGATCCGAGAGAGCGCATGAAGAGGGGAGTGAGCTTCGCCGATGAGTCGTTACGACTGGACGTCGCTTTATGCAACCGACGGTTCGTGGCTGACGCTATTACCTGATACCCGTTCAATTTCATCGGCAACCCGCCAAAGCGCTTTGTCGTTCGCGCGGTGCAGATGCCGAAGCCACCGGCGAGCACGGCGGCAGCAAGTAAACACCCGACTGCGACCAGAGCCCGCCCACGGTAATCAACGCGCAGACACGCTGAGCGTCCCACCTCGACTGCAAGCTACCGGGGAATCGCGCGGCCGACCATTCGCGCAAGTAGGCTACTGCAGATACCAGTTCGCGAGCCGAACCTCGATGGCGTCCTTCTGCAACGCCGTCTTCAACTCCTGCAGGCCTTTCGTGGTGGGCATGGGCAACGCGTCACGCCCAGCTGAAGTCCACGCCTGATCGTAGTGATATGGGTAGACGACCTTCGGTTTGATGACACGGAGGCACTCGATCGCCGCGTCGGGCTCCATTCGCCCAAGTGGGAGGTTCATGGGGAAGAACGCAACCGAGATGTCCTTCAACCCGCGGACCTCGGGAACACACTGGGTCACGCCGGCGAAGTAGATCCGCGCCGTGCCCAACGTAATGACGTAGCCGTTCGCTTCCCCTTTCGGGTGACAGGGCTCCCCAGGCGTGAGGTCGTAAGCGCCAATGGCCTCCACTTTGACGCCAGCGACCGTCTGTGTCTCGCCATTCGCCAGCGTGATGCCGTCGGGCACCTGCTTTTGCGCATTCGATCGGCCGGCAGCCCGGTTGCCCTGCGGAATGACGATCGGCGCACCGGGCTTGCGAAGCAGCGCGATGGCCTTCGGATCGAGATGATGGCCGGGCTCGTCGGTGATCAGAATCAGATCGGCCTTCTTCGCCTTCGACAGATCCGCGCGAGTCCACGGATCGACCTGAATCACCTTGCCCGCGTACTCAATCTGCACGCTCGAGTGCACGAGCGGCGTGATCTCGATGTCGGCAAATCTATCAGCAGACAACGTCACTGCGAACACGGCCGCAAATGCCATGGCCGAGAGTTGTCGAGTCATCCTCACTTTGAACTTGAAACTGTGCACTGAACTGAAACTGTCAACTTGAACTCTGAACTTTTCAACTTTTCAACTTTCAACTTTCTACGGCAGCGTGTAGGCGACGATTTCCCCCGGCATCGTCGAGCTGCTGACGCCGAGCACGATGTA
The DNA here is from genome assembly GCA_050747925.1 of Vicinamibacterales bacterium. Classification (GTDB taxonomy): domain Bacteria; phylum Acidobacteriota; class Vicinamibacteria; order Vicinamibacterales; family UBA2999; genus 12-FULL-67-14b. The sequence continues at coordinate 6,977 of JBOGIV010000543.1, forward strand.
CTGCTTGCCGTTCAGCATGTAGGTCATCGGCGATCCCGTCTGCGCGCCGGGCATCGCCACGGCGCCGACATCCGCGCCCGTGCGCTTGTCGTAGGCGCGCAGCCACGCGCCTCGCTTGCCATCGGGCATCACAATCGTGCCGCCCTCTCCCGAGATCAGGAGCGTCTTGGTGACCAGCGTTCCGATCCCGCCGGAGCTGCCGCCGGCGCCGCCAGGACGTCCCGTGCGAGGAATCGTGACGCCCTTCAGTGCCGGGTGATTCTTCACGTAGTCGGTCGTCTCACCGTGAGCGATCTGCCACGCGATCTCTCCAGTGTTGAGATTGATGGCGCTGATCCGTCCCCATGGCGGTTTGACCAGCGGGAGGCCCTGCACACTCAACGCGCCGCCACCGCCGCCATCGTCTCCACCACCCTCGGTGACGTAGTTCATGTCCGACCGCTTCGGATCGTTCACCATCGAGAGTACACGCAGCAGCGTGTGCGAGTACACGTAGAGCATTCCGGTTTCAGGATCGAAGGATCCGCCCGGCCAGTTGGCGCCGTTGGGAATGAACAGCAGCCCCACCTTGCCGCCGTCTCCCTTGGCAATCGGAGGCGTATAGACAGGGCCGATCTTGTACTTCGAGATGAGGTTCAGCCCCTCGGCCTTCAGTTCGGGCGTGAAATCGATCACATAGTCGGCGAGAAACCCCTGACGCTCGAAGGGCGCCGGCCTGGTGGGGATGGGCTGCGTTGCAGAGTACCACTCCGTTGGCAGCGTGCCTTGCTCGACGGGCCTTTCGACGATCGGCCACACCGGCGCGCCGGTCTTTCGATCGAACACGAAGAGGAATCCCTGCTTGGTCGGCTGGGCGATCGCCTGAATCTTCTTCCCGTCGACCGTGATGTCGGCGAGGATCGGCGCGCAGGGAACGTCGTAGTCCCAAATCGGATGATGAACGAACTGGTAATGCCAGATGCGTTCACCCGTCTGCAGATTGAGCGCGACGAGGCTCTCGGCAAAGAGGTTGTTCCCGGGCCGATGCCCGCCGAAATAATCGCCGGTCGGGATCTCGACGGGGAGGTAGACGATGCCGAGCTCTTCGTCCACGGTCATCTGCGTCCAGACGCCCGTGTTCCCGGTGTAGGCGTACGACTCCTTCAGCCACGTGTTGTTGCCGAACTCGCCGGGCTGCGGAATCGTGTGGAAGATCCAGAGCCGCTTGCCGGTCTTCGCGTCGAAGCCGCGAATGTAGCCTTTGGCGTTAATGCGGCTTCGCGGCGCAGACCCCGCGCGGTGGGCCGCGCCAACGATCACCACGTTCTTCGCGACGACCGGCGCGCCGTTCCAGGCGATCTCGCCCGTGACGGGATCGAGCTCCTGATCGTTGTCCTTCTTCAGATCGATGACGCCGTTGACGCCGAAGTCCTTCAGTGGGCGGCCGGTCCTGGCGTTGAGGCCGACGAGCCGATAGCCGATGGTGACGTAGAAGATGCGATCGTCGCCTTTGCCGTCGGTCCAATAGCCGACGCCGCGGCCGGACAAACGGCGCGACGACATCTGCGCGCGCTTGCCTTCTTCGAGGCGGTGCATCCACAGCATCTCGCCCGTGGCGCCATCGATCGCCACAGCGTCGCGATGCTCGCCCGCGGTGCCGTAGAGCACGCCGCCGACCATCAGCGGCGTGGTTTGCAGATTGAAGTCGGGCCGCGAGCCGAGGTTGTCGGTCTTGAAACGCCACGCGATCTGGAGCTTGTTGAAGTTCTCGGGAGAGATTTGATCGAGCGGGGCATAGCGAGTGACACCCAGGTCTCCACCCCACGTGCGCCACTCGCCGTCGGTCGTTCCGCGCTGCGCGCTGAGCGTCGCCGACGCGAGTACGACGAACAATACGTAAACGCGGGTCCTACTAGACCCACCCGGCGTGCCAGCCCCAACCGCCCAATTCGCCTTCAACTGATCCCTGATCCCCGATCCCTGATCCCTGATCCCTGGATTTGGGATCGGGGATCGGGAATCAGGGATCGGATCGGGGGTCGGACGCGCTGGGGCCAGGGTTGTCATCGGGCCAGTGGGTTTGGTCTTAATTGCATCTTCAGCACCTTGCTCGGCGTCCCTTTCCCACCTTCCATATGGAACGGCGCGCGTGTGCTGACGGTGGACCACAGGCCCTTGCCCTTCCACCCCGCGTTCGGATCATCGATGCGCCCGTCCAGCCACTTCGTGTAGAAGCCCTGTGGGTACGGCACGCGCAGCACAACCCACTTGCCGTCCTTCAGCGCCAGCAGACCCTCCGACGCGTTCCCAGTGTTGATCGGCGTGTTCCTGCCGAGACCGAACGTGTCGAACTGATGGACCCAGGTGTAGTAGCTGGCCTCGGCGCTCCCCCCCTGCACACCCCTGAACTGCGGCAACGGCTCCGCGTAGAGCGTCCAGCCTTCCGGGCAATGCTGACCCGTAGCGTTAGGACCATTCAGTGGTCCCTTGCACTTGCGTCGATCGAAGCTGGCGAGGTGGCCACTGGCGAGCGCCGCCCAGAACACGCCGTTGCGGTCAACGTCGCCACCACGCGGTGAGAAGCCCGGGTTCTTCGGATCGTTAAACGGCGGCTCGTATACTTCAGCCAGCGCAGTTTCTGGCGGGTTCGGTCCCGGATTGAGCCGGATGACCTGGCCGGGGAAGCCAAGCGCGGTACCCCAGACCGACCCATCTGGCGCTGGCGCCACCGAATAGAAGGCGCCGCCGAATCGCTTGTCCTTCGTCGGGTCGACCGGCACGTTTGGCTCGACGGACTCATCGCGCTTGCCGTTGCCGTTCGTATCCATGATGAGTGCGGTCCAGCCCTGCGATTTCACTTCGTCCTTGGTCTCTTCGAACATCTTCCGGTTGAGCCAGCCGACCACCTGACCACCGCCGCTGGTCCACAGCGTGTGATTCGCGTCCTCGGCGAACATCAGGTGATGCGTGCCGAAGCAGGTGCTGATGTGCGTGAGGACGCCGGTCTTCGGGTCGTACATCTGAAGGTGCCGGCCGGACCGCTCGAGCGGAAACAGCTTCGCCGACGGATGATCGGATCCCTGCTTGCAGTACGCGGGATTCTCCGGGGCGCGAACTGCCGACGTGATCCACAAGCGACCGCGCTCATCCAGCATGGGATTGTGAACGTTGTTCTTGCTCGTCCAAATGACCTCTTCACCCCAGTACGGCGAGGGCGCCGCCATCTTTGGATTTGTCGGCGGCGTGGCGGGATCCCGGACGGTCAGCTTGATCTGACTGATCGCGTGCTTCACTGGATCGAGCACTGGAACGTAATCGGCACTCAGCTCGAGCGCCCCGTAGATGGGTCCGTTCGCGTTGATCCTGGGATTGCGGCGGTCGGTCGAGACTTCATCGTGCAGGTAAGCCTTCGGGTCGGCCCAGTCCCACATCGTGATCACGACGTTGCGCTCGAGGCCCTGCGGCCGCGGCGGCGCCGGCGGCACTTCACCGCGATTGATTCGATCGGTCCAGTCTGCGAAGAGCAGCAGCGTGCGTTCCTTGCCGAGCTGGTTGAGCCCGTTGAGCATCCCGGCGCCAGCCTGACCCGACTGAATGCGGCGCTCCCACGCGTGTGCGAGGGAAGGGAAGTTCCCGAGCTCCTTGGGAATCTCGCGCGTCGCCTTGTTGCCGAGCTGGTGACATGCGGTACAGCCGCCTGACTTCAGGCTCCGAAGCCACTGCGCCTGACTCGTCATCGTCGGCGAGATACCGTTGCCTGATGGGCCAGTGCCGGGAAAATCCGCCTTCTCGGGCACGCGCATCAGCGCGAACCAATTGCCAGCCGGATAGTACTGAGCCGCGTCGTGCGCCGTTGGCGCAATCACGGCCTTCAGATTCAACGCGCTTCCAGGCGCGCCCGTGGTCTTCGGGGAATCCACGAGGCCATATCCGCGAACCCACACTTGGTATGTGGCCTTCGGGAGATCTGGGAGGAGATAGCGCCCCTGATCATCGGTGACGACAATCCTGGCGAACTTGGTCGGGAGGTCGGTGGTCTCGGCGATCACCCAGACGCCCGCTTCCGGCCCCTTCGAACTGGTGACGACCCCGCCGATGTCGTCGGCGTCGAGGTCGACCGACCGCGCCGCCTGTCGCGCGCTCGTCGGTGTGAGTGAGACTCCGACGAATGTGACGACGGCTGCCGCCAGCATGCCGGAGCGGAGGCTGTGTACGGACCTCATCTCAGCTCCCTTCTCGGTACTCGTACTTCGGTACTCGGTACTCGGTATTCGGCGCCTGTCCTCTTACTGTTGGCTACTGTTGGCGAGGCTCAGCGGTCGTCGTTCGCGGCTGCGCGCGGCGCTTCGCGAGCTCTTCCTGATACTGTGCGTCGGTCAAGAACGCGATGTCTGTCCAGCCGTGTCCCATTTCATCCATCGTGCGGCTGCCCCAACCAATCCACGCGGTCGGATCGGGATTGTGTTTATTGTTGGTGGTGTTGTCATGCCACGAGACGACGTGGAGGATGGTGCCGGCGGGGAAGAGGTGCGGCGTCTTGTACTTGTAAGTGATCTGCCAGGTCTGCTCGTAGTGCGTCGCGTCGGTGAGCAGCTCGCGACGGCCGTCTGGGTGAATCGCCTCGAGCTGCATGCGCGACCCGCGGAAGTGCATGTGCGGCTGGAAGCTGATCACGAGCGCGGGCTTCGGCAGCGGCCAGAAGCGCTCATGCCGCACCACAGTATTCGGCGGAATGCTCATGTACGCGGCCGCGTGCAGCGGGTTCTCGGCGATGAGCGCCCCGGTGGGCATGGCGGGCTCGTCGATCGACAGCTTGTGGCCGGCGCGCAACAACAGATCCTCAATCCGCTCGCGATTCAGAACCCAATCGTTACCGACCCCTGTTCTGATGCGATGTGAGGTCACGACCTGCGTCGGGACCACACCCTTTGGATAGAACTTGATGCCGACGCGCATGCGATCGTGCACCTGCTCTCCGTAGGGGTGATAGTGACCCTCGAAGCGAAAGATCGATCCCTTCTTCAACAGCTTGGCGGTTCCATCCGGAAAGACGTCGGCGTCGTTGCCTGCGCCGTACTCGATGAGGTCCATCGAGTTGCCGACGTTCGAACCCATGCCAAGGCCCAGCCCTTCCGGATCGGTGCCTTCGGGGAAGTCGACATACACGTGCGCGTGATGCACGGCGCGGAACGCGTCCGGGATGATCTGAACCCACTTGACGTAGCGGTCCTCAGTGAACCCGGGATCGACGAGCTCCGAGGGAATGAAGTCGGGTCCCTGCGCGGGAATAGTGAAGCCCTTGTTCATACGGACGACGACATCGGGCTCTCCGTAGGTCCACTCCGTCGTCGCAGGGAACGTGACCGGCGGTGGCGCATCGGCCGCACGACCCTCGGGCGCACCGGCGTCCACCCACGCCGCAATCGTCGCGACTTGCTTGTCGCTCAGCGACGGGTCGTTCACGTACTCGCCGATGCTGCGATCGATGTGCCATGGCGGCATCTCTCGCCGGGTCACCTTTTGCTTGATGGTGCGGGCCCAGGGGCGGACCTCTGCGAACGTGGTCAGGGCCATCGGCGCCGGTGTGCCGGGGCGATGGCAGCCTTGACACGATCGCTGCAGAATGGGCAGCACGTCCTTGGTGAAAGTGGGTGTCGCCTGTGTACCGGTCGCAGCCGACACCAGTAGAGGCAACCCTTCCGCCTTCGCAAACGCTTCGGCGGACCGCCGCAGCTTTAGCGGAGGCTGGTCAGGGTTGCCTGAAGCCGTGATCGCGACTGGCGTTGTGACGGCAACCAGGCCGAGAACGATCATCAAGCCGGCGGCACCGACGAGCCTTCGTGCGGGGACCATGGGGCCTCCTGTTGCGCTTTCGGAACTCAGCGCTTACTTTAGCACCAAGGCAACCCTAAAGGGTTGCCTCTACAAGGGATTGGCTGGTTGCCTCTGCAGGAGAATGATTGACGTAGCTGTAGAGGCGACGCCGACCAAAGCGGGCGACCCTAAAGGGTCGCCTCTACAACGGAAATGAAAGGAGACTGGAGTTGAAGAAGGAGACTGGCATGGAGCGTCGAGCGTGGGCCGCCGTCATCTGTTCCCTCCTTCTTGGGCCATTACCTGTTCTGGCGCAGCAGAATCAGCCGATCTATCCGGTCTATGACGGCTTCCTGAAGAACCCCGACGGCAGCTACACGTTGTCGTTCGCCTACTTCAGTCACAACGCCGACATCGTCACCATTCCTCCCGGTCCGGCCAATCAGTTCGGGACCCCGCCCGCGGATCGCCAGCAGCCCACCGTGTTCAAGCCCGGCCACTGGCGCTTTCAGTGCGTCATGGTCGTCGGCCCGGACTTCGATGGGAAGATGACGTGGACGTTGAGCTATGGCGGGACGACCACGGGCAGCAGCGAGAAGATGCTGCAGTCGAACTGGAACCTGCTCGAGGGCGCGACGGACTTGGGAAAGATCGACTACTCCAAGGTGTCGAAGGGTGTGTGTCTCAATCGTCCGCCGACCGTAAGGGTGCTCGGCATCACGGCGCGCCGCGGCGTCGTCCCATCGTTATCAGTCGCGGTGAACGAAGAGCTCAACCTGTTCGGCAGCGCGCACGACGAAGGGCTTCCACGCGGCAAGGCCTTCGTCGCCGGGTGGAAGGTGCTGAACGGCCCCGGCACGGTCACCTTCTCGAATCCCACCAGCGCGCGAACCAAGGCCACGTTCAGCGCGCCGGGGACCTACGAGCTCGAGCTCAGCGCTAGTGATTCAGAGTTCACCGAACGTTACCGCCTCAACGTTGCGGTGAAAGGGCAGTAGGCCCTCGAACCAATCGAACCCGACGAACCCGTCGAACCTGACGAACCCAGTCGAACCTGACGAGCTATTTACTCCCTGTCGTCCTCGGCCACACCGTGCGCTGGTGTTCGGTGGTAACCGGCGCAAGCCCTTTGTAGACGAACTTCTGCAGCCGTTTTCCTTCCCACGTCTCCGTGGTGTAGATGTTGCCTTGTGAATCCACGGCGATGCTGTGCACGCCGTAGAACTGACCCGGCTGGCGTCCGCCGTCACCAAAGCTCGTCAGGATCTGCATCGACGCGCGCTCGATGATGTAGATGCGGTTGTTGATGCCGTCGGCGACATAGAGGAACCGCTGCTGTGGATCCCTCGAGAAGGCCACGTCCCATGTGGATCCCGAGGCCTTCGTGTTTTTCGCGATGAAGGTCTCTTTGACGAACGTGCCGTCGGCCTTGAACACCTGAATGCGATCGTTCAGCCGATCGCAGACGTAGAGCAGACCGTCATTCGACAGATCCGCGCAGTGCACCGGATTGCGGAACTGCTGCGCCGGCGGCGCGTCGGGATCGTACGGGCCGGCATTCGCATCGTCTGGCGGCTTGCCGTAGGCGCCCCAGAAGCGCTTCATCGCGCCGGTCTTGGCGTCGAGCACCGCGACGCGTTTGTTGAGGTAGCCGTCGGCGAGGTACGCCTCGTTGGCTTTGGGATCGACAAAGATCTTTGCCACGCGCCCGAAGTTGTTTGGGTCCATGCTCCCACCGACAAACGTCGGCTGGCCCTGCGCGTTGTTCGTACCCTGGCGCGCGTTCGGCTTCCCGTACTGCGCGATGAACGTGCCGTCCTTCGTGAATTTCACGATGTGCGAGTCGCCCGGGCCGTTGCCACCAATCCAGACGTTGCCCAAGTGATCGACAAAGATTCCATGGTTCGAGGCGGGCCAGTCGTAACCCGCACCCTTGCCGCCCCAGTGGCGAACGAGATTGCCTTGCCTGTCGTACGCGAGCACCGGAGGAGCACCGGCGCAACACTCGCCGGCCTTCAGTTCGAGCGCCTTCTCGTTGTTGGCCAAGGTGTCCGACCCGCGGTGGACGATCCAGATCTGATCCTGATCATCGGCCCAGACACCGATGGCGTTGCCGAGCACCCAGTGGTTGGGCAGTGGTTTTGGCCAGAAGGGATCGACCTCGAACCGCGGGGCTTGGACACCGGTCTTGTTCTGCGCCGCCACGGCCTGATCGAGGACAAGGTAGGCGACGCCGAGTCCGAGAAGAAGGACGACATACGCCGCGCCAACCAGACGATTGCGGTTACGCTTCACATCGCACCTCCAGGATCTCGCGAACTATACACCTCGGTAGGTTCATGGGTTCAAGAGGCCGAGAGCGAAGGCGGGCAAAGGTTCGGCGTGCAACCATCCACAAGCTGCGGCCGTCTATCGAGCAAAGGATCCGGTCCATGGCCAACTTCCGCGTCAGCGTCCTGTTCGTACTCGCCTCGTCAGTCGTCTTGGCCCCCAATCTCTCGGCTCAGCCAACCGTTCCACGCGACCGTGCGCCGGCCGTTCCGGGATCGATTCGACCGTACGTCGATCGGCTCTACTCGACGGAAGCCGGCGTGCGAGCAGAAGCCGCCTGCCAGATCGGCCGCCGGCACACGGACGCCGTGGCGGCGATTCCAATTCTCCTGGCCATGCTACACGACGATGTGGTCGTGATGGCGCCGCTCGAGTGCGAGATGTCACCCTGGATGCGACGCCAAATGAAGACCGATCCGAGTTCGTTCAAGGGCTGGGAAACCTCACCAGCCAAGGAGGCGGCTGACGCGCTCGGCGACATCGGTGACTCGGCCGTGCCCGGCCTGCTGCAGGCCCTGCGCGACGCGAACTGGAAGGTTCGGAAGTTCGCGGCCTATGGCCTCGGGGAGGGGGAGTCATTTATCCATCGCACCGACGTCATCCGTGCGCTCGGCGACCGGTTGAGCGACGAGCATCCGGACGTGCGTGAGCGTAGTGCCTGGGCGCTCGGCGAGATCGAGGATCCCGCTGCGATCTCTTCATTGTCGGGCGCGCTCGGCGACAAGGATGTTCGCGTTCGCACGATGGTGGTCTGGGCCCTTGGTGAGATCGAAGACCCGTCGGCCGTGCCGAGTCTTCTCCGGGCGTTGAAGGATGCCGAGACGACCGTGCGGAGCAAGGCCGCGTGGGCGTTAGGGGAAATCGAAGATGGAACCGCGATGGATGGTCTCGTCGCGGCGTTGAGGGACGTCGAGCCGAGCGTTCGCCGTCAAGCGGTCTGGGCGCTGGGTGAAATCGAGAATCCTGGTGCGGTGGATGGTCTGGCTGGAGCCCTTCACGACACTGACGCGCAGGTCCGACGTCAAGCCGCGTGGGCGCTTGGCGAAATCGAAAGCGACCGGGCCGTGCCGTCCTTGCTGCGCGCGCTCGGAGACACGGACATCATGGTCCGGCGACAAGTGGTGTGGGCGCTGGGCGAGATCGAGGACCCGATCGCAGTCAATGGGCTCGTGAAAGCGCTGGCGGACGTCGACGCCGATGTTCGCCGGCAAGCGGCGTGGGCGCTTGGTGAGATCGAAGACAACAGCGCTGTGCCAGGCTTGGTCTCCGCGCTCAAAGACACCGATTGGCAGGTGCGCAAGACCGTTGCGTGGGCGCTCGGCGAGATCGAGGATCCGCGGGCGCTCGACGATCTTCGCGCCGCGGCCAACGACGCCAGCGGCGAAGTGCGCCGCGCAATCTCACAGGCGATTCGCGAGCTCCGCGACAAGCGCGATTGACCAGATCAGCCTTCTGCGATCAGCTCTCAGCTTTCAGCTAGGGGCCTTCCCGATAGCCGAAGGCTGCAGAGTCACCCTCCGGCAGATCGATAAACCTAACCAGCCTCCGCCAAGGCTACGGCGGTCCGCCGAGGCCTCGGCGAAGGCGGAAGGTTGGTCGCCACCCGGCTAAGATAGGCCGTTGGGAGGCGGCATATGTCCGACCAGTTCCGTACCCGTCTACTTTTTCTCTCGGCAGGCCTCGCGGCCTTCGTCGGTTCCGTCTCCAGTCAGGCGCCGGCCTTCGACGTCATCGTCGGCGGCGGTCAGGTCGTCGACGGCACAGGCAGCCCGGCCGTTCGCGCCGACGTTGGCATTCGCGGCGATCGCATCGCCGCGGTTGGGCGGCTCGACGGTCAGTCGGCTCGCCGAACGATCGACGCGAGCGGCTTGATTGTCGCGCCCGGCTTCATCGACCTCCACACCCATTCCGAGATGCCGCTGCTGTCGGACGGCACAGCGCAAAGCAAAGTCCGCCAGGGCGTGACGCTCGACATCACGGGTGAAAGTACATCGGCGGCGCCGCGCGACGGTTTTCCTGCGGACTCGGGCGATGGGACCAAAGTCGACTGGACAACGTTCACTGAGTACTTCGACCGGCTCGAGCGCCAGGGCATCTCGATGAACACCATCGCGCACATCGCGAGCGAGCAGATACGACGTGTCGTTCTCGGCTACGACCCTCGGCCGGCGACGCCGCAGGAGATCGCGAAGATGACGGATCTCGTCGCTCGATCGATGCGCGAGGGCGCGTGGGGTCTGGTCACGCGCTTCGAAAGTAGTGGACCGGCACATCCGGAGGAAGTGATGGCGATGGCCAAGGTGGTCGCGAGCCTTGGCGGCAACTACACGTCACACATCGGCAGCGAAGGGTTCCAGCAAGCCAAGGAGTTGGCGTTTGCCATTCGCGTCGCCGAGGAAGCGAAACTGCCGGTCCACATCTTCCACTTCAAGATCCGCGGGAAGGAGAACGAAGGGACGATTGGCCGGTACATCAAGCAGATCGAGGACGCGCGCGCACGCGGGCTCGACATCACCGCCAATCAATATCCGTACACGGCGATGTTCCATGGTTGGAGCGCGTTCTTTCCGCTCTGGATTCGCGAAGGGGGACCGCAGAAGTTTGCCGAGCGTCTGAAGGATCCGGCGTGCTGGCGCGAGCGCGGACCGAGAAGAACAAGCCGTACGAAGGCAAACGCATCTCGCAGATCGCGCGCCTGCGAGGTGAAGAAGATCCGATGGACACGTGCATCACGCTGATGGCCGAAGAAGGCGGCAACATCAGCGGCATCTTTCACACGATGGCCGAGACGGACGTGCGGACCGTCATGCGTCTGCCATGGGTGAGCATTGCCAGCGACGGCTCCGCCATCAATCTCGACGCGCCAGGCGTCCCTCACCCGCGCAATTACGCGACGAACGTTCGCGTCCTCGGACACTACGTGCGCGACGAGAAAGTGCTCTCCCTGCCCGAAGCCGTACGGAAGATGACATCGTTACCGGCGAAGATCCTCGGCCTGAAGGATCGCGGTCAGGTTCGCGAGGGGTTTGCCGCCGATCTCGCGATTTTCGACCCGGCGCGCGTCGGCGAGACCAACTCGTTCGAGAAGCCGAAGTCGTACGCCACTGGAGTGCCGTACGTATTGGTCAACGGCGTCGTTGTGATCGACAAAGGGCAGCATACGGGGGCGAAGCCCGGCCAAGCGCTCCGCGGGCCCGGCCTCGGGCGAGGAAGAACGAGCGCTGGCTTCTAACACCTCGGCCCAGACCTGAAGGGTCGCATCAGCGCCGGGCGAGTGCGGATTCGAAAGGAGGCATCCTCTCACCCATGCGAAACCCTCTTGTCAACCATTACCGTTTCCGATACAAGTGCCCACAGATTGCGGGTGCCGCGCCACAGAATCGAGTTGTCAGTTTCGACTCGCGACCAAGGCCGGAGGGAGATTATGAGACCGATTCACTGCTCGGCTTTCTGGCGGGTTTTGCTGATTGTGGCGTTGGTCGTTCTGATTCTGCCTGCAGGCGCTTCAGCCCAGACGGGCGACGGAACGCTCGTTGGAAACGTCGTTGATCCTCAGGGCGGCGTGCTGCCCGGCGTGACGGTTACCGCCACCGGGCCATCCTTGATCGGTGAACGCGTCGCGCTTTCCGATGCCACCGGGTACTATCGATTGCGCAGCCTTCCGCCGGGCGAATACACGGTCAAGGCGGAGTTGGCCGGTTTTTCCACCTATCAGCGAACCGGAATCATTGTGCGAGCTGGCGCTACGTTCACCGTCAACGTGACGCTGCAGTTGGGTTCGGTGTCCGAGAACCTGACGGTGACGGCCGACTCGCCCATGATCGAAACCGCGGCGCCGAGCAGCACCGTCCTGGTATCGGGCGAGTTTCAACGCGAAATCCCGCTGTCGTCGCGGCGCAACTGGTCCGATGTGCTCGAGCTCACGCCGGGCATCTACTCGCGGCCGTTCGATGACAACAGCGGCCGGCAGGTCTATCACGGGCGCGGTTCGGGCCACTGGACGCACGTCATCACCGTCGATGGTGCGAATGCCGTGTCGTACTACGATGCCCAGCCTACGTTCATCAACATGAGCACCGACACGATCGGCGACGTCGAAATGAAGACGGGCGGCGTCGACGCCGCGTCGCCCATGGGAACCGGCATCAACGTCAACATCGTCACGCCAAGCGGCGGCAACGCGTTTCATGGCCAGGCGACCTCCACGCTTCAGCCGATGTCGTGGAATGGTGACAACACCCGGAAGGCCAGGGCCGGCGGCGGGGGCACGCCGACCATCCAGCAGGTGTACCAATGGGACGGCTCCATCGGTGGACCAATCAAGCGGGACCACGTCTGGTTCTTTGGCTCCCTTCGAGTCAATCGGCTGACAAATGCAATCAGCCGCACGCCCGCCAACCTCGAGCGTCTGAACGCGTTCCGCAACGATTTTCAACCGTTCAACAACCAGACCAAAGCCACCCAATGGTTTGCCAAAGGGACTCTGCAGTTGAGCCCCATTCACAATTTGCTCGTCTCGGCTTCCGACGATCGCGTCACGATCAACGACAACCGGGAACACCACACCCATCCCACACGGTTCTCGTCCACGGGCGGCGGCCTGTTCACGACCAGGCTGGATTCGATCTGGTCATCGAAGCTCAGCACACAGTTCCTCTTTTCCTACAACAACAAGAGCGGCTCCGATGTGGATACGTTCGACGAGCTGCGGGGCTCGGGTCCCGAGGTCACCGTGCATCAGAACGCGTTTCCATCGGGAGGCATCCTACAGGGCACCGGCACGCTGGCGATCATGAACAATCAGCAATCGTTGGTGTTCGAGCCCGCCTCTCTCATGACCATCCGCGCCGACTTCACCTATTTCACGCCGGGATGGGGCGGCTCGCACGAGTTCAAGTGGGGCTTCTACGGAGCGCCCCGCAACAACTACGATCAAAAACGCGAGTACCTGAACGACGGCTTCATCGCCGAGGTCGTTCGGCTGCGCGATCCCAACGACCTGAAGTCGGGGTTTGTCCCCTTCCGCCGGGAGTACGTCACTCCAATCAGCGTTCACGAGCTATCGGCGCGCGAGCGCGATCTCGCCTTTTACCTCCAGGACTCGTTGAAGCTTGGGGCGCGGCTCACAATCAACGCGGGCCTCCGCGTGGATTACGTCAAGCGTACCGACAAGATTTTCAATATCACCCGCCAGAAGAGCACGGAAGTCGGGCCTCGCCTCGGGTTGTCCTACGTGCTCGATCGAGAAGCAACGAGCGTGGTCCGGGGCAGTATCACGCGTACGCACCAGCCGATGACCGGGCGCGATAACGTCACGCGGTTTCTGGGCGGCGGGTCGGTCAATCGGCGCGTTCTCTACGACATGAACGCCGATGGCGTCTTCGAGACCGAGAACTTCACGCCCGCCACGACCCAGACATTAGTGACGTCGCAGATGGACCCGAACATCTCCCAACCCTACACTGATGAATTCATCCTGGGATACCGCAAACAGTTTCCTGGCCAACTGAGCATCGACGTTGCCGGCATTCACAAGAAAGTGAAAAACCTCAACGCGTTGGTTGAGATCAACGGGTTCTGGCCCGACGGTCCGGGCAAGCCGTTCGGCGGTTTCGGACGGGTCGATGCCAACCGCGGACTGGTCTACCGGCAGACCGAAAACACGTGGAGCCAGCTGAACCTGACGGCCATCGACGTCATCGTGACCAAGAACATGAAGAATGGGCTGATGCTCTTCACGTCATTCACCCGGCAATGGCACGACATCAGCGGAGACTGGAACCCGACCGACCCGGCGCGGTTCATCCAGCCCGATGCGTTCGAGATGAAGAACGTCACGCTGCACGACACCCGCGGGAACAACGAACATAACCACC
>JBOGIV010000544.1:0-11454 GCA_050747925.1 Vicinamibacterales bacterium
CCATCGACAAGGACCGCACCACGATTATCGAGGGCGCGGGCAGCTCGACGGCGATCGAGGGTCGCGTCAGGCAACTACGGGCTCAGGTCGAAGACACGGCCTCTGACTACGACCGTGAGAAACTCCAGGAGCGACTCGCCAAACTCGTCGGCGGCGTCGCCATCGTCAAGGTGGGCGCGGCAACCGAGACGGAGATGAAGGAGAAAAAAGCGCGCGTCGAAGACGCCATGCACGCGACCAAGGCCGCAGTCGAGGAGGGCATCGTTGCCGGTGGCGGCGTGGCGCTCTTGCGGGCGGTGGCCGTCCTGGGCGCGCTGAAGCTCGAGGGCGAAGAGCGCATTGGTGCGGCGATCGTGACCCGCGCGATCGAGGAACCCTTGCGCTGGATCGCCAGCAACGCCGGTCACGAGGGATCGATTGTGATGCAGCGCGTGAAGGCGATGACGTGCGACGAGGGATTCAACGCGCAAACCGAACGGTATGAGAACCTCGTTGAGGCAGGCGTCATCGATCCGACGAAGGTCGTCCGATCGGCGCTGCAGAACGCGGCGTCTGTGGCCGCATTGCTGCTGACCACCGAAGTCGTGATCTCGCAAATCGCGTAACAACATGAGCAGGGCACCCTCAGCGGCGCCCTGTTCTCTTCAATCAAAGGACACACAATGGCGACAATTAGCGGCACGATCAAGCGTCTGGTCAGCGACAAGGGATTTGGCTTCATCCTGGCAGGTGACGGGCACGAGTACTTCTTTCACAACTCCGCTTGCGGTGCGGGCTCGTTCGACCAGCTTCGCGAAGGACAAACGGTGACGTTCGAGAAAGGACAGGGCCAGAAGGGTCCGAGAGGAGAGAACGTCAGGCCGGCCTGACAGTAACTGAGCCAATGCCGGTCGGATGATGGGCACTGTGGCTCGCGTGAGTCGCCGCGGCGGATCGCGTATACTTTCATCGTCAGTCTCGACTGACGCCCGCCTGCGACAAGTGCCTCGGAGGGTACGGCGCTGACCGGCTCGATCTTCTGCCGGATCCCTTGCGCCCCTTCAATCCCGATGGCGCGCGATCGCTCCGAACCTTGGAGGTTCACGTGTCGCGCGGGTGTCCTCAGCACCACTACTCATCCAGTGTCGGCCGAGCCTCGTGGGTCGCCCGTGGCTGACGTGACCGTTCCAAGGCGCCGGTTCTCCTTCCGGCAAGTGGAGGAGCTGTCGATCGTCACACCGCAAGGACGTTTTACCGCCGCGGCGGGTGAGGAATTGCTGGACTGGCTGTCGACCATGTCGCACGTCGGTCCGCCGCGGGTCGTCCTCAATGTCGCCGAGGTGACCGATGTCGATTCATCGGGAGCCGAGGCCTTGCTCGATGCGTATGTGGCGACGGGACTTCGAGCCGGAACACTGGTCGTCAGCAATGCCTCGAGTGGTCTGCAACGCCTGCTGCATCGCCGTGGCGTGTTGCCCCTGTTCGAGATCTTCGAAGATGAGCGGACGGCGCTCACCGCACTTCGATCCCGCGCGCCTGCCAAGAACCCACTATCGCGATCCTCGCTGGCCGATGTCGTCCTGTTGGCCCGCCCAATCGATCTGCCCTCGTTCGAGTTCATCCGAGTGGCTGCGCTGCGAACGGCGCAGCTCCTTCAAGGCTGTACGCCTCTCGTACCCAGGGCGCTCAAGCCTGCCACCACGGCGATGCGCGAAGTCGCCACAGGAAAGGTGCGCGCAATCGGCCGCCGCAGACCTTAACGACGAAGCACGTAAGCAGTTCACGAAAGCGAGATATGGCGACAACGAGTTCGGGCCACACAGAAGTTGCGAAAGAGATGCTGGACGATCTCTATCGGTTGGTCGGGGCGTTGGACCGACGGGTACCACGTCTGGAACGGAGCGGCGAAGCACAAATAGCCATGGATGCCGCCGATCTTCGTCGGCGGGCGCTGGAGCTCATCGAGCAGATCGAGAGCGGTCCACCGCGAGCGTGAGCTGAGCTGCTAGTACCCGCAGGGCCCTTGAACGTCTGCTCAAGGGCGTGGGCGCGTTGAAGTGATCCCCTGCCTCGCCGCACCTACAGGATAATTGTCAGCAGTCAGGTTAGGCCCGTGAGTGCATCGATCAAGGCGCTCTTGATCCCCGCCGGAACATTCCTGCTTCGGTTCCTTCCGCGGAAGGCGGCGATCGCATTGTCGTACATCGTCGCTGACTTGTGTCTTCTGCTGTTTACGGCTCGCCGGCAGGCAATCGATCAGAACCTGGCCCGCACCGCCCCCAGCTCGGGCAGGTCCGAGCGGAGACAACTCAGGCGCGCAACGTTCCGGCATTTCGCCGGCATTTGGGTCGATTTCCTCCGCGTGCCGCTCCTGACGCGCCAAGCCATCCTCGACCTCGTTGGTTGGAACACGCGCCGGAACCTCGACGCCGCGCTCGAGCAGGGCAAGGGAACCGTCATTGTCGCGGCGCACGTCGGCGCGCTGGACCTGGCTGGGATCTACCTCGCCGCGCGTGGCTATCCGATTTCGGTCGTCGTCGAAGACATCGCCCCACCCTTGTACCGTGTCTGGCGTCGGTATCGGGCGTCGACCGGTATGCGGGTGCTGTCGCGTCGCCATGGTGCTGTGGCTGCGTACCGAGCTCTTCGGCGCGGCGAAATTGTGGCCGTGGTCGCCGACCGCCTTATCGATGGCCCACGACTCGAGGTGGATTTCTGCGGCGACCGCCGAGTGGTCCCGCTGGGGCCTGCGGCCATCGCAGGGCGTACGGGTGCCCCGGTCGTCTTTTTGCAGATCACGCGGCGAGACGACGCGTCGGGCTACGACCTGGTGACCACGCCGGCGATGGCTCCTACGGGGACCACCGAAGAGGTCACTCGCTCGATTGCTGCCGAACTCGCGCGAATCGTTCGCCGGTTCCCCGAGCAATGGTTCGTGTTTGAAGCCGGGTGGCTCGGCGCGGGCCGAGACGTCGTCTCCGTCGATCCGTCGGTGGCGCGATCGTGACGGACGGTGGAGCATGAAAATCGTCCAAGTGTGCCCCTACTCGTGGTCGGCGCGCGGCGGCGTCCAGACCCACGTTCGTCAGCTGTCGCGTCACCTGAGCGGTCGCGGCCATGAGGTCCTGGTGTTGGCGGCGGGCCCCGTGGGGCGCCGCGCCGCGAGGGTTGAACCAGCCGCCGAGACCACTGGCGCGGCTGGGGGCTGGCCCAAGCTTCGCCTGGTGGGTTCATCGATGTGCGTGCCGTTCAACGGATCGCTCGCACCGATTTGCCTCCAACCAACGGGCGCGCTCGCAGTTCGACAGGCGCTCCGCCAGTTTCAGCCCGACCTGGTCCACGTGCATGAGCCTTTTGTCCCTGGCGTGTCGATGTCCGCGGTCTGGTTCGCGCGCGCGCCGGTCGTGGCGACGTTCCACGCGTACTGCCCATCGTCTCTCGATGCCTCTCTCTACACGCTCGCCGCACACTGTTTCTGGCCGATCCGCCGGCGCGTGGCGGTGCAGTTGAGCGTCTCGCAGGCGGCGGCATCCTATGCCGCGTCGAGGGTCGGAGGCGCCATGCACGTCGTGCCGAACGGCGTGGACGTCGAGGCATTCGAGCGAGAGTGTCCCGCATCGCTGACCTCCAAGCGCAAGCTGCTGTTCGTCGGCCGACTCGATTGGCGAAAGGGTTTCGACGTCGCCGTCCGCGCCTTTGCCCGATTGTGCGATCGGTACGACGACTTAGTGCTTCTGGTCGTCGGCGAAGGTCCGTGTCACAGCGAAATCGACGGCGTGCCCCAGGCTGTCCGGCGACGCATTGTGATGTTGGGTGATGTCGAAGACGGTCGGCTGCCCTCGATCTACGCCGCCGCCGACGTGTTCATCGCGCCGGCAATCGGGGGCGAGAGCTTCGGCATGGTGCTGCTCGAAGCGATGGCCGCAGGGCGAACCATCGTGGCGACCGATATCGATGGCTATCGTGAGGTGGTTCGCGCAGACGTTGACGCGCTGGTCGTCCGCCCACGAGACGCGCAGGGCCTGGCCGCATCGATTGGACGTGTTCTCGAAGACCCGGCGCTGGCGCGCCGCCTGGGGCTTTCCGCTCGCGATCGCGTCCAGCAGTTTGCGTGGACGGTGGTGACCGATGCGGTCGAGCACGCCTACCGCGACGTTGTCGGTTACGAGAATCTTCCGGCACGCCGTCGTGAACGTCTTTCACCAGCCGGTCGCGGTTGGGCCATCGAACGGAGCTGGCGGCGACGAGTCTAGCCCGAGGCTCACTTCGGTTAGTGACTCTATGCGATCTTTCTTTCCGACGGCCTACCCGACCTACCCGGCCTACCTGTCCCGCCCACCGGAACCCTCATCAATTCAAGTGAGTGCCGTTTAGCGGCGTTTGGCCGACGCCTCGTGGAGCAAGCACTCGAGACGGCGCGCGAGGACCGGCCATGTCAGCTCGCGGTGCACGCGCGACGCGCCGTTGGCGCCCATCGCACGGGCTTCGTCCGCCGACCTCAACAGGTGGAGGACGCCCGCCTCGACGGAGGCTGACGCCCGCGCGTCAACCACGAGCCCGGTTTCGCCGTCGAGTACCGCTTCGGGCGCGCCACCGGATTGACCGGCGACTGCGGGCCGGCCGACCGCGGCGGCCTCGAGAAAAACCGTGCCCAGCCCCTCGGCGTCGAGACCCGCCCATCGCGATCGGCAAGGCATCGCGAACACGTCTCCTGCCGCGAAACACGCCGGCAGATCGGCGTCCGACACCGCTCCTGCAAAGACAACGTGGCTCGCGACGCCGTGGCGCACCGTCAATCTCTCGAGCCTCCGACGAGACGGCCCTGTACCGACGATCAACAGCCGGACCGCCGGGAACTCGCGGGCAATGCCCGGCAGCGCGCCGATGATCCGATCGTGGCCTTTTCGCGGAACCAACCTCGCGACGCTGACGATTACCGGCCCGGCGCCAAGACCGTATCGATGGCGGATCGCTGTACCGGCAACGCCTGGTCGAAACCGGTGGGCATCAACCCCACTCGGCAACAGCTCGATTCGCGGGATCGAACCGACGGCCGATCGGATCCGGTGCTCGGCCCACCGTGAGAGGACCGTCATGATCGTGGCGTGCCGGGCGAGTTGTCGAAGGAGCGCCGATCCGCCAGGCAGCGATGTCAACGCGGGCTCGACGCCGTGCGTAAATAACACGATCGGCACGGCGGTGCGCCGACCAACGGCGCCGGCGATCAACGCCAACGGAAACGTCGCTCCGAAGACGAGGACGTCCACCTGGTCGCAAGTGACGTGTTCCACAACGGCCT
This sequence comes from Vicinamibacterales bacterium, assembly GCA_050747925.1. Lineage (GTDB taxonomy): Bacteria > Acidobacteriota > Vicinamibacteria > Vicinamibacterales > UBA2999 > 12-FULL-67-14b. Next base: position 5,279 of record JBOGIV010000544.1, read on the forward strand.
CGACGAGACGCGGTGACGGCAAGAGCGGGTATCCAGCCCACCGAATCACGCGTGCGGGAAACGATCGATCGAACGGCGGCGCATCCAAGTGATTCGAGGTGATGACGGTGGTGGAGACGTCGGGAGACAAGTGGCGCGCCAACTCTGCTACGTACTGCTCGATTCCTCCGATTCGCGGAGGGAAATCATTCGTGACGACGAGGAGCTTGAGCATGGCGAGGCGGCGCCCCATGTTTGCCGACGTTTGATCCAAACGATCGCGGAATTGTCTCCGAATTTGTCTCCGAACATCTCCAGGAATGGCGTTGACTATTCTTCGAGGCCGTGTAATCTCTGCGGCGACATTTGCCGTTTCGTCGGTTCATGTCACCGGAGCTGTCTTGTTTCAACACTCCAGCAACCCGAGATAGGGGGAGCGAAATGAAGAGTGGATTGTGTGGGGTCGGAATCCTGTTATTGGCGCTCGCGTGCACAGTCGGCCTGCCATCGACGGCAGCGGCTCAATTCGGTGTCGGCGCCATCGGCGGAACTGTCACCGATGGGTCCGGTGGGGTGTTACCCGGCGTCACGGTGACGCTGTCGAACCCTGGTGTGATCGGCGGTGACCAGACCACTGTTACTGACGCGGACGGTGCGTATCAGTTCACGCGTCTCGTACCAGGCTCCTACACCGTCAAGGGGGAGCTGCAAGGCTTCCGCTCGATCGTCCAGCAAGGCATCCAGGTCAACGCCGACCGCACGGCTCGCATGGATCTGAGGCTCGAGGTCGGTAACGTATCCGAGACGGTGACGGTCTCGGGCGAATCGCCGTTGCTCGACACGACCTCGGCGCTGCATCAGACCGTCTTACCCCGCGAGACGCTCGACACACTGCCGACGGGGTACGACACCTGGTCCATTGCGCGGCTGGCGCCATCCGTTCGTCTGGACAAGTACGACGTCGGGGGACGCGAGATGTTCGGTCAATCGAACGCGTCGTCCCATGGCAGCACCGAGCGTGAGTACTTCATCGACGGCATGGACCTCAATCAGTACGGCGGGACGTTCTATATTGATAGCTTCGCGTTTCAAGAGGTCAACATCCAGACCGCCAATCTATCGGCCGAGCGGTCCACGGGCGGTGTCGTGTGGATGTTCGTGACCAAGACCGGCTCGAATCAGTTTCGCGGGACGGGGGCGTTCCTCGGGATGACGCACGGCTGTTGCGAAGCCAACAATATTACGGAGGCCCAGCGAAAAACCCTGCTCGCCGCGGTGCCCGCGTACGCGCTCGCCGCCAATCCCAACCCACGGCTGGGCCAGAGCATCGAGCACATGTTCGACCTGTCGGGCACGGTCGGCGGTCCGATCATCAAGGATCGTCTCTGGTTCTCGTTCGCGGGCAAGCTGGGAGAGGTCTACACGCGACGCGTCGGCAGCTACAACGCGGACGGCACGCAGCTGTTGAGCGACAATCAGCTGCGACAGACGACCGCGAAGGTCTCGCTGGCCCTCAACCAGAGCCAGCAGCTGCACTACGTGCAGTCCTGGGTGCACAAAGGCCGCTATCACGTCGCCGGCGGACCCAACGTCACCGAGTTCTTCTCGAACGAAGCGACCACGTACAATCCCGCTCGCCACTGGTTCCACCTGGCGCGGTGGACCGACGTGCTCTCTTCGAAGTCCGTGTTGGATGTCGCCGTCAGCTTCGCCTACGGCAACAATCACTTGCTGCCGCAGCCCGACCTGCAGAAGGAAGGGGCCTTGGCGAAATTCGACGCCGTCACCCGCATCAACACTGGGGCCCGACGAACCTATCAGTGGCAGCCCGGCAATCGCGGCAACATTCACGCGAGTCTCGGCTACTTCGCCGGGGATCACGATATGAAGGTGGGCTGGCAGTACATCCGCAGCGATGTGTCGAGCGGCGTGTTCCTGACCTCGCACTACCCGGCCGGACTGAACGCCATCTATCGCAATGGCGCGCCCGATTCAGTGAACACGTACAACGCGCCAACTGAGTCGACCCGGAAGTTCTACACCAACGGCATTTACTTCCAGGATCAATGGCGGCCGCACCGCAAGTTAACCGTCAACATCGGCCTGCGCTACGAGAATGCGTATGGCTGGATCAACGACGGCGAGAAGCCATTGTGTCTGGAAACGAACATCTTCGTGCAGGGCGCATGCTTCCCCGCGGTGAAGGGGGTTCCCAACTTCCATGGTTTTGTCCCGCGCTTGTCGGCGATCTATGACATCTTCGGGAACGGCAGGACGGCCCTGAAGTTTTCGGTCAACCGGTACAAGGAGCGCGTCACCGAGGCTTATCTGAACCGGATCAACCCGATTGGCAGCACCAGCGACACGCGGCCATGGACGGACACCAACCTCGATCGGATTCCGCAGTTGAACGAGCTCGGACCATCGACCGGCTTCAATTTCGGCACGACGAATCGATACGCCCGCGACTTGCGTTGGCCGACGACCAACGAGTTCGACGTTGAAGTCGAGCAGGAGCTGCCAGGCAAGATCGTCGTCGGCGCCGGCTACTTCTATCGTGCGTACCGGGACCAGATCGGTCAAAAGAACGAGGCGGTGCCAACATCGAGTTACCAGCAGCTGACGGTCACCGAGGTGCTCACGGGCAGGCAAGTGACCCTGTTCAACCAGGACCCCGCGACGCGGGGCCGGTTCGACACCGTCTTCTTCAACACGCCGGAAATAAACAAGACGTTCCACGGCTTCGACCTGACCGCCCAGAAGCGCATGGCCAATAACTGGATGTTGATGGCCAGTTTCGCCTACGGACACGATCGCGGCTCGTCCGGCGGAGACTTGAACAATCCGAACAATGCCCAGTACCGCTACGGCATCGCCACGAACTTCGACGTGCCGGTGTTCTTCAAACTCGCCGGCACCTACCAGCTGCCCTACGGCATCAATGCATCAGGGAGCTTCCAGTATTACGTGGGTTGGCCGGAAACGACGGTCGTGCGGGTGTCCAGCGATACGGTCCGGCTCACGCAGACCAATCAGAACGTGATCATCGAGCCGCGCGGCACCGTGCGCATGGACAACGTCAAGCTGGTCGATCTCAGCTTCAAGAAGGCCTTCGGCCGTGCGGGGATGCGGCTCGAACCGCGGCTGGATATCTACAACCTGTTGAACGGATCGACAGTGACCGACCGCATCCAGCAGCTCGGGCCGAGCTATCACAACGTGATCGAGCTGCTCGGCGCCCGCATGGTCAAATTCGGGGCGAACGTCAGCTGGTAGGAGGGCGACCGTCGGCTGCGCCTGAAAAGACTCTGGGGCGGCGAGTGTCCTGGACATTCGCCGCTCCGTGGCTTCAGCAGCACTCCAGCGGAGATCGAAATGCAAACCAGACAAGCCATCGGCGTCGTAGTCGCTCTCGGAGTGGCAGCCAGCTTTGCCATACTGCGCGGTGCACCGACCTCGATCGACGTCGCCGCCCAAGGGCGGCAGTCGGGCTCGACCGGGGTGCCGAAGTTCGAAGTCGCACCCGGGTGGGCGAAGATTCCGAACGGGTGGGTGCTGGGGCAGGTCGCCAGCGCGGCCGCCGACGAGAAGGATCACATCTGGATCCTGCATCGGCCGCGCGTGGTGCGCGGGGGACAGAAGACTGGCCCACCCGTCATGGAATTCGACGCCGACGGCAACTACGTGCAAGGCTGGGGCGGCGATGCTCCAGGCTATGAGTGGCCCTCGTCGGAGCACGGCATCTATGTCGACCCCAAGGGCTTCGTGTGGGTGGGTGGTCAGGGCAACGAGGATCAGATCCTGAAATTCACCAAAGCCGGCAAGTTCGTCATGCAGATCGGCAAAGGCGGCAATCCCAAGACGAACAAGGACACGAAGAATCTCAACAAGCCGGCCGACGTCTTCGTGTACTCGAAGACGAATGAGCTGTTCGTCGCCGACGGCTACGGCAATAAACGCATCATCGTGTTCGACGCCGACACGGGCGCATTCAAGCGAATGTGGGGCGCCTACGGGAACGTGCCGCTGGATGACCCGCCCGAGGCGGCGCCAGCCGCAGCCGGCCCTGGTCGAGGCCCGGGCGCGAACAGAAACCGAGTTCCCGCCAAGGACCTTCTCGATTCAGACCCGACGCCCACACAGTTCAGCACCATTCATGGCGTCAAAGTCTCGAACGACGGTTTGGTCTACGCGGCCGACCGCGGTGGCAAGAGGGTGCAGGTCTTTACGACCGAGGGGAAGTACATGACTCAGGCATGGGTCGATCGCTGGTGCGAGGCGGCCGGTGAAGGGTGCGGCAACGGACAGACGGTCGCGAGCGTGGCGTTTTCGGCCGATCCGGAGCAGCGCTTCCTGTACGTCGCGAGCCGAAGCCCCGCGCGCATCTGGGTCTACGACCGCAAAACGTTGAAGCCGCTCGACTCGTTTGGTCGAGCCGGTGTGGCGCCCGGCGAGTTCTTCGTCCTGCATCACATGACGACCGACTCGAAGGGCAACCTGTTCACCTCCGAAGTGCAGGACGGCCGGCGCGTCCAAAAATTCGCGTTCAAGGGTTTGGTGGCGCGGCCGCAGTAAGAATCGCGACACCGCAGGAGTGTTGATCAAACGCAGTGCACGACCTCTGGAGGCCGTATGAGTGACAAGGACGTTCGCCCCTCCACCAGACTCGGCCGTCGCGATCTGATGCGACTTGGCGCCGGCGTAGTCGCCGGCGCGGTCGCGGCAACCGATGCCCGGGCGCAGCGCGGCGGCCAACAAGCTACGAGCGGCCCCGCACCCCCAGTCGGATCGGGGCGGCCGCCTGGCCCGCGGCCGCACACTGGCCCGGGCAACTACGTCAACGACTACAACCGTCTCGACGGCAACGGCCCGATGGACGACGCCACGCGGAGGATCGTCGACTTCGCGCAGAAGTTCAATCACTCGAGCATGTCGCCGACGACGTTGAAGATGGCCAACCGCACGATGGTTGACTCGATGGGATGCATGTTCGCCGGCTTCGAGGAACACGCCGTCCGTATCTGCGCGAAGCTCGCCAAGCAGGTCCAGGGGGTCGAGCTCAAGAGCACTGTCTTCGGATACGGAATTACGACGTCGCCCGAGCTCGCGTCCTTCGTCAACAGCGCCATGGTGCGCCTCGTCGACTTCAACGACACGCCGCACGACAGCAATCTGATTCCGGCCGCGCTCGCCATCGGCGAGGCGCTGCATTCCACCGGCGCCGAAGTGCTGAACGCCATCGTCATCGGCTACGAGGTGATGCGCACGGGATCGGGGGAATCGGTCGCGCCGGCAGTGGCGGCGGCCAAGCTGATGAAGCTGGACGACGATCGGATGGCCAACGCGATCACGCTGGCGCTCACGCCGCATGTGGCGTTGAACAAAGGCGTCGGAGCGCTGTCGATGTGGAAAGGCTGTCGCAGCGCCGAAGCCATCAAGTGCGGCGTCTGGGGCGCGTTGATGGCTCGCGAAGGGATGACGGGTCCGCCGCAGCCGTTCGAGGGCCGCGGCGGACTGTGGTCGCGGAATGGGCCCGGCACCTGGACGCTGCCGGCCGTGCCCGGCCGCATGGCCATCGACCTCACCTGGCACAAGCGCTTTCCGTCGGATCAGCAGACGCAGGGTCTGCTGAACATCATGCCGGAGATTCGATCGTGGGTCGGTAACGTGGACGACATCGAGTCGATCGAGTACGACATGACGTTCGGCGACTGGCAGGAGATTGGCTCCAATCCCAAATGGGATCCGCGCAACCGCGACACCGCCGACCACGGCCTTCCGTACGTGCTCGCACGTGTCCTCATCGACGGCGAGGCCTACCTCGACGCGTTCTCGCTCGACAAGTACCCGCTGAACGACGCCAAGGTCCGGGCGCTCATGAACAAGATGACGCTGGGCGCCGTACGGGAATGGAGCGGCAACGGCGTCGCCCGCATCACGTTCAAGAAAAAGTCGGGCGAGGTGAAGTACTTCGACACGCACGGAGGAGTCCGCCGAGCGACGTCGGCCGACTACCTGCGTCGCATGACCGACGAAGATGTCACGGCGAAGTTCAAGCGCGCCGCCACCTACCGAAAGGTGTCGGAGGCACAGCAGGCCGAGGCGCTCGCCCAGTGGTGGGATCTGAGCAAGATCAAGGACATCGCCGTTCCCATGCGGACCCTTGCGTCATTCGGTCACCCGGAGAGGCTGTGATG
>JBOGIV010000545.1:0-15678 GCA_050747925.1 Vicinamibacterales bacterium
CGGGGTCTGGCGCGGATGGCAGCCGGTCTCCCTAGGCCTCCGCGACGGTGACGCTCCCGAACGTGCCAAAGACCGAGCTAAACCGCTGACCGAGTTTGAACTTGCTCGCGTCGCCGTGAAGAAGTTGCTCGAACGCGGACCCCATGAGGATCGCCTCGTTGTGCAGCGCCATGAAGTCGTCGTCCGTATTCGCAAGCTCGACAAATGGCACAGCGGTCCGGAGATTGTCGATGATCGGTGAGCCCGCGCCGTTTGCAGCATCACGCGTCAAGCCAGAGCGAATGCGCGATAGGATACGACCATGCACATACGCAAGATCCAAGTGAAGGACGGACGGCTGGCGTTGGACGAGGCCACCGACTTACCCGATGGAGCGGAAGTCGAAGTCCTCGTCATTGATGACGAGCTGACCGGCGAAGAGCGGGCCGAGTTGCACGCGTCGCTCGATCGCGCACTAGAGGATTCCGACGCGGGCCGGGGAAATGAAGCGTGGGAGTACTTGGAGCGGTATCGAGCCGGTCGTGAAGATCGTTCTGCTCGATGAGGCACAGCGCAGGTTCGAAGCCGAAGATCGCTGGTGGTGACAGAACCGTGACGCGAAGGAGCTCTTTTTCAAGTACTACTTTCACGATGGCGACCGCAGTCTCATCGAGATTCATTCGATCTGGGGGGCGCGCAGAAAACGCGGACCCACGTTGTAGTGACCCCTCGAGATCACTTGAAAGATTCTTGAAACTTTGCGCACGAAACACCTTCAGCAACGGAAGCGACCGAACGATCGGTGCGAAATCCCGAAGAAAACCGACCCAACCGGAAACCATCGAGGTCTCCGGCTGCGTTTCTGGGGCGCCGGCGCGGCGACGTACAGCATGTCACCCGATCCGTCGTCCAGATGCCGCCATCGCCGAGCGCGCGCATGCCGTGCGCATAGGGGAACGTGCCCTCGCCCCAGGTTTTCAGGTACTTTCCCTACGCGTCGAACACGATGACCTTCGAGGTTGGATCATCGCGCTGGAACCCATAAATGTTTCCCCGGGCATCGATGGCGACGGCGGACATCGTGCCCCAGCGATAGCCGGGCGGCAGCTGAGCCCAGTTGTCGACCCGGCGCTATGCGCTTTCGCTCGTCCGCGTTTGAGTAAGCCCTGGGCTTGCCGTGCCGAACAGCAAACCGGCGACCGCGAGCGAGCCGACCAAATCTCTGAGGAGGACACGATTCATAACATCTCCGTCACGGGACGTCGCCACTTATTGGCGCCTCCGGGCGGGGCTTAAAGTCCCGCTCTACTTCAACTCAGGCCTCCAAGCGGGCTAGACGTCAACGCCGATCTGTCGGGCGGTCTGACGCACTTGCGTCCAGAGTTCATCAACCCACGTAGAGTTCTGGGCCGGAAGAAGGGCGTCGGCGCCGCCGACGATGGCCTCGGAGAAGCCCCCGCCAGTTTCTAAGGCGATGTTCAGTGCGGTGCCGAGATCGACGAGCGCATCGTTGAAGCCGATCTCGCGAAGTCGAGTGGCAAACCCCACGGTCGTGCCGTCGGTCACGTCCTTGATCAAGGCAAAGATCGGAACGAGAACGCTGGTGGATTCGTGAGCCTGCCGGCAGGCATCGACCGATGTCGAGTTGTAACCACGGCAGGTCAACGGTCGAACGTCGTAGACCGAACAGCGTCCATCGATCAGAAGCGGACACGGCACCGACTGGTCTGTCGGGTCGTCGAAGCTGCGTCCCGCCAACTGCCCGACATAACGACGGGCACGTTCGCGCATCGCAGCAACCGCTTCCGCATCGAACGCTGTCTGCACATGGTCGAGAATCCGCAGCAGCTCCGGGATGGCGACCAACACCCCAGGTTTGCAGCAGCAGTACGAGCAACCCTCCCTGCAGTCGAGCTGCGGCTTGTACTCGTCTCGGACGATGGCAATGGCGTCGTCGGCGTAGTCGGAGAGGTCCCGGCTCGTCTCGATCAGGTGCTTCAACGAGATCCCGTCCTTCAGGCTGCCGAGCGTCAGGGTGTGCCCGGCATCGCGGCTGCCGACGAACACTTCCAGGCGCTGCGCGTATGCTCGACGCTCGACTTCGTGCGCGAATGTGTCAGTGAGATCGTGACTCATGCGGGTCGTCGTGGCGCGATTATAGTCACGGCATGGGGAAGCGGGCCCGGCAGCGGCTGCCGCGCGCAGGGCGTAGATCATCTGCGCTCCACGCGGGCCTGATCGTCGTCGCAGGGATGGTCAGCTATGGTAACAGCCTCTCAGGCCCCTTCGTCTTCGACGATCGGAATGCGATCGTCGAGAATATCTCGCTCCGCTCGTTCGACACCGTTCTGAGCCAGGCTCCCAACTCGCCGATTGCCGGACGGCCGCTCGTCGCGCTGTCCTTCGCGCTGAACCATCGAGTTGGCGGCCTCGAGGTTCGGGGCTACCACCTCGCGAACATCGGCATCCACTTGTGCACGGCGTTGCTCCTGTTTGGAGTCGCGCGCCGCACCTTGCTCATGCCCCGCATGAAAGGTCTCTACAGCGCGGATGACGCCACCGGTCCGGCGTTCGCGATCGCGCTGCTCTGGACCGTGCATCCCCTCAACACCGAGGCTGTTGACTACATCACCGAACGCACAGAATCGCTGATGGCGCTCATGTTCGTACTGACGCTCTACGCCAGCATCCGCGCGCTAGCGGTCAACGGACCGTTCCAAAGTTCCAGGGTTCCAAAGTTCCAGAGTCTCTGGCAGAGCATTGCGGTTCTGGCCTGCGGCCTCGGGATGGCGTGCAAGGAGTCGATGGTCACCGCTCCCGTGGTCGTCATGGTGTACGACAGGGTGTTCGTGTTCAGTGGCGTGCGCGAGGCCGCGCGAAACCGGTCGCGACTGTACGGTGGGCTCGCTCTGACCGCGCTGGTCCTGGCTTACCTGATCGTCCCGGGGCCTCGATCCGGTTCTGCCGGGTTTTCTGCAGGCGTTGCGCCGTGGACGTACCTCGTGAATCAAACGGTGATGATCGTGCGGTACCTGCGCTTGACCTTCTGGCCGACGAGCCTCGTCATCAATTACGGCCCTCCGCTGTCGCTGACGCTCCAGCAGGTTTTGCCACAAGCGGCGGCCGTCGGTGCGCTGCTGATGTTCACGCTTCTCGCGCTCGTTCGATGGCGGACGGTCGGGTTTCTGGGAGCATGGGCCTTTCTCACGCTCGCACCGACCTCGAGCATCGTCCCGATTGCCACTGAAGTCGGCGCCGAACGCCGCATGTATCTTCCGCTCATGGCGCTCGTAGCGGCCGTTGTGCTGGCCGTTCCCGCTTCTCTACCGTGAATCGAAACGTGTCGCCGCTTCTGCGAGCCACCGCACTCATCGCGGTGACCGCGGCGCTCTCGGCGGCAACCCTCGCTCGCAATCGCGAGTACGCCTCTGCCTTGACTCTTGCCCGCACGACACTCGAACGCTGGCCAACGACGGTTGCCCACGGGATGGTGGGCGCCGAACTGGCCGCGCTCGGTCGCAACGATGAGGCGCTGCCCGAACTGCGTGTGGCCGCGCCCGTCGATCCCCGCGCGCGCTACAACCTTGGAATCACGCTGTTCAATCGGAAGGATTACGACGGGGCCATGCGCGAGCTGGAAGCGCTCGCGCGAGAACATCCCATGCGCGAAGAGATTCCTCTGGCGCGCCGAGCGATCGGCAACGCGTACGCGCTTCAACGGAGATGGCCGGAGGCCCTCGCCCAGTACCGCCTCGTGCTTTCGATGGTTCCCTCCGATCGCATTACCGAACGGCTTCTGATAGTCACGCTCATCAATCACGGGACGGCTCTGGGCAGCGCTGGCCGGCATGCCGAAGCGACGACCGCGTTTCGTCAAGCCCTCGAGCTCGATCCGTCGAGCGCGATCGCCCGGCACAATCTTGCGACCGCCCTCTACGACACCGGTGACATCGCGGGCGCGCTCGCCGAGGCCAGGCTGACGATTGCCTCCAACGGCGGCGATGCCGCCTCACACCACTCATCGCCCGCGCCCTCTCGCTGCAGGGCCGGTACGACGAGGCCGTGGAACAGCTGCAGCACGCCCTGCGCCTGAGCCCGAACGATAGCGAGATCCAAGGCGATCTGCGGCAGGTGCTGGCCGCGCGCGCCGGAGCGTCACAACGAAGCAAGGCGGTTAAGTAACATGAAGCCCGTGCGAAACGGGGCAGCCGGTCTTCTCGTCGTCTGGGCGGTTGCGGCGACAATCGCCGCTGCTGACCAAGCGGGACCAGCTCAATCCGTGACGTTTTCGAACGACGTCGCGGCAATCGTGTTCGAGCACTGCGCCGGTTGTCACCGACCCGATGGCGCCGCGCCGTTTTCGCTGCTTACCTATACTGCGGCACGGTCACGCGCCACGCTGATCGCGACCCTCACCAAGAGGCGCCTGATGCCGCCCTGGAAGTCGGAGCCGGGCTACGGCGAGTTCGTGGGGCACAAGCCTCTGACCGAATCGGAGATCGATGTCCTTCAGCGCTGGGCCGCGGGCGGCGCGCCCGAGGGCGATCCGCGCAACCTGCCGCCATCCCCCAGGTGGGTGTCGGGATGGCAGCTTGGCCAACCCGATCTCATTCTCTCCTGGCCAGAGCCGTACACGGTGAGGGCCGAGGGCCCCGACTACTCGCGCACCTTCGTGCTGCCGCTCCCGGTTTCCACCGTCCGCTACGTACGGGGTCTTGAATTCCGTCCAGGCAACTCGAGCGTCGTTCACCACGCGAATATTCGAATCGATCGAACATCGGGCTCGCGCCGCCTTGACGAGGCGGACGCCGCTCTCGGGTATCAGGGGCTGCTCCTCACGTCGGCTGTGTATCCCGATGGTCACTTTCTTGGCTGGACGCCGGGACAGGTGGGTCCACTGCTCCCCGACACGCTCGCGTGGCGGCTCCAACCTGGAACCGATCTGGTCGTCGAAATGCACTTCGTCCCGAGCGGGAAACCCGAGGAGGTTCAGCCCACCGTCGGTCTGTTCTTCGGCGATCGACCGCCGCAACCAACGCCGGCGATGATACGGCTCGGGCGGCAGAACATCGACATCCCGGCCGGGCAGAAAGAGTACGTCACGACCGATTCGTTCGTACTGCCGGTCGACGTCGAAGTCGCGGCCGTGCAGCCCCACGCGCACTACCGCGCGCGCGAAGTGCGTGGAACCGCGACGCTGCCGGATGGCACGAGCACGCCGCTCATTTACATCAAGGACTGGGACTACCGCTGGCAGCATGTCTACCGGTACGTCACGCCCGTTTCCCTTCCGAAGGGCACCACGTTGTCGATGCGATACGTCTTCGACAACTCGGCAGAGAACGTGCGGAATCCGCACCAGCCGCCACGGCGCGTGTATTGGGGGCAGCAGTCCACCGATGAAATGGGCGATCTCTGGATCCAGATGTTGCCGCGATCGCAGGGCGATCTTCAGATCCTGAACGCGGCGATTCGTCCGAAGCAGACCGCCGAAGAGATCGTCGGCTACGAAATGATGATCCGTGCCGACCCCTCGAAAGTGTCGCTGCGCAATGATGTCGCGGTGATGTACACCGAGATCGGCCGGCCGGATCTCGCGGCCGCGCACTTCGAAGCGGCCGTGACGCTGCAGCCGAATTCCGCGGCCGCGCGCTACAACCTAGGAACCGCACTGCTGGTCGGTGGCAAACCGGCCGCGGCAATCGAGCAGTACGAGCAAGCGCTTCGAATTCAATCCGACTACGGCGCCGTCCACAACAATTGGGGACGCGCGCTCGTGCAGCTCGCGAAACCCGCGGAAGCCCTTGCGCACTTTCGTGAAGCGGCGCGGCTGGACCCGACCAACGCCGCGCCTCACTACAACATCGGCACCATCGCCCGGGCGCTCGGCGATACGCCGCAAGCTATCGCTGAGTTCCGCGAAGCGGTCAGGCTCAATCCCACGGACGCTGAAGCGCTAGGCAGCCTCGCGTGGCTTCTCGCGACGTCTTCCTCGGCATCCCTCCGCGATCCGCCCGAGGCCCTTCGTCTCGCCGAGCGCGCCGCCGAGCTCGTCGCTCGCAAGCGTGCGCCCGCGCTCGACATCCTTGCCGCGGCACAGGCCGCCAACGGCCGGTACGATCTGGCCATGGCCACCTGCGATGCGGCGTTGGCTCTGAACCCGGAAGCGTCGATCGCAGCCGCAATCCGGCAGCGCCGGGCGCTCTATGAGCGTGGGCACCCATACGTTCTACCCTGACGCGATCGACAGCTCTGGGCTAGATTGTTTTTGCGGCGACTGCCGCAATGGTTTTCTCTGCAAGCCGCAGAAACGCCGTGATCGCTCGCTCGAGATGAGGCTCAGGAGTGTCCTCTTGCTTGCAATGCGAGAGGCCACGAGAGGAGTACGCAAACATCATCACGACCGGCATGTGAGGCGCCATTTCTGCCGCGTCGTGGAGCGCACCCGAGGGGAGCCTCGGCGCATCGCCCGTCACCTCGCGTAAGGATTCGGCGCACAGCTCGATGAGACGCGGGTCGAAAAGGCGCGGCTCGATACGCCAGATCAACTGCCATTCAACGGAGACATCGTTCTTCGCGGCGATCCGCTCAGACGCTTCTCGAGCCTCACGGTGAATGCCAGCCAACACCGCCGGATCGAGCGCACGCTGATCGAGCGTCATCTCGCAGATGCCAGGAATGGCCGTGACGATGCCGGGTTTCGCGTCAATCTTGCCCACGGTGCAGACTGCCGGAACACCCTGGTCTGATTGGGCTCTCGCCATCTCGCGACAGGCGAGTGCCGTCTCGGCGGCTGCCAGGAACGCATCGCGGCGCATCGCCATCGGGGTTGATCCCGAATGCGCTGTTTGCCCGGTGAAACGCACGAGATGTCGCTCGACGCCAAAGGTGCCCAGCACGGCGCCGCCCGACTTGTTCAGCGACTCGAGCGTTGGACCCTGTTCAATGTGAAGCTCGAGATACGCACGGGCGTCGATCGCCTGTAACTCACCGTGCGCACCCAGCATGGCATCGAGCTCGACGCCGTTTTCGCGAAGTGCGTCGACGATGGTCGTGCCTCCTCTGTCGACGAGGAGACGGATGTCGTTCACATCCAGGCTTCCTGATGCCGCCGAGGATCCCAGCAGGCTGCGGCCGAATCGCGCGCCTTCCTCGTCTGCCCAGTCGACCAGTTTGAGCGTGACTGGAGGCCGCTGGCGGCCAAAGAGCCGGAGCACCTCCAATCCCGCAAGGACGCCAAGGCAGCCGTCCAGCCAACCGCCATTGGGTACGGAGTCGAGGTGTCCGCCGAGGATGACGGTTCTGTCGGAGTCCCCAGGCAACGTCAGCCAACGGTTTCCAGCGGCATCCGTTGTCGCCCGCGCTCCGCTGTCGCTCGCCTTTCCGAGGAACCAGGCTCTCGCGTCGCGCCACACCGGTCCCCACGCGAGTCGCTGAGCCCCATCGGGCGTCGAGGTCCGTGCGGCCAGTTCCTTGAGATTCGAAATGACGTCTGCGGCGGCGATAGAAGGCTCCTTCCGATGCGTAGGTTACTTGACTCCAAAAAGGAATGCTGCGCCACCGGCCGCGTCCAATGGTGGCACTGAGATCTGAGTAGGTCTCCCGCGAGGAACACAGCTCAGCAGGACAGGAGAGATCCATTTCCTCTGATCTCTCCGTCCGGGGTAACCTGCCAGCCTATGCCTCGTCTGACGCTTGCGTTCCGCAACCGATCTCGCCCCCGCCTCATCATCGCGAGCGCCTTCGCGGCCGCGTTCTTCGCTGCGACATGCCGATCGACACCGGCTCCCTCGAAAACCACGGTCACTGCGGACACGTGGGCGGTCGTCAACGGCCAGGAGATCGCGCGCGATCATGTCGAAAAGGCGTATCGGCGATCCGGAGACCCGTCGCAGACGCTGTCGAACGAAGAGGCCCTCACGGCCAAGCTCTCTCTCCTCAACGATCTCATCATCCAGGAAATCCTGATCGCGAAGGCGCGCGAGCTGAAAGTCGAACTTCCGGAGAGTGAGCTCGACACCGCGTACGCCGACGCCAGGAAGAACACACCCGACGAAGCGTTTCAGCAGGAGCTGACTCGGCGCAACTTGACCGCCGCGGACATGCGGGAGGGACTCCGGCGTGAACTGCTCACCCGGAAGGTGATCGAACGCGAGGTCCTGTCGAAGATCGCAGTCGGCGAGCAAGAGGTCGCTGACCTGTTCAACGCGAATCGCGGGAGTTTCCATTTCGCGGAGGAGTCGTACCACCTGGCTCAGATTGCCGTCACACCCGTCAAGGATGCGCAGGTCGCCAATCGCACGGGAGACGATGCCGCCACGCCGCAGACCGCCGCGGCCAAAACCGGGATGCTGATGGAGCGCCTCAAAGGCGGCGCGTCGTTCAGCGATCTGGCGATGGCGTACTCCGAGGATCCGGAGTCGGCGCCGCGCGGCGGGGATTTGGGATTCGTCCCGATGTCGAGGTTAAAGCAGGTGCCACCCCAATTGCGCGACGCCGTGCTGAACAAGGCGCCCGGCACGGTCAGCGTCGTGAGCGTGGGCGGTGCGCACACCATCGTGCTGGTTGTCGCACACGAAGCGGCGGGGCAGCGCGACTTGTCAACGCCGGGGGTCCGCGAGCAGCTCACTCAGACGCTTCGCGCGCGCAAAGAGCAGTTGTTACGCGCGGCCTACCTCACGGCCGTTCGAAGCGATGCGCAGGTGGTCAACTACCTGGCGAAGCGGCTCGTCGAGTCACCAGGCATCGTCCCGAGCCTCGGACCTGCGGCGCCTGCTGGAAAGTAGTGTGCCTGGGGCCGCGCCGAGCGAATCTCGTGTCACCGAGAGATCCCGCTCATGCTGCCTGCGGCAGCGACAATGGCTCGTGGAATGCCAAGGATGCGCTGTTTCAGGCCCATCTGTCGGGCCAGCTCTTCGCTATAGCCGTTGAGCAGTTCTGGGTGGACCAGCCGGAGCGGCAAGGCGCCGGGCTCAGGGAAGGAGGACTGCGCTACCGAAGAGAACTTCGGCAAGTGGTCAGCCCTGACATACAAGATGAGGTTCTGACGGTACCAATACGAGATTCGCTCGTCTGTCCAAGACGCAGGGCGAAGGATGTCGAGGGCTCGGTAGTCGTGGCGTGCGAACAATCGTGCCCAATAGTCGGGCCACGCTTCGTTGATGTGACCGGGACCGCCCTGGCCGGGGATCGCGGCTGAAAACAAGATGACCGGAGCCAGCTGTGTCAGATCGCGCACGAACGATTCGGCGCGGCTCGGCGAAAGGTGCTCCGCTACCTCCATATTGACGGCGAGATCGAACGTCCTGTTCAACGTGAGCGGCTGCTCCAAATCTTGAGTCAGGAACGAGCTGCTGGGAATGAGCAATGAGGACTTGTCGAGCCACGGCCCGTCGATTCCGAGGATCTCTTTCGTTCCGCGCTTCTGGAACTCGACCAGCCATGCGCCCGGCCCGCTGCCGACGTCGACGACGCTAGTTGGGGAATTCGGGCAGCATGCCGGTCAGGTAGTCCAAGACGACGCGGCTCGATTGTTCAACAGCCGACTCTCGCGCGCTGTAGTAGTTGTCCGAGTACGGCCGACGGCCGGCCAGCGCTGCGATCATTCCCCACGCAACGGCAAACACGCCAATGACTATGACTCCGCCGAGAATGAGCCTTCGATACCGGCGGTCTCCCATGCTCACCTCTTCAGCGCGTCGTCCAACTTCTGCTGCGCTTGACACGAGCGTTGCCTGTGTCAGGCGCGATTTTTGGCGACTCAATCGGGGGATCAAGAATATCAGGTCCGGCCAGTTTCGCTCCGCGTGCTAAGGCGTGCCTTCGTGTGGGCTTTCATGCGTTTGTGCGGCGACGTCAGGGCCGAGCCGCCGCCATCCGCTTCACCGCTTCAGGCAGCTCGCGTTCGTTCAACCGCGCGAAGCTGAATCGCGCAAACGGTTTCTGCTGGCCATCGAAGGCATAGCGGCGGCCCGCGTACCAAGAGACGCCGTGCTCGATGCTGCGGCACCCGCTTTTCAGGCCCTCGGGAATCGAGAATCGAGTAACCTTTCTGTCGTCACACTCATCTCTCATAGGAGGGCTCATGGACGTTCGGCATCCACTTTCTCGTCGTCGATTCTTCGGAGGGGTCGCCGCTGCCATGGGCGTCCTCGGGCTGCGGCCCACGTCAGCGCTGTCGGCGCAGGGCGGGACTGCACAGTTCCGCGGCAGCGACGCGGAGTACGACGCCTACGTGAAGCTGGCCAGCAACGAGAACAACTGGGGCCCGCCCGAGTCGGTCATGAAGGCGATGACCAGCTCGTGGAAGTACGCCAATCGGTACGGCTACCCGGACGGCAACATCGTCCAGGCGATTGCCGATCATCACGGGGTGAAGCCCGCGAACATCCTGCTCACAGCGGGATCCAGTGAAGCGTTGCTGGTCGTCGGCACCACGTTCCTGCTGGGAGGAAAGAAGGTCCTCGGCGCTGACCCGACCTACGCCACGGTGTATCAGCACGCGACGAACATCAAGGCCGACGCCGTCAAGCTGCCGCTCACCAGGGACTATCGCCAGGACATCGGCGCCATGATCGAGGCGACCAACAAGAACGCCAAAGACCTTGGCTTCGTGTACCTCTGCAATCCGAACAACCCCACCGGCATGGTGGTGACGGCCAAGGAAGTAAAGCAACTTCTCGACGGCATTCCGAAGGACATGCCGGTGCTCATCGACGAGGCCTACCACCACTTCGTCGACGACCCGGCGTACGGCACTTCACTGCCCTATGTGCTCGAGGGCCGGCCCATCGTGATCGCGCGCACATTTTCGAAGATCGCGGCGCTCGCCGCCATGCGCATCGGCTACGCCGTGTCGACGCCCGAGATCATCCAGCGGATGCGGCCGTACTCGATGGGCAGCGTCAACGTCCTCGCCAAGTGGGGCGCCGCAGCGTCACTCAAGGACGCGCAGGGCCAGTCCGACGTCAAGGCCAAGGTGATCGGGCTTCGCAACAAGACGACGCGCGAGCTCGAGGCGTACGGCTATCCGACGATTCCGTCGCAGACCAATTTCTTCATGGTGAGCCTCGAAGGCCGCACCGTGCAGCCGGTGATCGAGGAGTTCCGCGCCAAAGGCATTCTGGTTGGCCGACCGTTCCCACCGATGGTGCAGCACCTGCGCGTATCGGTCGGAGTGCCCGAGGAGATGGACAAGTTCCTCAAGGCGTTCAAGGAGATCTTCCCGCGAAAGGCCGCACCGACGCAGGCTCGCGGCTGAACCTCTCGAGGGGCCGGCCTGACGGCCGGCTCCTCACCTTCTCCGCACGCACCTGCCGCTTCTCTCCTTCGGCATTCCAGTATGCTCGTGGGATGCGGCCGGGTCTCTGGGTGGTCGTTGCCGCGGTGATCCTGTCCGCCTCGGCCTGCGATGAGACGCCCATATCTCCAAGCCAGGTCATGATGCCAACGGTTCGCATCGTGTTCGTCGGATCGACAACGCGACGATCCGATCTTCCTCCTTCGGCACAAGCCTGTGTTGCGGGCGTGGGAGCGACTCACATCCACTCCAGCTGGCGCAGCTTCGCCGCTCTGCCGCTGGCGCCAGTGCCGCCGGATCGATACCAGATCACGTTCAACGACGTGCCCGTCGGTTCGCGCGTGTCGTTCAGGATCAACGATCAGAACGCGTGTGATGAAAACCCGACGGGCGCCGTGACGCGAAATGTCTTCGCCAACGACGTCCGGTTGATCCAGAACACAACGACGCCGGGAAACGGGGATGAGCCTGGCTACGCGCTGATCGTCGCCGCGAACGGGACGGTCACCCAGTAACCTCGACCCGACGTCCCCGGACGTGGCGGTTGGGCCACTTATACTCTTCGCATGTCGTCTCCCGCCGTCGTGAATTCCGTGCTCGCAGCGATTGGCCACACGCCGGTCGTGCGGCTGCGCCGTGTCGTTCCAGCGACGAGCGGCGACGTGTTCGTGAAGCTCGAATACTTCAACCCAACGGGATCGGAAGGCATCTTCGCCGGCACATCGCCGGCGAGCCCAACCTGTCGTGATCGATTGCTGCGGCGGGCGAGCCGGAGTTACCTCGCTGGCTTTTGTCTCCGCGACGCGACAGAGTCGATGATCTGCCGGAAGCGCTGGTCCTGCTGGATACTCGCGAGGCGTGGACTCTTGCGGAACCAGGCGGTCCGCTCATCGCCGTTCCGCACGGCTCGTTCGAGCCACTCGATGGCTTTGGACGTATCCCCGAGGACGGCGTAGAACTCGGCGACCCCGAGCGTCGAAGGAAACGCCGCCGCGGCAAATTTCAGCGTCTCGGCATCCATCGCCTCGATGGCCTCTTCACGACGGCCCTCGACGGCCAGAACGAGAGCCCAGTACTGGCGCCAGAGATAGTTCTTCGAGAGGAGCGACGCTTTCCCTTGCAGCAGCGCCCGCGCCTTGTCCACATCGCCATTGTCGAGGTATGCCAAGGTGATCCACGACATGGCGCTGACATTGTCTGGCGCCTGCTCGAGAACTTTTCCAAGCTCCTCAATGGCCGCCGTGATGTCTCCCTCCTCACGCAGCGTTTCGGCGAGAAACATCCGCGCTGGCCCGTACAGCGGCTGATGATCGAGCACGATTCGGAATTCCTGGTTCGCGGACTTGAGGTCTCCAGACAACCACAGCGCAATCCCCTTCCAGAGGCGATTGTTCGCGTGCGATGGATCCTGCTGCAGTGCGCGATCGAGTTGGTCCCAAGGGATGAGCTCCTGGCGTCCTTGGGTCAGATAGATCGTCGCAAACGCAGACGGTAACCCGGGCAGATCGGGGTCCAACCGAGACACCTCCAGTAATTCCTGTTCAGCCCGGTAAAGCTGACTCGTGTCGTTGGTGTAACCGTTCAGAATCAGGATCGCGTAATTGGTGGCGTGATAGCGAAGCGCTTCCGGGAAGCGTGGGTCCAGCTCCAGCGCACGCTCGAGAGTCCGAATGGCGCGAGGGATATCGTTCTGCACGCGCTGGAATTGCATGGCGAGCTCGAAGGCTTCGTTCGCCTGCTGGTTTGCCGACGCCGGGGCGCCCGTGCTCAAACGTCGTGCTGGAGGGTCGGCGGGACGCTGCCAAAGGAAGATCCCCGCCACCAATGTCGCAGCGACCCCGGCCGTCAACAGCCAACCCCTCCAACTCAGTGAAAACGATCGCCGTGGCAGCAGATTGGTCGCCGCAACAGGCGTGGCAGTGGAATGAAGCGCTTCCAGCGCCGTCCGGACTTCCGCCGCGTGTTGATACCGCTCTTCGGGACGCTTGGCGAGGCATCGTTCCACGATCATCCTGAGCGCCGAAGGCACATCCGAGGACAACGGCGGAATGGGTTCGTGGACGATCGCCGCGCCGAGCTCAAACGTGGTCAATCCGGCAAACGGAGCGTGGCCGCTCAGCATCTCGTACAAAACGATTCCCAATGCCCACACGTCGCTGCGCACGTCCGCGCGAGATCCCCGTAGCAGTTCTGGCGAGAGGTAGTGTGGCGTTCCGACGATCGTGCCGATCGCTGTGAGAGATGGCTGCGTGACGACGTCCTGTGGATCCGCGAGGGCGGTCTGCTTTGCCAGGCCGAAATCCAGAACCTTTACGTGCTGACGGCCGGTGATCATGATGTTGCCGGCTTTGATGTCGCGGTGGACGATGCCCTTGGCATGCGCGGCCTCCAGGGCGTCGGCAATTTGCGTCCCGAACGTAATCGCTGTGGCGATTTCCAATGGCTGACCGTGGATGTATTGACCGAGCGTCATGCCTTCGACCAGCTCCAGTACCAGGAAGGGCCGTCCATTCGCTTCGCCGAGATCGTAGACGGCGCAGATGTTGGGATGGGTCAGCGCCGAAGCGGCGCGGGCTTCGCGCTCGAAACGGCTCCAGGATTCGTCCTGACGCAGAACATCCTGCAGGACCTTGATGGCGACGTCTCGCCCGAGCCGTGTGTCGCGGGCGCGGTAGACTTCGCCCATTCCTCCAGCGCCAAGCGGACCCTGGAGCTCGTACGCACCGAGACGAGTGCCAGTAGGGAGTGACACGGTTGTGCGACTGGATTATAGGAGCAGAGGCGTCGGACCCGTCTCGAATACCTTGACTTAGAACGGGCGTCGTATGGCTGCCCACCGACTTCCTTCCCTACGACGTCGGCGGCAACCTCGCGCCGCTGATTGAACACGGCGCCAGGGCGCTGAAGAAGAATCTCGAAGCGTGAGCCCCTGATCGCCGCGTCAGGGGCCGCAGTTGAACAGCTTGATCGTCAGTGCGGGCTGGATTCCTGAACCCGACTCGAGCGTATACACCTTGCCGTCGGTGTCGGTCACCCGCAATGTGACGAAGAGTTGGTTGACCGTGCCGCTATTGCTCGCCGTCGGCTGCCCGCAGGCCTCGATGAACGAAAACGTGTCCGACGCGTGCGACTGCGCCCAGAATTTCTGGACGCCGTAGAAATACGTCACGTCCCAGTGGTAGGTGGCGATCGGCGCCGGCAGGTTCGACGTCGCCGTCAACCTGCACGTCGTTGCCGGCAGTCGAATCTCACACTCAGTGGTCGGGTTGGTCGATCGATTGGGATCGATCAGCACGAACGAGATGGGCGGTGGCCCGCCGTTTTGGTTGACCTCGAGTTGAACGGAGCCACCTGGCCAGTCGAGCCGAATGATTCCGGTCCGCGCCGCGCCGACGTTTGGATCGACGCTGTACCGGAGTGGTTGGGCCGAGCCTCCCGCCGCGGTGATCAGGCTGATGAATGACGATTCACTCGTCGCCGTCCACGAGCAGTCACCCGATCGACGAAAGGCGATGACCTCGAACGAGCCGCCAGAGGCAGGAACGCTCTGCCGGGACTCCGACAGGGTATAGCGGCAGGGTTCGGCACAGACCGGTGCGATCGGTCCGCCGTCGATCTGGGTGAAGACGTTCCTCACCGACGTCGGGTGATCGCAGGCATTCGTCCGGTAGCGCAAATACTCCTGCGTCCAGATCACGCTGCCCTCGGGATCGACGAAGGTCTGGCTCAGGCCGCGACGGAAATCCTGATACTTCGTTTCGAGCGCCTTGCGGAAGTCGAAGGCCTCGTTGCGCGGTGGGAAGCTCACGGGCCCGCCGGCGAATGTGCCGCAAACGAGTCCCGGCGCGTTGCCGTCGATCTGGGCGAAGACTCGCTGCACCGCGGTCGCGTGGTCGCACAAATTGACGCGATAGCGGATGTACTCCTGTGTCCAGACGACGTCTCCTTCCGGATCGACAAACGTCATCGTTGGCGGGCGCCGAAGCTGGTTCTGGTACTTCGTCTCGAGCTGGTTACGAAAATCCAAGGCTTCGTTGCGCGCCGGGAAGAACACATCCAGCGGGCCCGAGATCGCTCCAGCGGTCTCTGCCGCGCCGGTGGCACTCATAGCCGACGGCGCTGTTGGAGAGACGCGCGCGCGTTCCGGATTGCGCGAACAGCCGTCGACAATGACGGCCAGCCAGCAGCCCAGAATGAGATGACGGTTGCGCATAGGGGGATGCCTCGGTTCGAAATACTACGCCGAGCCAGCGTTCGCTCACACAACCGCCACAGCTTCGGCCAGGCAGGCTTGGCTCACGGCACACTCCACAGCTTCGCCTGGGCAGGCTGAAGGATCGAGGGGAATTCGGACTAGGATTCAGCTGGAATGGTTTCTGGATCTCACGAGTGCTCATGAC
>JBOGIV010000546.1:0-21304 GCA_050747925.1 Vicinamibacterales bacterium
AGGTTCGCCACCACCTCTCGAGGCGTTCCCAAGTCGCAGTGGGGACTGTGGCGGCGGCGAGCAGAAGGCTCAAAAAGCCAGTGATTAGCAAGAACAGACTCAAGGCGAATTTGCTGGCGTGCCCCCCGGCCTGAACCACCAGGTCGGCCACGCTGCCGGAGGCGAGCGCAAGAGCCACTTCCATCGGCATCGTCGTCGCGCTAAAAATCAGCACCGCCGACAGGGCGAGGGCCATCGGCCAGCTCAGAATCCGCGACGCACCTGGAAGAATCGCGGGCCAGTGAGATCGCAGGCCCGCGATCACGATGACGGCTTGCGCCACTACAGCTGCAACAAACACGACGCGCGGGCCGTTGAGCAGGTCGTTCCAGCCCCTGAATATCTGCGGTCGGACGGTCGGCCCCGCGAGGACCAGTTGCAGGGCGCAGGCTTGCCCGACGAGGGCCAGCGCAGTCCAGCCGGCCGCTTCGCGGCCGATGCCTCGGCCGGCGATCCACAGCACTGTCGCGAGCAGAGCAATCGCCGCGGTGCCCCAAAACGAAAGCGGCACGTTCAGCGGTCCGAGGTTCTCCATTCAGAGTTCAAGCGTATTAGGCCGTTGATTCGTAGACAAGTCCTGCGACCGTTCCTACGATAAAGTATGAAAGCGTGTGCTCGAAGAAATGCGGGAAGAGCAGCACCACGAGACTCTCCGACTGTCCTTGAGACGCGACAGATTTCGCGAATCCGCTAATCGCCAAGAACAGTCCAACGACGACGCCGAACGCTCCCACAAATTGCGCGGTCCGAACGGACACGGTCTGCCGACTCGTGGCCCCCCATGCGTTCCTGGCTAACAGCAGGCACATGCCCCACGCGGCTGGGATCGAGACCAGACTGTGGGTGAACGCCTCTCGCAACTGATGGCCAAGAAAGACAGCGTTGACGAAGGGGTCCAGGTTCAGCGAAAACAGAATCGTCAACCCGAAGAACGCGGCAAAGCCCGCACCGACAATCCAAAGGCCAAGCTTGCTGCCTCGGCCGGAAGGTCCCCGGGTCAACGGAATGACAAGGCCTGCCACGCCAAATGAGACCGACATCAGCATCACGTGAGACAAGAGGTGATATCGCCAGTGGCCGCCCCATTGCAGCGGATCGCCTGGTCGCGTCGGAAATTGAAAGAGATTCACGAACAGGAGGTCACGCCCACCGGTCCACAGCGTCCCGCCGACAATCAGCGCGATTACCGAGACGACGCCGAGGAGCAGGGGCCACTTGCGATCTCGTCCCGATGAAGCTCGCGACCCTCTGTCGGGCGCAAACACGAAGAGCGCACTTCCTCCGATGACCACGCCCAGAATCACGTCCAACGGTAATTCTCGCGCCGCATGTTCGAAGAAGAAGATCGTCCCGATGAGGGTCCGGTCGCCGCTCTCGTGAACGATTTCGCGCCACGGCCATGGATTGCCGGTGTGACTGACGATTGCGGCATATGCAAACGCCATGACCGTCCCCGACAGGGCGCAGGTCGAAACGGCAAGAAAACGGTAGAAGTCGAATTCCCGCTTCACATCTTTACTGGAGAACAACGAGCGACACGAATCGCGCCTCCGCCGACTGTCCCATCGAATTCAGCAACTTCCACACATTCCTCGTTCAACATCGTCCACAACGCTGGGTGATAGCGAGCGATGTAGGCCGGAAAGGTGAAGATGACCCACGTCTCGCGGCCCTTCGTTCGCAGTTCGTTGAGGTCAGCCGCACGATCGATCCTCGGCCACGCCTTCCCCAAGTACTTCTGCACCGGAATGGCCGCCGTGTCGCCCACGACAGCCACCTGATCCCCTTCTGTGCTGCTTGCTTCGATGAAGGCCACAGCCTGCGCGTAGTCTTGCTTGGGGTAACGGTACCCGTACGGCAATGATCTGATGGACGCGGCGACCACGGCGACTGTCAAGAGCCCTGCGGCGACCATCCCTGTCAGGCGCGGCTTCAGCGGACCGCGCATACGCTCCGCAAACCACTCCCCAACCGTCCGCCCCCCTCGCACAACAATCAACAGTGCAAAGCCGATTGCGAAAAACACAAACCTCGGGAACACCGGGCGAGCAGCAACGACCGCGAGCGCCAATGTGACGGGAATCGGCAGGATGAACAGATACAGCGCGGCTCTGTTTTCGGTGAAGTAACTCCAGACCCCCGCGCCAAAGATCACCATGCCGAGCCCGAGGCCCCAGAGCGCTCCAAACCCGATTTGCAGTCCCTGCAGGGCCGCTGTGAGCGCCCATAGTGGCGTGGCCACTTCGCTGGAAGCGACGGTCTCAGTCGTGAAGAACTGCTGCACATCGACCAGCATCGGGGAGTAAAGAAGGATCGTGATGACGCCAGCACCACTGAATGCCGCCAACGCCCGTGCCCAATCCCCGCGGGCGCTGACCGAGGCTCTCCTGCGAAATAACTCGAGCACGCAAACAGCAGAATGGGTCACCACAATGGGGACCATTGTCAAATGCGTATAGGACCCTAACGCGGAAACGACGGCGTAGGCGACCAGGTTGGACGATCTTCCTCCCGACAGCCATCGAAGGAGGAAATACGTGGACAGCAGGACAAAGAGGAGCAACATCGTGTACCCGCGAGCGTTCTGCGAAAACCAGATGTGGTGATAGGACACCGTCAGAATCGACGCTGCCAGGAGCCCTTCGAATCGCGTCGCGACGGCGGTTCCCACCAGATAGACCGCGGGTATCGCAGCGACGCCAGACAGCACCGACGGCAATCGAACAGTCCACGGCGACTCACCGAACAACGCCACCGAAATGTGCGCGCACACCGAGTACAAGGGGTGGCTGTTGTTTCCAGGGAAATGGGTCGTGATTTCGACTAAAGTAGGACGCACCGAGACGATCACTGTGACGATCTCGTCGTACCACAGTCCCGTGTCGAGCTGATACAGACGGAGCGCCGCTCCTAGTGTCATCAGCACGCACAAGACCGTGAGCGGGAGTCGCCCCATCACGAGGTCACGGGCATCGAGGGGTCGCGCCGAGCCCGGGCGGCGCGCGCCTCCGAAACAAGTTCCAGCAAACGATTGATCACGACATCTTCGGACCACCGCTCACGACACGCTCGATAGCCTCGGGCGCCGAGCGCGTCGCGCCATCCAGCATCGCTCTGCAAGCGAGTCATTGCAGACATCAATTCGGTCTCGTCCGAAAAGAGCAGGCCACCACCAGATTGATCCACGATTTCGGGGAAGGGACCCAGCCGCCGGGCAATCACCGGGGTCTGATAGCGAAACGCCTCGATGAGCACGATGCCGAACGTTTCGTATCCGATAGAGGGCACGATCGCCGCCGTCGCGTGCTCGTAGTAGGCCCGAAGGCTCTCGTTGGCGACCCGGCCCAGAAACTTCACGTTCGTCAGCGGACCTGCAAGCGCCCGAAGCGTCGCTTCTTCTTCGCCGTCGCCGACGATTAGCAGATCGGCGTCGCGGTAGCGGTCGAACGCTTCGATCAGTGAATCAAGGCCCTTGAGGCGCGTCAGCCGACCGACAAAGAGAAAGTACGGCCTATCGTGCGGCCTCGGCGTCGATCGAGGCTCCGGCTGTTCGGGAATCTCGCCGGGCACGAAGTAAGGCAACACGCTCATTGGTCGCGGGAATCCGAATTCACGGTGCTTGTCGCGGCTGAATTCGCTGCGCGCGATAAACAGATCGACTTCCGGCAGGCGACGCTCGAGCGCGCCAGTGTAACGCCACACTTGCAGCGGACGCCGGTAGCTCACAACGCAGCGCGTACACGTGGGCCCGTCACATGGCTCGCGATTGAATCGCCAGAGCACGTGGGTCGGACACACGAGCCAGTGCTCGTGCGCAATGTAGACCTTGAGTGCCTCGCCGCCGTACGACAACAGCCCAGGCCCACCAACCAACGACACATTGTTGAGCACGACGACGTCGAACTTCCGATCGCGCATCAACTCGGCGATCGCGCGGCCATGGACGACCGGGTGTCCAAACTGATGAGTCAGCAGCGGCGACACCATGCCGAGCCGGCTTCGAAGGCCGATGGCTTCGACTCCGTCATCACTCGCCGGTTGCTTGGTGAGACGCCGACCTGCGACCCACTCGTAAGCGTCGATGTCGTGCACCACGGTGACGCGGTGGCCACGCTTCACGAGCGCCCGTGCCGTGCGCTGCACGTCGATGCCGTCACCTCCGAAGTTGAACGGCGGATAGAACGTTGTCAGCAGGCCAAAGCGGAGTCCGGCCATGCTTAGAACGCCGCCCCTCCGATTGCCATCAACGTGAACGGAATGTGACGTCTGACGTGAAAGAGAAGCGGTCGCATTCGACGATTCATGCGGCGCGCTTCGGATCGGAGCCAGACTGCAAGACCTCTTCGACCACGTACATCGGCCGAGGCTTGACTTCGTTGAAAATACGGCCGAGATACTCTCCGAGAATGCCGAGGCACACGAGTTGGACCCCGCCAAGGAACAGCATAGCGACCATGATCGTCGCCCAGCCCTCCACCGTGTAGCCGAGCAGCTTTTGGACAAACACGCTCACGAGGTAAAGAAACGCCAGGAGCGATGCCGCGTAGCCACTCCACGTGGCCAACTTCAGCGGCGCGGTGGAGAACGACGTAATTCCGTCGAAGGCAAACTTGATCATCTTTCGATAGGGGTACTTGGTGGTGCCGGCGAAGCGTTTGTCGCGGCTGTAGGTCAGGCCCGTCTGGTTGAATCCGATCCAGCTGACCAAACCACGGACGAAGCGATCCTTTTCGCGAAGCAGCTTCAACTGATCGACCGCGCGACGGCTCATCAATCGGAAGTCGCCCACGTCCGCTGGAATCTGAATGTTCGTCAGCCGCTGCAGGAGCCTGTAGAACGCCGACGCCGTGAACAGCTTCATCGCGCCCTCACCTTCCCGCTCTGCGCGGACGCCGTACACCACATCAAAACCTTGGTCCCAGCGTTCGATCATCGCGGGAACCACTTCGGGCGGATCCTGCAGGTCGGCGTCAATGACGACGACGCAGTCGCCGCGAGCGTGGTCGATCCCGGCGGTGATCGCGATTTGATGGCCGAAGTTTCTCGAGAACTTCAGAACGCGCACGCGCGGGTTCGCCGCGGCGAACCCGGCGAGCAAGCTGTACGAGCCATCGCGGCTGCCATCGTCCACGAAGAGGATCTCGTAATCGAAGCCTGCCAGGTTTATCAGAGCGTGGGTGGCCCTGTCGTAGAACACACCAATGACCTCGGCCTCGTTGTAGACGGGCACGACGAGCGAGATGAGTCTCTTTTCGTCGAATTCTGTCTGTGACAACCTGAGACTCCCTCGTTTCCTAGTTGCCTGCCCTGGGCGCGCGAGCGACGGCTTCCAGTCGGGCGCCGTACCACCAAATGCCCGCGGCAGTGGTCATGGTCGCTACCAGTATCGTCGCCGGGACGTACCAGTTGCCCAACCACAGATCGCCCGGAGCAGACGTCATCCCTAAGATTCTGTACCAGGGAAGCTGTGGTCCGTCAGCAAGAAAGAGCCTCCATGACTGCCAGACTGGCTCGCGAAAAACGACCACCACCCATGAGTGAATCACAGCGGTGGTGGCGAGGCCGACTCTGGCCCAAGAGCGCATCCGAATCCAGTGATCGCTAATAGCCAGAAACAGGAGAGGCACCAATGGAAGGAGATACCGAAACCCGCTGTTGAACTGCAGGCGCGAGTACTGATTCGCGGAACAGAACAACAGGAACAAGACGACTGTCAGCCCGACGAACCGTCGCTCAGGTCTCGGCAGGACCAGGTACTCTGGTCGGTACCACACAGTGGGCACGAGAGCCAACATCAGCAACGGGCACCAGGAGTACATCCCAAAGCCGGGATGAAGCAGGTTCTGCCAGAAAAGATCCGCATCGGGCAACGTGAATCCGCGCGCCCCCACGTTGACGTACGCATTCTGGTCGGGCATCCAGTATTGACCGGGCAAGAACGGGTTGCCGTACATGGCCCACTGACTGTAGAGCAAGAACAGAATCGGCGGCAGACTTCCAACAACCATTGCCATAGACTCGCGGAGTGACACTTTCCACGACGCCGTAGTCAGACGTGGAATAACCAGGCAGCCGTACAACAACGGCAGAATCAGAAGGCCGATGTAATCGGTCGCGAGCGTCAGACCACCAAAGAAACCAGCCAGGAGTCGCCGGCGTAGAGTTACCGGGGCAGGCATTCCAGGACGAACCCAGAGAAGGACAAAGGCGGCAAACATGCTGACCATCACGAACAAGTTATGGCCAAGCACCGTCGCCCTGAAGAAGAGCGGCGTTCCGAACCCGAGAAGCAGGCTCAGCTCGGTCGCCGTGTTCGGTTCCAGGCCCCGTTCTCGAAGAACATCGTAGAAGAACACGAGGAACAGCGCCGTGACCGGCGCCATGAAGAAGACCGTTGTCACCACGGTTGCTGCCCCGAACCGCAAGTCCAGCCCTCGTTCTTTGACAAGACGAAAGAAGTCGCGCCGCATCGGTTTGTCGGTGCGGTAGTCAGCGTCGGTCACACCGTGCTGCGCAAGCTTGGCCTTGCTATGGTGTTCGAGCGCATTGAGCACCGGACTGAACACGAAAAGGGGCACGGCAGCGAGCGTCGAGACCAGAACCTGGTTGCCAATGACTGCGTGACCATTCGGATGCATGAAGATGTCGGAATGGAACCCAAGATAATCGTCCACATGGAACGTTCCGCGTTCGATCAGGCTGAACGCCGGATAATGCTCACGCACGACGTTGGTGGCGAAGTGGACCGAGTACACGATCCACGCGATCAGAAAAATCCGCCACCGGCGCGAGGCCAGAAAGCTGATGGCCGTAGTCCACGTCCACAGTATCGGGCCGCGTTCAGTCTTCAACGACATAGTCCTCGAACGACTTCCGAGCTCGTGACCAAGTCTCACGGTCGAGCGTGCCATCGGACCGCAGGCTGTCGACGAGCTCGTAGGCCATCGCCATGACGTGATGCGTATTGTCGTGGGCAAAGAGTCCCTGGCGCCCGAAGGTAACCAAGCCTTCAAAGCCACTCACCCACAGGTCGAGGGCGTCAAAAGCTTCTCGATAGCCCCTCGAATAGAGAGGATAGGCGTTCGGCAGGCGGCGTGTCTGCACGCGAACCACCGGCGGCAAGGGCCCGAGGCCGGCGCGCTCGAGGTCATCGCAAACAAGTGCACCAAGGGCGTCGTCGTTCATGGACCATTCCGCATCGGCCTGCGAGCACGGCAACTCAGCGCAGAGCACCGTGCGTCCCGGGCTCGCGGTCAGGGAATAGTTCTTCGGCTCGGACAAGCGACTGATGCGGATAACGCTCTCAGGAAAATAGTGCGCGTCGAACTCCGTGAACCGGTCAGTTTCCATCGTGACGTAGACGAGCACCATCGATCGCAACTGGAGCGATCGAGCAGCTGTGACAAGGGTCGGTGATGGGTTCGCACGAATCAGCTTCGCGAGAACTCCGAGTGGGATCGTCGACAACACCTGGGTGGCTGGGACGATTCGAGTTTCTCCGGCGTGCTCGACTTCGACATGCTGCACGCGCTGCTCTTCCACCACCACGCCCTTCACGTTTGCCTCGAGGAGGACGGCGGCGCCACGCTCGACGGCTGCGCGGTGGAGCGCGTCACTGAGTTGTCCGTAACCTCGCCGCGGGTAAAAGAAGCGGCCGGCCCCCGGGCGGCGCAGGCCTGGCAGCGCCTCCAGCACGCGGCGCACCATCTTCCCGAGCGAGCCGCTCGAGACTCTCCGCTTGGCCTGTTCTGGATCCAGTTGTGTGGGAGGCAGACCCCAGATTTTTTCGGCATAGGGAAAATAGAAATCCCGGCAGATCGTGCGGCCAAGTCCACGCTCGAGAATCGAAGCGAAGCTGGGCTCGTTTTCTGTCGCGGC
This sequence comes from Vicinamibacterales bacterium, assembly GCA_050747925.1. GTDB lineage: Bacteria > Acidobacteriota > Vicinamibacteria > Vicinamibacterales > UBA2999 > 12-FULL-67-14b. Next base: position 7,918 of record JBOGIV010000546.1, read on the forward strand.
AAACCGCTTTCGTACGGAATCGACCAGCACGCCACCAACGAACGACGGCGGCAGCCGCGTCAAAAGGTCGAACGGCTTCAGCGGGAAGTGCACCCATCGGCCTCGCAGGCGAATCCGCCCATGGCGTGGCCGATCGAGCAGGTCGTCTCCGAGCAGAGCTCGGATGTCCGCCATGACGGCTGGTGGACACACAGGATGCAGCCGATGGCTCCCGAAGTCCACGGGGATTCCCTCGATCTCGAAGCTTCCGGCGTTGCCACCAACACGGGGGCTGCGCTCGAATACCGTAACGTTGGACCAGCCCCGTTGCGACAACTTGAACGCGGCGGCCAGTCCCGCCGGTCCGGCGCCGAGCACAACAAAAGACGGACCTGCTGTTGACGGCATTAATCGCTCGCCTTTGAGGAGGACGGTATCGTCGCCGGCCGCAGGACCCAGTGCGATGCCGCAAGGCCGATGAGTCCGCTCACAACGAGGACGGTCTGCCATAAAAAGCCAGACGCGAGGACCGCATCCTTCGGCGCCCCGTACGGCGCCATCAGTGACACCAACGCGGCTTCTCGAACGCCGATTCCACCGAGACTGATTGGCAGCACCGCGATGAGTTTGGAGAGTGGCCACGCGACAAACCACGCGGCGAGAGTCGTCGTCACGCCAACTTCACGCGCGAGCCATGCGTTTGTCAGAACAAACGCCGACTGAACCACGAGAGAAATCACTACGGCACTGGTCAAGTCGACGCGTCTGGCTCCCAACTCCGCTGCTATCGACACCAGTTCTTCAGCGAAGACCGGGCGCCGCCGGAGGACCCACACCGCGGCAGCGAGTAGCGCGGCGCCCACAAGCACGACCAGCGACGCGCGAAGGCCGGGAGACTGATGGGCAATTCCAGCCGGAACTCCCGCAACGGGAAGTGCAATCACTGCAAGAGCCAACAACGTGACTGTGTCCAGGATTCTGTCGGCCACACTGCCGATTGCGACTCTGTTCACCCCGGCCACTGGGACCAGGTAGGCTGCTCTGACCAGGTCGCCACCGGCCAATCCTGGCAGACTCAGGTTGGCGACCAGGCCCGCATATTGCGCCCGCACGCAGGACCCGAGGGGCACGAATGCACGCCCCACGAGGAGACGCAGCTTGATCGCGTTCAAGTAATGACCAACAAAAAAAATCGCGAGGCTCGCGGTCCATGTCCGAAGGCTTATGCGCTTGAGCGCCGCGAGCACCGAATCGATCGGGACGACCGTCAGAAGAACGCCCGCGACCATGGCGGAGACCGCCGCCCGAATTAGCCAACGCCGCATGACTCCACTACGGCCGCCACGGCGGGTGCATCTGCAATCGCGCGATCATGTCGGCCAGCAGACCAACGGCCCACACCACGATCGCCGAGAGGAAGGCCATAACGGCTGTCTCGGAGAGGTTCTCGAGAATGATGTCCTGGATGAGCTTCCCCACGCCAATGGCAAACAACAGGGCCCCGAGCGGGAGAAACACCTTCAGGGGGTTGAACAAGACGATGGCGCGCACGACCAGCAGGATGAAACTGCCGAAATGCGACGGTCGGATTTTGGAGTCGCCTGTCCGTTTCGCGTACGGAATCGGTTCCCAAAACACAGAATGACCGTTCGCCAGGAGGGCGAGCGTGATCGTACTCGTAAACGAGAAGCCGTCTGGGCACAAGTGCATGTACCTCAACACGGCTGATCGTTTCATGACCCGCTGACCGGAGTTCAGATCTGGAATGTAGCGACCGACCAGGTAGCTCGCGAGCCGGTTCAGAACCCATTTGGCGGGGCGTCGAGCCAACGCCACACCGCTTGACGAGAGCGCGCGCGCACCGACCACCATGTCGGCCTGTTGAGCCCTCTCATAGAGCCTGGGAATGGCTTCGGGGGGATAGGTACAGTCGGCGTCCATGATCATGACGAGCTCGGCCGCCGTGTTGAGGATTGCAGTTTTCAGGGCGGCGCCATATCCCCGATTCACGGGATGCGTGAGAACACGCGCGCCGAGCTCGCTGGCGCGCTGACCCGTTCCATCGGTGGATCCATCGTCCACAACGATGATCTCGGTGGTGGCCCCCAAGGAGGCCACCACCTCACGAACCCGCGAAAGGGTTTCGGCAATCGCCCCGATCTCATTGAAGGCCGGGAGGATGACCGCCAAGTCAGGCTTAGGCGCCTCAGGCTTCGTCATCTGCTCTCCCTATTCTCGGCCTAAGCGCATCGACGAACACGGTCCGCAGCCTCCCGAGGCGTTCGCGCTCGGCTAAGGCCGCGAGGCCGGCAAAGCTGGTGGCGGCCAGGACGGTGGCGCGCAGCGCCCCGACCGAGGGCGTTGCAATGAATCCAAGCGTGAGGCACGTGACGCAACAGAGCAGCGTGGTTCTGACCGTGCGAAAGTAGGCACATCTGGGTAAAACGCCGATGGCCAGCCCCCACGCCGCCACGGCATTTGCGATCGTTCCGCCCAGCAGCGCGAGCCCAGCACCAGTGCTTCGAAGGAACGGCACGAGCAGGAGTGTCAGCCCGATCGTCGTGAAGCTACCAATAAGAGCCGCGTGGTAATCCTTCTGTTGCTGCTGAGCGGCAATGAGCGAATACCTGATGTGCCCGCTGAGCCACGCCGTCGGTATCACCCACGCCGCTGCCCGAAAGGTCGGCGTTGCGGCAACAAACGGCGGGCCGAAGACGGTTGTCAAGATCGGCTCCGCCCCCAGGGTGCCGACCAACGCGATGCCGGCCCCAATCCAGCTCGTCATTCGCACCGACTCCGACACCATCTCGGCCCACGCCGGCGGATCGCGCGTCACGACACGAGCAAGATTGGGGAGAAGGACGTAGAGATAGAGCCAGACGCCGGTGTGCAGCGCCATCACGAGGCGCAAGCTCGCCGAGTGCCAAGCCACCTCCGTGGATGTCGCCAGATATCCAAGCAGGATCAGTCCGGCATACCAATGGGCTCCCCAGGTCACTTCCGTCGCGCCGATCCGCCACGACTGCTTCAGGACCGACACGAGATGGTCGCGTCCCCTTCTAACAGGCACTGCAAACCCAAACACTTTTCTAAACACGATGACATTCGACAGCGCCAGCGCCCCCGCGCCAAGGATCTCGGCAATCGCGACGCGGGACGGCGAAGAGTCGGCGGGAACCAGCAGGATGACGGCGATCACAAAGGTGAATCCTCTGATGGCGTTACCCAGAGCCGCCCATGCTGTCCTCAGCAAGCCGTTGAACAGGTACTGCAGAAGAAAGGGCGTCAGCCACAAGCTCAGGCCGTAGATCGCGAGCGCAGAGCCGGCGCGCCCGCCGTACGACACCGCGACCACAATCAGGACGAGAGAGGTTGGCGCAACGAGAAAGGCTCGAAGCCACCCCACCTGCCCGACCAGCACAGGCCCCTTTGCGGGTTCAGCGGCGATCTGGGCGGTGGCCCAGGTGGTGAGTCCTGCATCGGCGACCAGAGTAAATAGCATGGTCAAAGAAAGCGCCCACTCGACTTCGCCGTACGCGGCGGGATCAAGAGTTCGCGCGAGCCACATGAACGCGACGATGACGCAGCCTTTGTTTACGAGCTCGCCAGCGAGCACGGCGGCCAGTCGGCTTCCGAACGACTGCGCGGCCATGTCAGGCGACCTGGCGCGACAGCACCAGATCCTCCAGCGTCTTGAGAACGATCCCGGCGCTGCGCGGCCAGCTGAGCTCGCTTGCGCGCTTCAAGGCTTGGAGTCCCATGGCGCGTCGAGTCGGCTCGTCTGTCACGAGGCGTTCAAGTGCCGCTTCGATTGCGTCACGGCTTCCGGGCTGTACAAACAGGCCGCCGCCTTCGAGAATCTCAGGCAGAGGGCTCTCGGTAGTGGCGATGACGGGCACGCCACATCGCGCGGCTTCGACGGCAGGGAGGCCGAAGCCCTCGGAGGCAGAGACCAGGGCCAAGGCCACTGCTCCACTGTGAAGATGGCGGAGCTCGGCGTCAGGCAGATAACCCGTCCACCGAACCAGCTCCTGAGTGCCGCACTCTTGGATCGCCGCCTCCACACCAGCGGCATCCTGATGGAAGCCGTCGGCCACCAATCCCGCCAGCACGAGCATCAGCGGCGGCGCCCGGTGACGCTTGGCGACCGCAGCGTGGGCCCGAACCAGCAGATCAACATGTTTGTGCGCGCCAAAGCCGCCGACATACATCAGCCAACGAGCGTTGGCGGGCAACCCCACACGCTCGGCTGCGGCCCTGACATCCTCAGCCGATTCGCTTGGACGGTATTCAGCGGCCACACCCTCGAGCGTGACTCGAATGCGAGAGCGCGGCACCCGCAGATAGGTGGCGATGTCGCGGGCGGCGTACTCCGAGACCGTGAGAATCACTCGAGCCTGGGCCAGCGCCAGCCGTACCTTGGCCCACCAGAGCCATCGATCGCGACGGGTTGGCAGCGTGAGCGAAGGAAAACGCTCCGGGATGGCGTCGTGCACGGTCACCGCGGCGGGAAGCCCAGGCGGAAGCGGGAAGTATCCGTAGACCGACGGAGAGAAGAACACATCCAGCGAGGCTCGACGAACCGCGCCGGTGAGCCGCAACATGTCCAGCGGTGATCGGCCACCTCCTGACGTCGCCGCGAGCGTGGGCGACACACGTTGACGCACGATCTCCCGCTGGAGGTTGGCGTTCGTCAGATCGAAGTGCGCGGCCGAGCGGTCATCGAGAAAACAAATGAACGTGTGGCGCGAGCCGATCGAGATCAGCTCGGAGACGACCTCGCGTGTGTAGCGCCCGTAGCCGCGGCTGTTCGCCCAGCACGTGGCGTCGATCCCGATTCGGAGTCCCACATCACCCCTGGACAGGTTCCGCCGACTCGGTGACTCGCTGCTCTTCGTGGTACTCGTAGTCGGTGTTCACGCTCCAAATGTCGTGTGACGAGCCCAGCATGTTGTCGACCGTCATGATCGCGGTCAACATCGAATGGTCCTGGTTGTTGTATTTGTGCATGCCGTTGCGACCGACGGTATGCAGGTTTGTCACGTCGTCGAGGTGGGTGCGGATTCGGTCGACGTGCCCTCGATACGCGCTGTCGTAGATCGGGTACGCTTTGGGCACTCGTACAACCTTGGCATCCACCACGTCCTCTTTGCGTGCGAGACCAAGCTGTTCGAGTTCAGAGGCCGCCAGAGCGGCCAGATCCGCGTCCGCACTGGACCAGAGCCCATCGCCTTTGAAGCAGAAGTACTCCATGCCCAGACACGTAATGCCCGGCACCGGCACCATGGCCGCGCTCCAGTTGTTGAAGTTCTGGATGCGGCCAACCTTCACACCCGGCGTATGGATGTAGATCCAGTTGTCAGGAAACAGGTGCTCTCGCCGGAGCATGAGCGCGACGACCAGGAATTCGCGGTAGGTCAGGCCCTCGGCCGCAGCAGTCACTTCTGGCGGCGGAGTCGGACGAAGGTCCCGCACAAGCGTTCGCAGCGGCATCGACGAGATCACGTGATCGACGGGCAGGACTTCTTCCCCGTTCCCCGTGTCGCAAGCGATTGACGTGACTTGATTGTTGCTGACGTCGAGCCGCGTCACGCGATGGCCCAGCCGGACGCTGTGCCCGCGCGCCACGACGAGATCGCGGCAGGTTTCCCACATCTGCCCGGGTCCGAGTCGTGGATACTCAAATTCATTGATCAGCGACTTGATCTCCGTCGATCGCTTGTTCAGAGCCGTGGCGTTCAAAATGGCTCGCGCCAACGAGAGGCCCTGAATGCGCTGCGCCGCCCACTCAGCGCGGATCTCGCTGCAGGGTAAGCCCCAGACCTTTTCGGTGTAGGTTCTGAAAAACGCCAGATACAGCCGCCGGCCAAAGCGATTGGTCACCCACTGCTCGAAGTTCTCTTCAACCGGATACGGCCGATAGTGCCACTTGAGGTAGCTCAGAACGATCATCGCCGCGTTCCACGCTCCCAAGCCAGAGAGCGCGTTCATGGGCCGGAGCGGATAGTCGAAGTAGCGTCCGTTGTAGAAAATCCTCGACAACCTCGGCACTCTGATGAACTCGTTGCCGAGAATCTCGTGCCAGAGCCGCTCAACCGGGCCGATCTTCGTGAAGAACCGGTGTCCGCCCATATCGAAGCGGAACCCCTTGTATTGAACCGTACGCGAGATCCCGCCGACGATGTGATCGGCTTCGAGAACGGTGATTCGAGCGCCAGACCGTTTGGTCAGCTCGTACGCCGCGGTCAGACCCGCCGGGCCAGCACCGACGATCACGACGTGGTCTCCCGGCGCCAGCTGCCTCACGCTTCTGGGCTTCAGGCCATCCGGATCTGTCATGTCTGAGCGAAAGCGTGAACCGACACGATGGTGGTCGACCGAGTATGCGGGTTCACGGGACGGGTCGCAAGCATCACCTAAGGGGTTGCCGCTTTTTCACACAGCCGATACCGCCGTTGCCGTATCGATGATAGCCGTCTCGGTCAGCATTAAGATGGTTGAGCCCAGGGTGAACGCAACGATCATCATTCCGTTCCACCGAGACCTGTCACAGCTCGGTCAAAGTCTCCCGGCGGCCCGTCGATCTCTCCCCGACGCTGAGATCATCGTGGCGGCCGACGGCGCGGTTGACGACTGCCGACCGTTGGCAACAGCCTGCGGCGCTTGCGTCATCGACGTGCCGGGCCCTTCAGGTCCCGCGGTCGCGCGCAATCGCGCATCACGCATCGCGAGCGGAGGCATCTTGCTCTTCGTGGACGCGGACGTCATCGCGGCACCCGACGCGTTGGCCGGCATGTTTCGCATGCTCGAGCAGACCTCGAGCATCGCCGCCGTGTTCGGCGCCTACGACTTGTCACCGCCGCAGCCCAATTTCATGTCGCAGTACAAGAACCTGTCGCACGCGTACGTGCATGAGACCGGCAATCAAGAGGCCGCGACGTTTTGGGCTGGGTTGGGCGCGATTCGGGCCGACGCCTTTCGAGCCGTCGGTGGATTCGACGAGCGTTTTACACGGCCCTCGGTCGAAGACATCGATCTTGGCTATCGCATGCGGCGAGCCGGATACCGCATTCGTTTGGACCCTCAGTTTCGCGGACGCCACCTCAAGCGCTGGACCTTGTGGAGCAGCATCGTCATCGATATTCGCGCGCGTGGTGTTCCGTGGGCGCAATTGATCCACCGATATCAGGCGCTCGCGAATGATCTGAACACGCGGTTCGAGCTGCGCCTGTCGGTTCTGCTGTCATATCTCTTCGTTGCGTTTGCCGGCGCCGCCGTCTTTCTGCCGATGGCGCCGCTCGGTGCGCTCGCCTCATTGGCCGCGCTCGTCGCTTTGAACTTTCGCTACTACCGGTGGTTCGCACGCCAGCGCGGCGCGGGGTTCGCTCTGAGAGTCATTCCGGCCCACATTCTTCACCACCTCGGTAACGGGATCTCCTTCGTTGCTGGTACCGCACTGCATCTCTTTGGCCGTTGGGGATTCCGGCTGCCCGGGGCGCTTCCGACCGCGGAGTGGAACACAACTCCCGTGGCGTCGATCGAGGGTCCGCGATGAGACGTGCCAGCGCGCTGAGCTCGGCGCTAAGTCTGTTGCTGTGGGCTCGATTGTCAGTCGCCCAGTCCACTGACAATGTTCTCTTGGTGATCAACGATCGAAGCGACGCTTCTGTCCAAATCGGCGAGCACTACACGCGCAAGCGCGGCCTTTCAGCGAATCACGTTCTCCGTGTGTCAGCGCCGATGACCGAGTCGGTGCCGCGCAGCGAGTACGAGAGTCAGATCGAATCGCCGATCGCGTCGTGGCTGGCCGCACACACACTCCAGGATCAGATCCTCTACATCGTGCTGGCCAAGGGCATCCCACTTCGGATCGCCGGGACCGACGGGCTCACCGGAACTGTGGCCAGCGTCGATTCGGAGCTGACGCTGCTCTATCGAAAGATGGTCGGGCTGCGCCCGTCGATCGTCGGACAGGTGCCGAATCCGTACTTCCTCGATCAGCGCGACCCCTCGCTGGCCCAGCCGTTCGCGCGCGCCGACGCTGACATTTACCTCGTCACCCGCCTGGACGGATACTCTGTGGACGAAGTCCTCAAATTGATCGACCGGGCGCAGGCCCCGACGCGCGATGGCCGCATCGTTCTCGACCTCAAGGCAACGCCGACCGATGCGGGCGGCGACCGATGGCTGATCGATACCGCTGGACGTTTGCAGCGCGCCGGGTTAGGAAGCCGCGTCCTGCTCGAGTCCACGCCCGCGATCGCCACGACGCCTGACCCGGTCATCGGCTACTACTCTTGGGGCTCGAATGATCCATCAAATCGCCTCAGGCGATTTGGCTTGACCTTTGCCGATGGCGCGATCGGTGGAATGTTTGTGAGCACGGACGGTCGAACATTCACGGAGCCACCGGCCACCTGGGCACCGGGTGGGCGTCCCGCGGGTAATTTGGGGACTCAGTCTCTCATCGCGGACCTGATTCGTGACGGCATCACCGGAGTAGCGGGACATGTGACCGAGCCGTATCTGAGCGCGACGATTCGGCCGCAGATCTTGTTTCCCACCTACCTTGCCGGCTTCAATCTGGCGGAGTCGTTCTACCTGGCGATGCCGTTTCTCAGTTGGCAAACCGTCGTCGTGGGAGACCCGCTTTGCGCGCCGTTTTCAGCCAAAGCGATACGTACCGAGGATGTGTCCAGGCAACTCGACCAGAAGACGATGCTCCCGGCGCTCTTCTCGGAGCGGCGCCTGAACGCGCTGACGCGCATGGGACTCAGTCGAGAAGCGGCCGCGCTCTCACTGCGGGCCGAAGGCGAGATTCAGAAGCGAAACACAGGCGAGGCCGAAACTCTCCTCCGTCGAGCCGTTGACCTCGAGCCGAGACTCAACAGCGCGAATCTACAGCTTGCGGTCATCTACTCGCAGCGCGGGGACCACGACCGCGCGATCGAGCGCTATCGGCAAGTGCTGAGAATCGACCCACGCAACCTGACCGCGCTGAACAACCTGGCCTACGCGTTGGTCGAGCACAAGGATCGGGCGAGCGAAGCGTTGCCGCTCGCAGAACGCGCTTTTCAGGTGTCGCCCGATCCACTTGTCGCCGACACGCTCGGTTGGATTCACTACCGGCTGGGGGACAATCAACGAGCGGCATTGCTGATTGAGCGCGCCCTGGCAGGCACGACGGGGAACGTCGACGTCCTCGTCCATGGGGCGATGGTGCACGCGGCGCTCAATAACCTGGCCCGCGCGCGCGCCGAACTCGAGGCCGCCGAAAAGCTAGACCCCGAGCTTTCCCAGCGCCCCGACATTCGTCTCCTTCGTGAGCGTCTGAAACTGCAATGACGGCCCCAGCTCAGGAGGCTGTCCGTGTGATGCATGTAGAGGCAACCCATCAGGGTTGCCTAGCGGGCTGTCAGTGATTCGGATGCTACAATTTTCGGTCAGCTCATGCTCGACGCTAAAAAGCTGACGGCGGCTGCCCTGCTTTTGGCGGCTCTCGGTGCGGTGTACTGGCAGGTCATCCAGAAGCTTGTCTTCGACTGGGGGCATGACGATAACTATTCCCACGGATTCCTCATCGTCCCTCTGGCGCTCTATTTCAGCTGGGAGCGCAAAGAACGGCTGGAGTCTCTGCCGTTACAGCCAAGCTGGTTCGGACTCGGGGTTTTTGCTGGAAGCCTTCTGACACTCTTGGCGGGGCTGCTCGGGGCCGAGCTGTTCCTCAGCCGTGTCTCGCTGGTAGGCGTCCTGGCTGGCATGGTGCTCTACTTGTTTGGGTGGGCGCATCTTCGGGCTTTGGCCTTCCCCCTCGCATTCTTGCTCCTGATGATTCCGTTGCCGGCGATCATCTTCAATCAGATTACGTTCCCGCTGCAGTTGCTGGCGTCTCGCGCCGGAGAGTCTGCCATCGCGGCGGCCGGCATCCCCGTACTTCGCGAAGGCAACGTGATTGTGCTGGCACACACGACGCTCGAAATCGCTGAAGCCTGCAGCGGCATCCGGTCTCTGATCACGCTCATCACCCTCGGACTGGTGTACGGCTATTTTGCTGACCCACGCTTGTGGGTTCGCGCGGCGCTGGTCGTGTCCGCGGTACCTATCGCCATCCTCGCTAATGGCGCTCGTGTGGCCGGAACGGGAATCACTGCACATTGGTGGGGAACCGAGGCCGCGGAAGGGTTCTTCCACGAGTTTTCGGGATGGATTGTGTTTCTTGTCGCCTTCGGGATGATGCTGGGTCTGCAATGGCTGATCGGCCGGTTAGCGCCTTCGCGAATGCCGCCTGCCGTGACTGCAGCGGCGTGACCAGATGAGTATGCGCTCGCGAGTTGTCGTGCTCCTCCTCACGCTCGTCGCCGCAGCGGGCGCAGTGACTCGGGCTGACCGGCAGGAAGTCGTCCCGCTTCGGAAGTCATTCGCGGACTTCCCGACCGGGTTGAGCGAGTGGCGGGGCGTGCCCCAGCCGCCGTTGGACGACAAGGTTCTCGACGTGTTGGGTGTCGACGACTACCTCACGCGCGCGTATTTCAAGGCCACTGGCGAGGGGGTGGGGCTCTACGTCGGCTATTGGCAAAGCCAAAAACAAGGCGACACGATTCACTCCCCTCAGAACTGCCTTCCCGGCGCCGGCTGGTTGCCGGTCTCCAAGGGCACCCTCGAGATAGACCGCCCGGCTAGGTCCTCGCGAGCGATAGTGAATCGGTACATAATCCAAAAGGGTCTGGATCGCCAGCTGGTGCTCTACTGGTACCAAAGCCACGGCCGGATCGTGGCCAGCGAGTACTGGGGGAAGATCTTCATGGTCACCGACGCCGTTCGGTTGAATCGAACAGACGGCGCGGTCGTCCGCGTGATCAGCCCAGTTGTAGGGGAATCGACCGAGTCTGAACAACTCGCGGAGCGTCGGGCACAGGAATTCGTTCGAATGCTGCTTCCACTGCTCGACGAATTCCTTCCCGTGTAGTTACAGGTTTTCCGTCAACTACCGGACAAAGTAAGGATGCGCCGTCGAGCCTAAAGGCAACGTCTCAGGTGACTAAATCCTGATTTCCGATTTGTAAGGCTCCAGCTAAGTGGTTTGCAGACACTCATTTATCGCCTGACGACCGGGGATTGTATCGACAGGCAATGTTCTTGCAGCCGTGCAGCCCGACCCCTCGGTCTCTGTGGACGACTAGATTAGGAGCGGCGATGATGCGGCGCTTGGCAGGTTTGGCAGTGTTGGTTGCAGTTCTTGGGATGGCCCCATCCGCCGAGGCGGCCTTCATCCTTTACATCGACGACGCGAGTACGGGTGGCATCGATATCACTGTGACTGACGGTGGCGTCGGTGACCTTAACCCAGTCAGTGGTGCCATCACGGCCTTCTCGCTTACTACAGCGTCCTCGATAACGGTCGACACTGGCCTGACGTCGCCGCCACTGTTCGGCCCGACGCCCCATATGGATCTGTCGTATTTGGCATTCTTCACTGGTTCCGGGTCGTTGGACATCTGGTTGGTGCAGGACGGATTCACAAACCCTGGGTCGCCGACCTGGTCTGTTGCCGGAACCCAGAGCGGTGGCGCCGTTACGACTGCGAAAGGGTACCTAGACCCCACAAATTCGATTCTCCCGCCGCCATCGACGCTGCCGATCTTCACCTGTTCATCGCCGCCGAGTAATATCGTCGCGTGCACGGGTTCAACTAGCGGCTTGGGTGGAACCTACTCGGTCTTCATGCACATAAATGTCACGGGAGTTGCCGGCTCGTTGGCCAGCGGTGACTTCGAGGTCACGTCAGTTCCGGAGCCAGGCTCGATGATTCTGTTGGGCACCGGGCTCATCGGCCTCGGCGCGGCAGCTCGACGCCGCTGGATCTCGAAGGCAAAAGCTCGACTCTAGATAGCTTCCGGGCTCCCCAGCTCCGCTCCCCTTTTGAAGCCCTGCCGCCTCGGTGGCAGGGCTTCCTCGTTAGATGGTAGGCTTTCCTGTTCTTAAAGGTTCGTCGTGTGTGTACCGACGATCTGGGAGTACTGCGCGAATGCTTCGGATCACCCAAGTTCTCGTTACCGTGTTGATTGGGTTCGGTGCCTTGGTGGGATGCAAGTTCACACCTGACGCGACCAGAGTCCAGTACCTGGCCCGCGGCGACGCCTACCTCGCTGACAGTAAGGTCAGTGAAGCCATCATCGAGTACCGAAATGCGGTGAGGGTTGACCCCAAGTCAGGTGAGGCTCGGGCCAAGCTCGGCGAAGCTTACTTGCAGAATCGCGACGTTCGGAACGCCTTTGGGGAGTTCGTTCGTGCCGCCGACTTGATGCCCGACAACCCGGATGCCCAGACCAAAGCCGGCCAAATGCTGCTGGTTGTCGGACAGTTCGAGGACGCGAAGACCCGTGCCGACAAGGCGTTAGAGCGAGAGCCTAACCATGTTCAGGCGCAGATCCTGCGCGGGAACGCCCTCGCGGGACTAAAAGATATCGACGGCGCCGTCGCCCAAATCGAGCACGCCATCCAGACCGACCCATCGCAGGGCATCAACTATGCGACGCTCGGCGTTCTACTCCAGTTTGCGAAGGGCGATATCCCACAGGCTGAAGAAGCATTCAAGAAGGCGGTGGCCACCGATCCGAAGTCCATTCCGGCCCGACTCGCGCTTGCGAACCTGTACTGGGCCACCGGCCGCAACGCGGCCGCAGAGCAGGCCGTTGTCGAGGCCCTCAAGATCGAGCCGAGGAGCCTTCTGGCAAATCGGGCCCTGGCCCTGTATTACCTGGGTTCGGGTCGAGCGCGGGATGCGGAGACGCCCTTGAAGGTGCTCGCAGAGGACGTGCCAGGCACCGAAGGGAAGATGGCGCTGGCCGATTACTACGCATCGGTCCAGAAGGTCCCCGAAGCGAGATCACTCTACATAGATCTGGCTGAAAAGCCAGAGTCGGCAGCCCTGGCAAAACTGCGACTCGCTGCGCTGGCCTTGGCCGATAGCGACCGGGCAGAAGCCCATCGCTTGGTCGACGAAGTCCTCGGCAAGCAGCCGAAGAATGTGGATGCCCTGATCGGAAAAGCGGCGCTCCAGGCCGACGAGGGGCAGGCCACGGAGGCGCTGGTGACGATTCGGGCCGCAGTGACGACCAACCCCACCAACCCTCGGGCTCACTTTGTTCTCGGAAAAATCCTGGCGGCTGGGAATCAGCCCGATGATGCAATGACCGCCTATCGCGAAGCCGTGCGCTTGAACCCGCGCTTCGCCGTCGCCGAACTGGAATTGGCCCGCCTCTCTCTGCAGGCGTTCAAGTACAATGACGCGATCCAATTTGCACAGGGGGCCCTGAATACGGTGCCCGGCTACGCAGAGGCGCATTTGATATTGGCGCAAGCGCTCATCGCCAATGGAGATGTGCAAACAGCCGAGAAACCGCTGAGG